>JAFMDE010000133.1 GCA_017857425.1 Akkermansiaceae bacterium
ACCTCGGCACCGGCAAACCCACCTCCGTGCGCGAGATCCTCGACGCCGTCGAGCGTGTCACTGGTCTGCCCGTGCCCGCCGAAGAAGACGAGCGCCGCCCTGGAGACCCACCCTCACTTTACGCTGACAACACCAAAGCCCGCACCGAATTGGGATGGGAGCCCCAACACATGGATATTGAGTCCACCATCACGACCGCCTGGAAATGGCACCAGTCCCACCCGGATGGTTATGGTGAGGCCAAAGAGTAGAGCCTAGTGAGTATATCCCTCCCCTAGTCATGTATTAGTCATGCCCTAGTGATGTATTAGGGAGGAACTGACCTTGACTCCCTTGCCCGTTGGATTGAATCTATCGCCATGCCGACCGAGCTTCATTACTGCCCAGACTACTTCGCTTACTCACGCCGCAAGACGCGTGAGATCATGGTTGGCAATGTTGGCGTTGGCGGAGATAACCCAATACGGGTGCAGTCGATGATCACCTCCGACACCCGCGACACAGAGGCATGCGTGAAACAAGTGCTCGATCTCGCCGAGGCGGGATGTGAAATCGTCAGGATTACCGCTCAGACCAAGAAATATGCGGCCAATCTCGAGAACATTCGTGACGGCGTGCGTGCTGCGGGATGTGACGTGCCGCTGGTAGCAGACATCCACTTCAAACCCGATGCCGCTTTTGAAGCCGCCAAATGGGTGGAGAAAATCCGAGTCAATCCCGGCAACTACGCCGATAAGAAAAAATTCGAGATCCGCGAGTATTCCGACGAGCAGTATGCCGAGGAACTGGATCGCATCCGCGAAGACTTTACCCCACTCGTCGAACTCTGCAAAGAGCTGGGCCGCGCCATGCGCATCGGCACCAACCACGGCTCCCTCTCAGACCGGATCATGAACCGCTACGGTGACACTCCACTCGGCATGGTTGAGAGCGCACTCGAGTTCGCCCGCATCGCCCGGGATCATGACTACCATAATTTCTGCTTCTCGATGAAGGCCTCCAACCCGAAGGTCATGATTGAGGCATACAGGCTGCTCGTAGCTCGCCTTGACCATGAAGGCCCAGACTGGAACTACCCCATTCATCTCGGTGTCACCGAGGCAGGTGACGGCGAAGACGGGCGCATCAAGTCCGCCATTGGCATTGGCTCTTTGTTAGCCGACGGCGTTGGCGACACCATCCGCGTGTCACTCACCGAGGATGCTGTTTATGAAATTCCGGTTGCCCAAGCCATCGTGGCGAGTATCGAAAATTCACACCTGAGTGACGACCCCGCAGGTTCCCAGCGAGGCACACTTTCCTACGATCCTTTTTCCTACGAGCGCCGCCACAGCCATGAGATGAAGATCAATGGCCACAAGCTTGGAGCTAGCAACACCATCCGGGTATTTACCTCACGCAAGAAATGGGACGCGCTCGCACACAAGATTGATAAACTCGGCGATTTCACACCCGAAGCTGTCGCTGAAGATTCAAACATCATCGAGCTGGACCCTTGGGACACTGCATCGATCCAGGAAGTCAACGCCATGCGCGAGCCGCAACTCGTCACCGTCAAGGACGGCTGCCACAATGCCGCCGTTATCCACGCATTCCGCCTGCTCGCCTCCAAGCTCTCCGCCCATCACCCCATTCTGCTTAAGGACACACTCGAGCCGAGTACCGATGCCGGTAAAGATTTCCTTGATACCTTGCTGATCGCCTCTCGCAACATCGGGTCCCTGCTCTGTGATGGCATCGGCGACGCCATCCTTATTCAGGGAGAAGAAGCACCCGGGCAATCACTACGCCTCGCCTATAACATCCTACAGGGGGCAGGTTCTCGGATTTTCAAAACTGATTACGTCGCCTGCCCGTCCTGTGGCCGCACCCTATTTAACCTGCAGGAAACCACCCAAAAAGTGCGCGCTGCCACCGGCCACCTCAAGGGCGTGCGCATCGCCATCATGGGCTGCATTGTCAACGGCCCCGGTGAAATGGCAGATGCAGACTTCGGTTATGTTGGCGGTGCCCCCGGCAAGATCAACCTCTACGTCGGCAAGCAGGCCGTCAAATTCAACATCCCAGAGCAAGAAGCCGTCGATCGCCTCACCGACCTCATTCGCGAACACGACAAATGGATCGACGCTCCGGCCGTTGTTAGTTCCTGAAACCCTCTGCCGCCTGCACCTCTGTGCCAAAGGCCGCAATCGAGAACTTAATCCGATCACTCCAGTTCACCCCCGGGTGAGCAAGAGCTTGTTGCTCTACCTTTTCGAGACGATGTCGCAGACCAGTGGCATTTGCCAGCTGGATGGCCAGCCCTGGTCTGGCGTTAAGCTCAATGACCACCGGACCATGGGCCTCATCCACAATCAGGTCGGCACCCAAGTAACCGAGTCCTGTCATCTCATAACCTTTCGTTGCCATTTCAAGCACTTGATCCCAGCCAGGAATATAAAGACCTAACAATTCTGTATCCAGATCGGGGTGTCTTGTCACCGAATCACCATGATGCACCGCATGTATTGTTCTGCCTGTAACCAGGTCAATACCAATGCCAATCGCTCCTTGATGCAGGTTCGCGCGGCCATCGGACTGTCGTGTGGCAACACGCAACATGGCCATCACGGGGTAACCGTGCAGCATAATAACACGCACATCGGGTGCTCCCTGGTAGCTGATTTTCGCCAAATCATGATGGCAGCTGATACAGGCCTCAACCATGGCGACATCACGGCTGCCACCGAGGCTAAACAAACCACCGAGAATCTCCCGAACATGCCTAACCACATCCTTTGCCGTGATAACCACACCACTCGCCTTGACGAACTTATCTCCCCGCCTTCCCTTAATAACCAGCACGCCCCTGCCCCCACTGCCGCGTGAAGGCTTGATAACAAAGGAATCACAATCACCCAACACGGCATGCATATCCTTGAGTTCCCCTTGGGTACGGAACACATGATACAGCTCCGGAACCGCCAAATCCATTTCCTGAGCCAATAACTTGGTCACCAGCTTGTCATCGACTTTGCGGTAAAACTTCCTTTGGTTGTTAGGCAGCAAATATTTCCCGTTCCTCTCATTCAAGCCGATAACCCCCAAGCGCCTGAGCTCAACGGGAGAAGCCAACCATCTATGCCACCACTTTTTCACGAATTGATATCAGCTGCACTGCGGAACCGGAACAGCTCGGTCAGGCGATAGCCTGTGTAACGGCCAAGTAAGAGAATGATTGCCAATAAAATCAGCAGCACTTCTGGGAAATACTCCACCCAGTATCTCGCGGCTTCAATTTTCATCATCCCGAATGCGGCCACAGCCGCCACCAGACTACCAACCACCTGATAGATAGCACTGATCGCACCTTCCTCATCCCAGATCAGCGACATGCGCTCAATGGTCCATGCGAGTACAATCATGGGAAAAACCGTCACCCGCAAGCCATCCACAGCACCGATCTTGTAACTCAGCAAACTCACCGCCATCATGAAAATCGTCACAATCACTACACAGGCCGCCACGCGCGGAACCACCAATAAATTAAATTTTGAAAGCATGGCACGAAACGCCAGCCCGCCGAAGAGCATGGACAAGAGCATGATGATCGCAGCACTCATTGGCAGTTCTAGGAAAGCAAGACCCAACAAAACCGGCATGAACGTCCCGAGTGTTACCAGACCGACGAGGTTGCGCAGCAACACCACGGCTAGAACACCAAACGGAATCAAGGCGGCGTAGCGAAATGGCGCTCGCTCGCTCACCGGCAAGGCCGAGATGGTGGCAATCCACCAGGGGGATTGTGCCATTCTCTCAGCTGCCCCCGCAGGAGCCCGCTCCTTGATCGCGGTGAATGTCACCTCAGAGTTCTCTCCACCATAAACCTCAAGCATACTGCGGGCACGCGTCCAGAGCACAATATTTGCCATACTGCCACCATCCGGTAATACTACATGCCAGACATTTTCCGCACGATCATAATACTCAATCAAATTGATATGCCGCTGCGCTCCACGCTCTTCCTCAAGCTTGACACCCAGACACGGACGACAGGCAATGTCGGCCATCTTCAGAAGATCCATGGCAAATTCCCGCTCCCACACATCTGGGTATTTCTTTTCGTAGTATCGCTGCAGGTAAGCAAATGAACCGCTATCCGGCTTTTTTTTGAGCAGCTGCTGCACTTGACTGACGTAGGTGACATCATCCGCCGAACGCTGTCTGGCCGCCTCCACTAATGCCTCAAGCGCCACCCCCAGCGAACCCTTGGCTCTGACCTCACTGGCCTCAGGGGGCTTCGCTGATCTTGGCTGCTGGAACTCGTAGCGGCCCGTACCTTCCTCCACGCGCACGCGGTAGTAGATCAGCTGCCGGTTCTTGGGCTCGCGGGCGGACCAGAAGCCCACCGGTTTCCCGTCCTCATGCTCAACGGAGAAACCATACCCAAGCGATATCTGCTGACCCTCTGTTGGGTTTTCCCAACCCTCGCCCGGTAATGCAAGTGCCACCTTGACGGGCTCCCCCTTGGCTTCATAGGAAATCCGCGCCTCTACCAGCCAAATATCTTGGTCCTGCTTCGGCAACAACGGCACATGGAGAACCCTGTTCTTGTAGATGATTCCAGCAGCACTCAACAAAATGAGCACAGAAACGAGACCAGAGAGGGAAAACAGCCGCTTAAACATGGACTTGGTTTATTCTTTTACAGGAACCGCCTTCGGGGCAGAGGGCTTTTGTTGGGCAGGCTTTCCAGGTTTGCCCAGAACGGATGTCCGGCTTGAATCCACCACACCCAAATCCTTGAGAGCATTCCTGCCAATGAGTATCTCACAGACCATATGGCTACGGTCGTTCAGGGTAAACTCGGCCTCCATTTTCTGGTCGCCTATTTGGAAAACCAATGGCACGACGTAACGCGTATCCAGAGAGCCGGTATCATTTTTTATTTTGGCCATCCTCAAGACCGGAGCCTTGTGGCGATGGCGTACCCCCTTCTCATTTTCGGGATCACAAATGGTGAACTTGACCCACTTCTTGCCATCAATTTCAAGAGTTTCAATGTTGAGTGCGTGAATCGAGCAGGTTCTGGCGCCCGTATCGAGCTTGGCTCGGAGAACAGTGCTGGGATTGACCACCCACACCCACTCCTTCCAGCCAAGAATGCGGGGCGTGTCGGCTTTGGGCACAGTGACTTTCTCTTCGACTTTAGACTGCTCATTGAGCTTCGGGCTTTCGATTTCGGCTTTCTCTCCTGCCTGAGGCTCTGCCGTCTGCCCATGACACGCCAGCGGAGTGAACAGCATATTCAAGGTCACAGCAGCAGCCAACCACTTTACTTCAGGCAAGGTCATACCGGTCATATAACAGCGAGAGATTGCCTATGTAGAGTACTAAATGCGGCCATAAGAGAAAAACCATTGCGCATTTATCACACCGATTCCCCTATTTTACGCCACACGGATTCGGCCATGCCATCTTGGGTCCGGATAAAGAGTTCCTGCAATCCCTTCGAGGTTTG
>JAFMDE010000134.1 GCA_017857425.1 Akkermansiaceae bacterium
CACTCACCGCCCGCGTCTTTGCCAACCGCTTCTGGTATCTCTTCTTTGGCCGCGGCATTTCATCCTCCCTCTCCGACTTCGGCGGCCAGGGCCAAGCTCCGGTCAACCCCGAGCTACTCGATGCTCTAGCCGTGACCTTTTACGAATCCGGCTGGGATGTGAAAGCACTCGTGCGCCTGCTGGTCACCAGCCGTGCCTACCGCCAAGCTTCCTTAGCCACAGCTGAGATGCTCGCACGAGACCCCGCCAACGCTCTGGTTGACCGCCAGTCCCGCTACCGCCTGCCCGCCGAGCTGATCCGGGACAACGCCCTTGCGGTCAGCGGGCTTCTCGTCGATAAGGTCGGTGGTGAGAGTGCCAAACCTTACCAACCTGCCGGCTACTATCAGCACCTCAACTTCCCACCACGTAAATACAGCCAAGACAACAGCGCAAATCAATGGCGCCGCGGCCTCTACGTTCACTGGCAGCGCATGTTCCTGCACCCCATGATGAAGGCCCTCGATGCTCCCAGCCGGGAAGAATGCACCGCAGAACGGGCGCGCTCCAATACACCCAATGCCGCCCTGGTGCTGCTCAATGACCCCACCTTTGTCGAAGCCGCCCGTGTCTTTGCCCATAAGATCATCACCAAAGGCGGAGACTCCTTTGAGCAGAGAATCCACTACGCCTTCCAACACGCGCTCAACCGCGATCCCGACGCCGAGGAAAAGGCCATCTTCCAAAAGCTGCAGCAAGACAGCCTTGCTCAATACGATGGCCATGAAGACCAAGCCAGCCAGCTAGGCAAGGCTGGCATAAGCCCGGCTGCCACCGACAGCCCTCCTGCTGATCTCGCCTCGTGGACCACCGTTGCCCGCGGACTCTTCAACCTCTACGAATTCACTTACCGGAACTAAATGACGATGAGCTTCAATCAAACAAGACGCACCTTTCTCGGCCAGGCCGGACTCGGCCTTGGCTCAGCAGCCCTATCCTCCATCATGGGGATTCGATCTGCCTCCGCGGCGTCAGACATTTACCCATCCTCTCCTCACTTTGCCCCCAAGGCCAAGCGGGTCATCTTCCTGTGCATGGCGGGAGGCCCGTCACACCTGGAAACCTTCGACTACAAACCCGAGCTCGACCGTCTCGATGGCAAGGCGATGCCGGAATCCTTCACCAAGGGGCAACCCATCGCCCAGCTTCAAGGCAAGGAGCTCAAGGTGCTCGGTCACCAAGCCAAGTTCCGCCCCCATGGCCAAAGTGGTCTGATGGTTAGCGACTACCTGCCATGGACCGCTAAGATGGCGGATGACATCACCGTGATCAAATCCATGGTCACTGAGCAGATCAACCATGACCCGGCCCACACCTTCATGAATACGGGCACGGCCATTAGTGGTCGCCCCTCCATGGGCGCCTGGGTCAACTACGGCCTCGGCTCGCTCTCCCAAAACCTACCCGGCTTTGTCGTTCTCTCCAGTGTCGGCGGGCGCAACCCACAACCGATCGCATCCCGCCAGTGGTCGGCAGGATTTCTCCCCAGCCGCTATCAGGGTGTCGAGTTTAATGCCGCTGGTGACCCCGTTCACTACCTCAGCCGCCCCAAAGGGGTCAGCATCAAGCAACAAGACGAGCTGATCAAATCCATCATCCAGCTCGACAAGAAAAAGCTCGGCCAGATCCATGACCCCGAGATTGAGACCCGCATCGCCGCTTACGAAATGGCATTCCGCATGCAAACCTCCGTTCCTGAACTCATGGACATCTCTGATGAGCCACAGAGTACGCTCGAGATGTATGGTGCCACGCCCGGTGACGGATCCTACGCCTCCAACTGCCTACTCGCTCGCCGCCTCGCGGAAAAAGGCGTGCGCTTCATCCAGCTCTACCACCGCGGCTGGGATCATCACGGTGACCTCGATAAATACATGAAGGTCTGCTGTGAACACACCGACCGCGCCACCTGGGCCTTGCTCAATGACCTCAAGCAGCGTGGCATGCTCGAAGACACCCTCATTGTCTGGGGCGGCGAATTCGGTCGTACCCCAATGTATCAAGGCAGCAAAGGTGGCGCCGGACGCGACCATCACATCAAAGGATTCTCCATGTGGATGGCAGGTGCCGGCATGAAACCCGGCATGAGCTACGGCGAGACAGATGAGCTCGGCTACAGCGCGATCAAGGACGTCGTCAACGTCCGCGACCTACACGCCACCATGCTCCACCAGCTCGGTCTGCACAGCAACCGCTTCACCTACCCCTTCCAAGGCCTCGACACCAAACTCACCGGCGTCGAGCCCGCCAAAGTCATTAAAGGCATTCTTGGTTGAAGTATCATAGCGCTATCGCTGCGCCTGCACGGATTTGATAATCGATCCATCGCTTTTGATGAAGATCGCCTCGACCTCGTTTTGATCAGCCCAGGCGAGGCCTGCTTCAGCGCCCATTACATAGAGGGCGGTGGCGAGCGCGTCAGCCGTGGTATTGGAAGGGTGAATTACTGAACAGGATAACAAGTCATGGTCCGGGGCATGACCCGTCTCAGCATTTTTGATATGATTCTCTCTGAAGTACAGACCGGAGGTCGCAATAGAGGTATTACTGAGCGTCACACGCGGGCCCACGATGTGTGAGTGGGATGGCGGAATGTAGATCGCCACCTTCCACGGCTCGGCTTTGGCATTGTGACCACGGGCCTTGACCTCCCCACCAATTTCCACCAGAAAATTCTGAATGGCGAGTTCGTCATGCAGGTATTCAGCGATGCGATCAACCGCGTAACCCTTGGCGATGGCAGAGACATCAATCTCTTCACCCTGATGATGAATATCAAAGGCTCCACCAGTGCTCGTTTTGAGCTGCTCGGATAAGGTGATGATCTCTCGTAATTCATCCGAGAGTTGAAATTCATCTTTCGCCACCGCACGATTATAACGTGATATCTCGGAGTTAGCTTTCCAAGTAGACGCGATCTTATCAATGCGTTGCAGAAGCTTTTCCACCTGCGCCTGGATCTCCGCAGCATCCATATCGAGCTGCTCATGGGCATGATACTGCACCTGATAGCGGGTGCCGAAGATATTACCCTGAAAGCTTTGATAGCTCGTTTTTTCTTCTCCTGCCTTGATAGCAAAGAATACCCACACACTGATCAGCATCAGCAATGAAATGACGAAAAAATGGCGCTTCATCGCGGGCTCATTTTATCGGATCTGAGCGCTCGATCAGAAGCAAGGCACTATCAAAAAGATCATGTGCTGTGGTGATGGTTCCATCAGCATAGAGAAGTGACCACTCGATTTCCCCCTCTTCCTCGTCCATTTCTGACTTGGGGTAACCCACCAGATCGAGCACCTGATAGCTACGTGGGTGCTTGTTATCGACCTCAACTACGTAAACCAGCGACGGCTGATCTGGGTAATGCTCATTGCCGTCATCAGGAGCATTGATCTCGATGAGCAAACGATAAGGCGTTTCTTTTTCCGGGTCCTTGGGAACGATGTAATCAGCCGGATCGAAACTCTCATTGGGTGTGGCCGAGCTCAGGGCATCAACGTCCTCAGACTGCTTTTTGCCAGCCTTCTCCGCCGCTTCGCTCTCAGCCTTATACTTCTCATACTCACTCTTCTTGTAATGCCAGTAGGGCAGCATCTGTTGCGCGTCAGGTGCCTTGCTGTGATAGAGCGTCTTCAGATGATAGCGTGAGGTGTTTTCCAGCCAGATCGCGACACGCGGAGGCTTTTCCGCATCAAAGGCACGGCCCCCCTTGAAGTTCAGCTGCATCTTGTAATGCGGCGCGGGGGTGTAATTGTAGATCATTTTGGTGTCCTTGAGCTCAAAGCGATCCGCCGCCGGCCCGAGGTTCTTACTCAAGCCAAGAATCGCAAGCACCGGCTTGGGCTGCAGTAAAATCACCGCGACCAGAGCTGCCACGCAGAGGATGACCAGCAGGGCGGTTTTACTGGTGAAGTAATTTTTGAGCTGGCGGAAATTGTTCTTCAGATGCAACGCAATCGAGCCAATAAACACAAAACCCAGCAGCGCGTGCACGGATACTGTTAGAATATTAAAGGGCAGAAAAAAGCCCATCACTCCCGTCACTGCCAGTGTCAGAAAAAGAACGGCAATAGTGAGGGAGACAACGTTTCGCTTCATATCTGATGAGCCAAGCTAGCTCTATGATCTCGCTGGCACAATCGCATTGTGCTTTTTAAGCTCGGCGTGGATTTTCTCCAAGGGAACCTCTCCAGGCGTCGTCTTCAGTCTGGCGGCTAGCACGGCCGTAACGGCTGCAGCCTGCCCCATGCCCATGCTACTGGCCTGCACGCGTGCTGCGGAGTTCGCCAGCCGGTCACTGGACACAGAGCGCCCGGCCACCATGATATTCTTCGAGCCCTTGGGAATGAGCGCACCCCGTGGAATGGTGGGAACTGTGCCGTGTTTGAGATGCCTTGGCACCACGCCTTTTTCATCGTGTAGATCGATTGGATAAAACGAGTAGGAGAGAGCATCGTCAAAAACCCTACCAGAAGTGTAGTCATGCACCGTGATCATGGTCTCACCCTTGATGCGGTAGGTTTCACGACTGGCAGTTTCATTCATCATCTTGTTGATGGATGCCTTTTCACCTCCCGGGATCGTTTTGAAAAACTTGAGCAAGCGCAACACACACTTACGGCCTGCGAGATTGGTTTGGGTTTGTGTAGCCGCATTGGTAGAATCCGCACCAAAGATGTGGTTGGTATTACCGCGTGTGCTCGCGATCACCCCCATGATGTTGCCAGACCAGGTGTCACCTTTCTGCAAGGTGCCGTTTTTAATCGCCTCATTGTATTTCTTCTTGATGAGCTCCGCATTCTCTCTGACGACTTTTGTATCAAAACCCTTGAAGGTCACCACATGGGTTCCCGGCTGGCGGGTTTTGCCACGCAAGCGCTCCATGCCCAACATGCCGACAACCTCAGCACCTCCTGTGCAGTCAATAATCTGGGCACAGCGCAATTGATAAGCAACCCCCTGCCCGACCACATCGACCAGCCAGCCATCTGCTGTTTGCTCCACCTTCTGGGGAAACTGGTAGTAGGCTAGTGACACACCTGCATCCAGACAGGCCTCCTCCGCCAGTAGTGAATAGAGCTGCGCATTGATATCAACATGATAAGGAACATGCGAGCCATGCACCTTGGTGAAATCCTGTAACTGTCTGCCGTCCACTTCCACCGACTTCGCCACCAGCTCCCAACCGATTCCGCCAACCACCTGCTTTCCCCAGGCATGAAACAAACCCGGAAAACATACCCCGCCGGTGGTGGTGGTGCCACCCAGTTGAGAGTTGCGTTCCAATAAAACCGTCTTCGCCCCCATGCGTCCTGCCTGGATCGCGGCAACGTGACCCGCAGATCCTCCACCGACAACAAGCACATCAACATCGAGCACGTC
>JAFMDE010000135.1 GCA_017857425.1 Akkermansiaceae bacterium
TGTTACGCCCATCAAACAGGAATGCGGGCTTAAACATAGCATCATGAATTTTTGCAAAATCGGCTTCTTTGAACTCATCCCACTCGGTAAGCAATGCAACACCGTGTGCTTGGTCTGCGGCCTCCTCACAGGAAGAACATATGTGCAGCTGCGCATCAATCACCTCTTGGCTGACCCCGACGTAACGTAGGTCTTCATGAATCATCGATACTGGCACCCGTGGGTCAAAGAGCGCAATGTGAGCTCCCTCCAACATCAAGTCACGACAAACGTAGATCGATGCCGATTCGCGTGTGTCGTTAGTGTCTTTCTTAAAAGCAAAACCCCATACAGCGATTCGTTTGCCACGAACAGTGTTGAACAATGTTTTGACGATTTTCTCCGAGAAGCGTGACTTCTGCCAGTCGTTCATCTTAATCACCTGATCCCAATAGGCGGCAACCTCTGGTAAGCCAAAGTGTTCACAAAGGTAGGTCAGGTTGAGGATATCTTTTTGGAAACATGAGCCACCAAAACCAACCGAAGCCTTGAGGAATTTCGGCCCGATCCGTGAGTCCGTTCCAATCGCACGACCTACTTCATCGACATCGGCACCTGTCTTTTCACAAAGAGCAGAGATCGAGTTAATCGATGAAATTCGCTGCGCAAGAAATGCATTTGCTACGAGCTTAGAAAGCTCCGAGGACCACAGATTGGTGGTCAGGATATTCTCTCGAGGTATCCACTGGTTATAAACACTGACCAGTGCCTCCACCGCAGCATCGCCCTCAGGTGTGCGCTCGCCACCAATGAGAATACGATCTGGATCCTGCAGGTCTTCAATCGCTGTCCCTTCCGCCAAGAATTCCGGATTAGAAAGAACCTGAAATACTCCGTCTCCGGCGTTAGCATCTAAAATAGTACGCATGGCCTCAGCGGTGCGCACGGGAATGGTGCTTTTTTCGACAATGATTTTGGGGCCTCTCGCGACCTTGGCGATCATGCGAGCTGCCGATTCAATGTAACAAAGATCAGCCGCACGGCCGGCACCCATACCATAAGTTTTGGTGGGTGTTCCCACAGCAACAAAGATGATATCAGCATCTGCGATATGCTCTTCAACATCGGTTGAGAAGAATAAATTCTTGCCGCGAGCTCCCTCCACAATCTCATCTAATCCTGGCTCATAAATGGGCAGTGTATCTGAGTTCCATGCGGCTATGCGCTCTGCATTGAGGTCGACAACATCGACTCGGATATCGCTACACTTGGCGGCGATCATTGCCATCGTAGGGCCACCAACGTAGCCTGCTCCGATACAGCATATTTTTTTCGGTGTATTCATATTTCTTATTTCTTGTAGGGTGAATGAGTTAATATTCTATTTAAAAAAGGCACGCATCGCATCGATGACGATATCTTGCTGTGCGCGTTTGAGTTCAGGGTAAACGGGGATGCTGATGACTTCTTTGGCGAGTAGTTCAGTATTAGCACAGAGGTCTTGCTCATGATTAACAAGATCCGCAAAGCATTGCTGCTGGTGCATAGGCACTGGATAATAAATTTCACAGCCAATGCCGTCATCGAGAAGCGTCTGTTTAAATGCATCTCTTTTGCCGTCTAACACACGAATAGTAAATTGGTTCCAAATATGTTCATTGCCTTGCTCGACGCTTGGCAACACCATGCCGGGTAGCCCTTGCAATTGCTCTAAATAATACGCGGCATTACTTTGTCGCCCGCTGATATAATCGGCGTAATGGGCAAACTTTACATTAAGCAGTGCCGCCTGCAGTGCATCGAGCCGGAAATTACCGCCCACCAGCTGATGATAATAGCGTGGGTGCATGCCGTGGTTACGCATCTTGATTGCCGTCTCTGCCAGGGCGTCATCTTGTGTTACGAGTAGGCCCCCGTCACCAAGCCCTCCAAGGTTCTTAGATGGAAAAAAACTGTAAGTGCCAAAATCTCCGATCGATCCGCAATACTGTGATCCATGACGCGCACCCATCGATTGGGCCGTGTCCTCTATAACGATCAGCTTATGCTTCTTGGCAAAGGCCTGGCATGCATCCATATCGGCAGATTGACCAAACAGGTGCACTGGAATAATCGCCTTCGTGCGCTCGTTGACACATGATTCAGCCGAATCAAAATCAATATTGTAACTATCCAGATGGCTATCACAGAAAACAGGCGTCGCGCCAGTGCGGCTGATGCAGCCTGCTGTGGCAAAAAAGGTAAAGCTCGGGCAAATAACCTCGTCACCTTGACCAATACCCAGCGCCATAAGCGCTAGTAAGATGGCATCGGTACCCGATGAAACACCTACAGCATGTTTAACGCCAAGGTATTGTGCCGTACTCGCTTCAAACTTCTCAACCTCTTCTCCCATGATAAAACGACCCGTGGAGAGCACACCATCAAAGGCAGCACGAAGCTCATCCCCAATAGGGTGATTCTGAGCATTTACATCAAGCAAAGGAACTTTCATACAACTAGGCAGCTTTCATTAAAAATGGATACGAAACGCAAGCCGACTTATCAGTGTCGCGATTTGAATTCCAGTGGAGCGGTGCAACGACAAAGGAGCATACAGCTATTCAACCCCAAGAGACTTACTCTTGGGGCCTTTAATGTCAAGAGCTACGGCGTATCGACGCCGGTGGTTTAAGCTAAGCGATCATTCCCGCCGCAACCGTTTCGTTGGTTTGCGCATCAACAAGAATAAAGGAGCCCGTGGTGCGGTTACGCTTATAACGATCGTGAATCAACGGGGACGATGTGCGCAGTGTGATACGCCCAATGTCATTGAGGTGGAAATCCTTGTCATCTTCAATTTTATGCAAGGTATTGATATTCACTTTGTAATTCACCTCCTTGATGATGGCTTTGACCTCACGAGTGGTATGGCGAAGAATATACTTCCCTCTGGGTGTCATCGGCTTGTCTGAAAACCAGCAGATCATTGCCTCAATGTCCTGATTGACCTCGGGAGGGTTGTTGGTTTTCACAATCATATCACCTCGTGATATATCGATTTCATCTTCCAAGGTGAGTGCCACTGAAAGCGGACTGTATGCCTCTTCGATTTCCTTGCCATCCATATAGATCGCCTTGACCTTCGTAGTGAAGCCGGATGGTTGGACGGTGATATCGTCACCAGGCTTGAAAACACCTCCTGCTACCCTGCCTGCATAACCACGGAAATCATGCCACTCATCTGACTGTGGACGGATAACCCATTGCACTGGGAAACGTGCCTCCACATGGTTTTCCTGATTACCTACGTAAACCGTTTCTAGATGGTAGAGTAATGATGAACCCTCATACCATGGCATATTCTCCGAGCGGTCTACGACGTTGTCGCCGTTGAGCGCACTGATTGGAATAAAGCTGACATCAACAAAGCTATCGAGGCGGGATGCGAAGTCTTTAAAATCATGAACAATTTGGTCATACACTTCCTGGGAATAGTCCACGAGATCCATTTTATTAACAGCAACCACCACGTGCTGGATGCGTAATAAACTGGCAATAAAGGAGTGGCGGCAGGTCTGCTCAATAACTCCCTTACGAGCATCGACTAAAATAATGGCTAGGTTTGCCGTTGAGGCGCCCGTCACCATGTTACGGGTGTATTGAATGTGGCCAGGGGTGTCCGCGATGATAAACTTTCGTTTCGGCGTCGCAAAGTAGCGGTAGGCTACATCAATGGTAATGCCTTGCTCGCGTTCGGCTTTCAAGCCGTCTGTCAGCAGCGCCAAATTAACGTGTTCGTCGCCTCGCTGCTTACTGGATTGCTCGACAGCTTCCATCTGGTCTTCAAAAGTATTTTTTGAATCGTAGAGTAGGCGGCCAATGAGTGTGGACTTGCCGTCGTCTACGCTACCGGCTGTGGTAAAACGTAAAAGATCCATGTCCAGATATCCTGATGTGTCTGTATTGCTCATACTGTGATTGTTATAAAATCTATGTTGTTATTGATGCGTATGCCTGAGGCCTAAAAATAGCCCTCTTTCTTCCGGTCCTCCATGGCTGTCTCTGAGCGTTTATCGTCAGAGCGAGTGCCTCGTTCAGTTTGCCTCGCCGAGGCAACCTCTTGAATAACGGCATCGATATCTGCGGCTGGTGATTCCACGGCACCTGTGCAGGTGGCATCTCCAATCGTGCGGAAACGAACCACTTTTTTCTCAACCTGCTCGCTTTCTTGAACGGTGACAAAATCAGTCACTGCCAGCAGCGAGCCATTACGCTCGAACACCTCTCTTTCATGAGAGAAATAAAGATTGGGCAAATCGATGTTCTCTTTTTTGATATACTGCCAGATATCCATTTCCGTCCAATTGGAGAGTGGGAAGACCCGGAAGTGCTCGCCATGGTGCTTGCGGCCATTAAATATATTCCAAAGTTCAGGGCGTTGGTTCTTAGGGTCCCATTGGCCAAAATCATCACGGTGGGAAAAGAATCGCTCTTTGGCTCGTGCTTTTTCCTCGTCTCGGCGACCGCCACCGAGTGCCGCATCAAACTGGTGCTCCTCGATGCCATCTAGAAGAGCCACGGTCTGAAGCCCATTGCGGCTAGCATTGACTCCTTTTTCCTCTGTAACTCGTCCATCATCGATCGCCTTTTGAACACTGGCTACCACTAGGCGCGCACCAATTTTTGCCACAAACTCATCGCGGAATACCATCGTCTCAGGGAAGTTGTGTCCCGTGTCGACATGCATGAGCACAAATGGAATTTTTGATGGTACAAATGCTTTGTATGCCAAATGCGCCATCACGATGGAGTCCTTGCCTCCCGAGAAAAGCAATACTGGGTTTTCAAACTGCGCCGCAGTCTCCCGCAAAATAAAAATGGCCTCTGATTCCAAATGATCAAGATGGCTTAGTGAATAATTAGACATGGATTTTTTATGTGTTTGATATTTTTGAGTGAACCGCGTCCAACAAGATCGTTACACTGTCTGCAACTTCCTGCCCTTCGGTTTCGATAATAAGATCTGGCTTGCTAGGTTCTTCGAACTGGCTGTCTTTGCCGGTGAAATTTTCAATCTCGCCTGTAGCCGCTTTGGCATAAAGGCCCTTCACGTCACGCTTTTCACAAAGGTCGTAACTCGCCTTTACAAAGACTTCATAGTAATCATCGCCGATAATGTCTCGAGCTAGATCGCGCAGTTCTTGTCGTGGCGTGATCACAGAAACCAGGGTAAGGATGCCCTGCTGTGCTAAAATCTTTGCGACATGTGCAACACGGCGGATGTTTTCACGACGATCGTCATCGGAAAATCCCAAATGCTGATTGAGGCCAGTGCGTAAGTTATCGCCGTCCAGGATTGTTGTCATGCGCCCTTGTTGATGCAGCACTTTCTCAGCAGCATTGGCAATCGTTGACTTGCC
>JAFMDE010000136.1 GCA_017857425.1 Akkermansiaceae bacterium
TTGCAGGTTAGCATAGGCTGAGCGGAGCGAGTCCATTCCCGCCTCCGCCTCCATCACCACCTTTAATGGGTGGTTTTTTTGTTTTCAGGTGATGTGACCTTAAATGGTGGTTCAACCCTGGCGGATGCGGGATGAGAACCCTTCCGAAGCGAACGCAAGTGAGCGCAGGGCCGGGTTTGAACGCACACGAAGTGCGTGTATCACGCAATTATATAACCAAGTTTCCGGAGGAGGAAACTTGCAGGTTAGCATAGGCTGAGCGGAGCGAGTCCATTCCCGCCTCCGCCTCCATCCAACCACCTTCACGGGTGGTTTTTCTATTTGAGGTTATTTTGGCAATAAATGGTGGCTTACCGATGGCGGAGGGGGGATGAGAACCCTTCCGAAGCGAACGTAAGTGAGCGTAGGTCCGGGTTTGAGCGCACAATACCCGTGAATCACGGGCATCTTGAGATCAGAAATCCGGAGGAGGATTTCTGCTCACTGGCACAGCGTGAGCGGGGCGAGGGCAACGCAGGAACATCGTGCATCACGATGTATTCATAGAATCAAAATGCCGGAGGAGGCATTTATCTGGCCAGCATAGACTGAATGGAGAGAGGTCAACGCACACGAAGTGCGTGTATCACGCATTTATATAACCAAGTTTCCGGAGGAGGAAACTTGCAGCCTTGCAAAGCCTGAATGGAATGAAGGCATTCCCGCCTCCGCCTCCATCCAACCACCTTCACGGGTGGTTTCTTGTTTTACAGCGCATCACCTCCTTAGTTCCCCCAGAATGAGCCTCTCTTATCATCAGACAGTTAGGACTCACCCACCTGATCATTTTGATTGCCTCCCTCGCTTATCATGTTTGAATGATTCATTACCCATTAAAGCTTAATGGGCTTAAGATATACTACGATGAAAAGATTAGATTATAGTAACACACTGTTCATCATGCTTTTTTCTATGTTGTCGATTTTTGCTCATGCCGGTGAACTCCGTGAGTGGACCAGTAGCAAAGGCAGTAAAATGACAGCAGAGCTGGTCAGCAAGACGGACACCCACCTGACTCTCAAACAAGCATCAGGGAAAGAGATCACGCTAGCGGTCAAGCAGCTTAGTGATGCGGATCAAGCCTACTTACGGCAACTGGACGAGCCCGCAAGCGATAAGGAGCAGAATAAAGTTGATAAGGAAAAGAAAAAAGCTGGCCTCCTGCCGGTGCTACACGATGGCTCTGGAGCGGGTTACTTTGCCTACTTTGAGGGTGAACACTATATTGCCCGTATCAAGGCTAATGCTGTCATGGAGATATATCTCAAGGAGGATGAAAAGGCGGGCGGGCTACTTGATGGCTGGAAAATGGTGGTCGAGCCTGTTGCCTATAAAAAGAACAAGCTCGGCTCGATCAGTGGCTACAAGATGAAGGAAATTCTCAGTCATGGCGATCCCGTTGAGAATCCTGATCAGGTCAAGCTGTCGGTCATGCTCAAGGGTGAAATCAAGTGTGAGCTTATCTATGAGTTCAGCTCTGAAGGTTTCACCACGTGGATGCAATCCGAGCGCGGATCTGATCCGCCAGAAGTCATGAACCACATGATGACGCATCGTTTGGGCCAAGTATTACAGCTCACGGAGGATCAAAAGGATTTGGAGAAAATGAGGTTGAAAATCGAGTCAGACAAATATGACTACCTGGGAAAATATCGGATTAATACGACTGTTTCGCATGATAAATACGAAGTAAGCATGCCTGCTATCACGAATACGAAGATTCTATTTGATAAAGGTTCAGATAGAAACACCCGGCTTATGTGCTGGAAATACGGTGATGATGCGCTGTCGAAAGGATATTTCATCAGATCCCGCAAGGGTGAATTTAACTCCAACAAGCACAAGGCGGAGAAAACTACCATTACCTTCAAAGGTAAGTAAGCCTGAGGAACTCATTTTTTATTCTGACGCATGTAAAGAGCATGAATTTTTGGTTCTCTCTGCTTGCAGTCGGCTCGATACGGGCTTAATTCATTGCTTGATGAAACCAACAATCAAAACCTATGGGTTGACACTAATGATGGCTTTAGCTGGATGTCTGACATCTTGCGCTGAAGAGAAGAAGGCAGAAGCAAGCAAGGACGTGAGCTCCGGAGATGCTGCCAAGACCGAGACGGCTGGTGAAGTGAAAGATATACGCATCGAGCTCAATACCAGTAAGGGAACGATTGAGGCAACCATCTACGCATCGAAGGTGCCGATGACGGCCGCTAACTATCTTAATTTGGCAAAAAGAGGATACTATGATGGCTTAAAGTTCCACCGTGTGATTCCCAATTTCATGATCCAAGGAGGAGATCCTCAGGGCACGGGTAGGGGAGGTCCTGGATATCGTTTCGCTGATGAGTTTGACCCGTCACTCAAGCACGATGGTCCTGGGGTATTTTCCATGGCGAATTCGGGGCCTGGAACTAACGGCTCCCAGTTTTTCGTCACGCACAAGGACACTTCATGGCTGGATGGCCGGCATAGTGTGTTTGGCAAGGTCACTAAGGGGTTGGACGTAGTCAACGCCATCATGATGGGGGACACGATCAAGTCGATTAAGGTGCTCGACTCCACGGATGCCCTGTTTGCGGCTCAGCAAGCTAACCTGACCAAGTGGAACGCGGTACTGGGTGCCTCTCAGTAAGGCGTAAGCAAGACAACTATCTCCTTGTTTATGCTGCTCGAGCTTGATAGGTTTAGGTGTTAAATAACATGAACCTCTCAATGTATTATGTTTGAAATATACCAAAGCGAAAAGACGCGGAAGTATCACTTCCGCCTCAAGGCCAGAAATGGCGAGATTATCCTTAGTGGGCAAGCCTACAAGGACAAGGCTAGTTGCGAAAACGGCATAGCCTCAGTGGTGAAAAATGGAGCAGATGAGTCGAAGTTTCACATCAAAGACTCCAGTAATGGCAAAAAATACTTTGTGCTTAAATCGGGTAACGGCCAAGTGATTGGCCAGAGCCAGATGTATCAAAGTGACTCCGGCCTTAAAAACGGAATCGATTCTGTTGGCAGGAACTGTGACAGCAGCTGCAAGGACCTGACTGACTAAGCGATTCAGTCCAATGATTAAAAAAGACCATCTCCTGCGTATGCGGGAGATGGTCTTTTTATAGGGTGATTAATCGTCGGCCTTAAGCCAGTAATTAGGATTTTAATCAGGACTGGCTGGGGACCAATTCAATGGTCACACGACGGTTGGCTTGGCGACCTGCCGCAGTGTTGTTGGATGCTGTAGGCTGATCTGGGCCGCGTCCATGGATGAGAATGCGCTGATTCATCACGCCACCATCTTTAAGGTATCCAGCCACTGAGCGGGCACGCTTTTCAGAAAGTTGATAGTTGTAAGTGCTATTTCCGACATTGTCCGTGTGTCCGGTGATGTCGACCATGGTGCGTTTATACTTTGCCAGAATCATGCCAACTCCATCCAGGGTATTGCGGGCGCGGTCATTAACCGACGAGCTATCGGTAGCAAAGGTAATGTCTCCTGGCATGTTGAGTATCAGATTGTCGCCGTTGCGCGTTACGCTAACACCGGTGCCTTCAAGGTGGTGGCGCAGCTCGGCTTCCTGCTTGTCCATGTAGTCGCCGATAAGGCCGCCAGCGAGAGCGCCAATACCTGCACCAACCATGGCTTTTTGTCTTCTGTCCGTGCTTCCAGAGCCGGTTAAGGATCCTAAGCCTGCGCCAATGAGGCCGCCAATAACGGCACCTGATGTCGAACGGCTAGTTTGTTGTTCGCCGGTGTAGGGGTTGGTGGTTTGACATGAGTTGAGGGTGAGTGAGCAGGCAAGTGCGCAAACGAGAGGGAGAGTGGTTAATTTCAAATTCATCATGTAGAAATGATAAAACAGCTCTGGGTGAATGCCACCAAAAAATAAGATTGCCGCCTCGTGGAGATTTCCAGGTGATGATCGTTTTTGCAGCTTAAGTGGCACGAGCGATGGCAGTCTCAGTGACTTCAACGATGGAAGGCGCGGCAGATTGGTTTTCACGCTTGCTGTTATGCTCCTCTGTTGGTTTGCTGTGCAGAGTTGATCGCCTCATGGAGTGGCGTTAAACACCATACCCATGGCCATTGCACAGAATACTATCGCGCTTGTCTTTGATTATGACCAGACCTTGAGTCCAAGTTATATGCAGGATGACGTTATTTTTCCGGAGTTCGGGATCAATCCTGAATCATTCTGGAAAAAGTGCAACCGCCTCGTGAAGGAGCAAGGATGGGATGGTGAGTTGGCTTACATGCACTGTCTTCTTGGTTATCTTGAAATGGATCAAGTGACCAATGCTCGACTCGTTGAGCTGGGGGCCAATTTGAGTTACTTTCCCGGTGTTCCAGATATCTTTGAGCAATTGCGCAAACGCTGCCTCGGTCCCG
The DNA here is from genome assembly GCA_017857425.1 of Akkermansiaceae bacterium. GTDB lineage: Bacteria > Verrucomicrobiota > Verrucomicrobiia > Verrucomicrobiales > Akkermansiaceae > Oceaniferula. The sequence continues at coordinate 4,418 of JAFMDE010000136.1, forward strand.
AGCATGAGTCTCAGGATATTACCATTGAGTATTACATTGTTTCCTCGGGTTTGAAGGCGCTTCTCGATGGTTGCAGCATCAAAGATAATTTCCGTGCGATCTACGGTTGTGAGTTTGGAGAGGATGAGCAAGGGCACATACGCCACGCTAAAAGAACGATATCCCATACGACCAAAACTCAATTCCTTTTCCGCATTAACAAAGGCCTATTAGATTTTAAGGACGATGTGAATGATCATATGAATCCTGGTCTGCGTCCTATTCCTTTTGAGAATATGATCTATGTTGGTGATGGGCCTACCGACGTGCCTTGTTTTACGGTCATGCGTAAAAACGGGGGCAATGCCATTGCGGTGTATAACCCCGATGACCCAACTCGGAACAGCTTCAGAAAATGCTACCAACTCTGCGCTAGAGCGGACCGGGTGAAACACATTGCCCCGGCTGATTACTGTGAGGGCAGTCACTTGCGGCTGCTGCTTGAGCACATGGTGAGCGAAGTCGCCGACTCCATCTTGCTGCGTCAGCTTGATGAAGTTCAAAGCGGCACGGTTGCTGCGCCTGGTTTTTAGCCGTTATTTTTTTGATGGGATAAAACCTATTTTCATTACTAACTTCACTGTCATTGATGCAACACATTCATTTTATTGGTATATGCGGAACCGCCATGGGCTCAGTAGCAGCCGCCATGCATGCAAAGGGTTTTACGGTCACGGGGTCGGACGAAAATGTTTACCCTCCCATGTCCACCTTTTTAGAGCAGCAGGGCATTCAGATCTTTCCTGGCTATAAAGCGCAGAACATCCCGGAAACAGCGGAGGTGATCGTAGTGGGTAATGCCATTAGCCGTGGTAACGAGGAAGCTGAAGCCGCGCTGGA
>JAFMDE010000137.1 GCA_017857425.1 Akkermansiaceae bacterium
ACCAAGAAGGCACGGTCCAACATTGTCTGCATGCCAAGCGCCATCGGCACTTGCTTCACCTTGCATGGCGAAGGGCAGGAGTTGTTGTTTGGCAAGAGGCTCGCCGATGAGTTTGTTGACTGCGTAAACGCCAGCAACCGCAGAAGCTGCGGATGATCCGAGGCCACTACCAAAAGGCATCTTTTTGTGAATTTCTAGCTCAATGCCACGGTCGCTCATGCCTAGATGTCTGAGGAGATCGAGTGCAGCGACGCCTGCGGTGTTTTTTTCCGGGATTTTCGGAAGTTTGCCGTCATCTCCGGTGATTTTTGTGATGCGTAGTCCAGGTTTTTCGGAGTGGCGCGCAATAACTTCATCCCCGGGTGCATTGATCGCAAAGCCGAGTACATCAAATCCGCAGGCAACATTGGCGACGGTTGCTGGTGCAAATACGCGAACTTCTTGGTGAGCATTAGTGTTCATGACTCGATAAAATTTAGGTTATAAGGGGATTTTGTGAGGCGCAGAGATGTCATGTTTGACACTCATTTGCAACGATTATCCCGTCTTTAACCACGGAATGAATTGCTTGGCACACCAGTTACCCCCAAGCCAGTGATGCAAAAAAGTCGGCCGGCATCTGACTCTTCTATATTCTTGTGGATGCCCGTGGTGACAAAAAGCTCATCTAAGTTTTCTCCGCCAAAAGCGCAAGCTGTGGTTTCCATGCATGGTAGATTGACGCGATGAAGTTGTTTGCCGCTATCGGGATCGAAGCAGATAACGCAGGCTCCGTGACAGAAGGCAATCCATAGCTTGTCGTCGCCGTCAATGGCCATGCCATCCGGTGATCCATCTATGTGATCCGTTCGGAAAGCGGTGCGCAGAGCGCTAAGTTGTCCTGTCTCTGTGCTATAGTCAAAAGCGAGAATCTCTTGTCGTGGGGTGTCGATATAGTAGCAGGTGGAATTGTTCTTACTCCAGACGATACCATTGGAGTTGGTGACGCCTGCATACGCTGTGTGAATGGAGAGGTCAGTATCGAGGCGGTAAAGTGCGGCGCTGCCTGACTTTTTGGTGGTGCTGATCGTGCCTGCAAAGAGGCGTCCGTCAGGGGAGCACTTGCCGTCATTAAAGCGGTTATCTGGCAGATCGGCTTCAGGGTCACCGATGGCAGTGCTCTGATTGGTTGACTGGTTGAAAAAATGGATGCCGTTATCGCCAGCTATAAGGAGGTTCCCCTCCGGGCCAGGGCATGAGCGGGGCACAACAGTGCCGATGCGTCCTATTGTGGTGGCTACGTTCCAGCTGGATTCATGCTTAGATGATGGCTCGTACTCCAGTAGCTGACGGGCTTCAATATCGACATAGAGAAGACGGTTTTCCCACCAGATGGGCCCCTCTCCCCATTGAGCGCGATAAGTCCCTACAATCTCGATGCTTTCCATGCCCAAGATGACTAGCAGTCGTTATTTGAGCTGTCGAGTGGTAGTTTCACGAGGTAGTTCATGTTAGGTGAGAAATACCGTTGTCATTCGAGTAAATGAGCCTAAAATTTCCACGCATGATAGTTGGCTAATTTTCAGGTCTAGCGATGATACGGTATTACCAATCCATACAAACATTAATCGTTGCCCTTCACATGTGGTTAGGTGCCAGTATTGTCTCTGAGGCGAACAACGGGTTCAAATGGGAGACAAAAGAATTTAATGGGCTCGATTATGTCACCCTCAGAAGTATAAAGGAATTTTACTACTTTGATGACATCAGATACGGGTCAGTGATCACTTTGGAAAAGACCGATGTCAAAATGGAGGTGCGTCCAGGCAGCCAACAATGCAGAATGAATGGTGTTTTGTTTGTTCTCAGTCACAAAGTGATTGACCAAAATGGGCGTTATTTTCTTTCTAAAACAGATCTGATAAAACTGGTGAATCCTGTGTTGCGACCAACCCACATCCATAGTGCTCGTGTTTTCGGTATCGTGGTGATTGATGCTGGCCACGGGGGTAAGGATCCCGGAAGCCTAGGACCTTATGATAACGAAAAAGTATACACCTTGAAAATTGCCAGGCTGGTCAGGGATATCTTACAGAGCAAAGGTTATCGGGTAGTTATGACGCGGGATAGTGATGTGTTTGTGAGTCTGGCTAACCGAGTCAACATTGCCAACAAGTATAAAAATGCTATTTTTATCAGTATTCATTTTAACTCAAGCGACAATGCTGGGGCAAGTGGCATTGAGACTTTTACCATTTCCCCTGTTGGAGTTCCTCATATGGGTCGTGGTGTGAGGGCGGGAGATTTTCAGACAGTGCCTGGCAATGTCATGGATTCTGCGAGTATTATGCTGGCTACAGCCGTGCACAGCAGGTCCCTATTATATCTTAGTAATGATAGATCCAGAAACAATTTCCGCATGAATGACCGGGGTATAAAACGAGCTAGATTTGATGTGCTCACCGGAATTAAAATACCCGCCATTTTGTTCGAAGGTGGATTTTTGTCCAACCGTGTTGAAGCACGCAAAGTGCATACACCAGCTTATCAGCAGGCATTGGCAGATGCAATTGCCAGGGCCGTGGATGTCTACAGAACATCAATTACGAGACGTTAGGGAAGGTTTAGAGTTCTGTTGCCCTCCAGCGGATAAAGCATTTGCCGTTGGCTGCGCTCAGGTCTACGCTCGCAGTTGCGATGCCGTCCTCTGAAATAATCACTGGGATAGGTTCCCAGCTGCCTGCCTCAAGTGTGAATGAGCATTCCGCTTCAATCTGATTGCCTCCAATGACAGGGTGAGAAATCTGTAACTGACTGTTGTTGATCGTGGTGGACAATGCAGCCTCGGCATCTGCTGCATTCATGGGGTTGAGGTTGAGGATGTGTTCGATGCCGTTTGGTAGGCCGTCTTGATCATAGTCATCGTTGAAACCGCCTATCGATGGATAGTATGTTAGGGCCCATTGCTGGTAGTTTTCTGCATCAATGACTTCAGCGGGAATAACCTCGAGTGACTGGCCAAAGGGCATCCAGACGTTGCCAATTCTCGGCCTAACCTTGAGTATATAGTTGCTGCCTACCTCGAGTGGTCCGCCGCCGGTCACATCATCAAGGGCAGCAAAGTCTGAGTTTTTAGCGAGGCTCGTGAGGGATAAGCTTTGCAGCCACGTGCAATTGGCAAATTGAATATCATCAATGAAAACGCCAACGGGGTAGCCGCTGTAATTAATAATATCATAGACCCCAGTGGGGGTTGGCTGATGTAAAAGAAAGCGAATCAATATTTGATTTCCGGTAGATGCCAGATTGACGTTTTTAGTGGTGAAGCTGTTGTCGGGAGAGCCGTCGTTTTTGCCTGCATAAACGGCTAAGCTTGTCCATGATCCTCCGCCATTATCGGAATATTCAACCTCAAGCTTGGTATCGGCTGTCATGTATCCTCGGCGGATTGAGAATGACATCGAGCCGCCTGCTTTGGGAATGATAGTGTGGTTGATGGTGAAGGTTTCCCGAGAGAGGGGCAGTGAGTTGTTGGGGAAGGCAAGATGAAAGGCCTTGGCGCCGCTGTTCCAGAATGTTGATTGATCATACGAATTCCACCTGTATGCATCTCGGAAATTGTAGTTGCTACTGGTTCCGTCGATGACAAAATCACTGGTCGAATCTTCTGCGCCCTCGATCCATGTTATGGGGGCGATTGCCGAAACTTCAAACTCGTATTCCTCGGCATGTTCGATTTTATGGAGAATGTAATTGGCACCGGTTTGGGGTGGGCTGGTGTTTCCTGTCAGGGTGGGGGAATCAGTGAGACTCCTGGGATTGATGATGGTTGCTGAGTAATTGTAGCTCGTCGCGTTGCCGTTAATGCTGATGTTGGAGACGGTGACTTGAATGGTTACATCTTCATATTCTGCCGAGGGAATGGCTGAGGCATCAGTCGCTTTCCAAACGATGGTGTTGTCTGCGTAATATAATGCATCCTGTGAGGTGATAATAGTGGCAATTGTTTCTCCTCCCGAAACTTGCATATCAATGGTGGCATTGCTGAAATCAGCCCCCGGATATGAAAGTGACCAAAGCCTAGGCGTGATATCTTCTGGTATAAAACCTGAATTTGGCCAGGAGACAAATTCAGGTGAGCTGGAAGGGCTCAGCCAATCACCAAACACGTAAAGTGCATTAGCGGGGAAGTAGTTGTTATTCGTTGGACGAACGTCACCGGTGGCCACTTCCTGTAGTCGAGAATGGAAAATGTAGCGCCGGTGTCCGACCACCGAGTTTTCTGCTCCGCCAGCGCCCTGTGCATCCTCGCTGATATAGGCATCAATTGCGCCTGGGCCATAATGACCAATAGCGACGTTGGAATAATAGGCTCCATTTCTTGCGGTATTGTCATCTGCAATCCAGCTTTCCGGAGGATTGTGTGGGTTGTGTGTGTCGACTGGATTGCTCACTCCGCCACCCTCTAGAAATTCAGCAGTGTTTTTAGAAAGCATGAACGCAGCTGCCTGTGCTGCATCTTGTTTAGTGGTGCCTTCTGGTGCGGTAGGCCCTGAGTCGCCGCTTAGCGTTTCACTACTTGAGCGAATGCGGATGTTGGCATCCATGCCTGCCATGGCGCGGTAATAATTGATGCGCCGCTCGACGTCGTTTTTGAAGGCTGCCGAGGTGGAGCCAGGAGCATTATTGTCGATCGAGCCCGTCCAGGCTAAGCGGTTCTCATAACCTTCGGATTCGCTATAAACGGAGTTCCAAAAAGAAATGACATCATTGCGGGATTGCGTATCCACCGTGAAGCCAGACGTGGCCGATTCACTACCTACACCGGGTGACCATGCATAAGCTTGAGGCGTGACTAATGCCACGCAAGCGAAGAAGGATGATTTGGATAATTTAGAAAGGGTGGAGACCATCAGGTGAAATTGTAAACAATTGTCAGATGGAGGGATTCAGTATATTACAGATTAGAAGTCGACATAGTCAAACTATTAACGGTTCAAAAAAATAAACACAAACGTAATTATTTTGAAATTAAAGCCTAGTGGATGGAGGCTTAGCAAACTTGCGATGCTGATACATCGTGCCACGGGCATACCCTTTTCAAGCGTCTAGGCAGAACAAATATCTACGCAGAACGAGCAGACCCCGTTTATTCCTCCAAGCTGAGCCTCTTAGGCTGAGAGTTCGTGTTGGATGATGCTTAAGCCGTAGAGGCTAGCTGTCTCAACCCGTAATACGATATTGCCAAAGCTGATGGGCTGAAAACCTGATT
>JAFMDE010000017.1 GCA_017857425.1 Akkermansiaceae bacterium
CCCCTGAAGCCGAGTATCCAGACAACCCCTTTCTCCGGCTTCATTGCCGACAGAAAACCGTGCGGGGAGCCTCATGTGTGGGGGCTCCTCGTACACCTTCTTCTCATTGCGCCCCCTCTCATTGCGCCCCCTCTCATTGCGCATCTTCCAGCCAACTTCTGGCTGAGTGAGCACACATCATCAAGTCCATTATAAAGTGCTCGTTCAGGCAATCGCACCTTCACTCGGTAGCCTCTTATTTCCTTCGCACCCAAGAGGCTAGTTAAGATTTTTCCTTGTCAGGGCCTTTTTTATTTACACTAAAAAACAAGCATCCAAAGTAATCACTCATCATGCAAAAAATCATCGCCTCTATCCTCTTACTGCTCCCTTTTCTCGCCCATGCAGAAGAGAAGCCCGACCTCGCCGCCCTCAAACACCCAGTCAAAGCATGCCTCTTTAAAGTTGAAGGTAAGGGACTAAAAAACCCCTCTTATCTTTTCGGCACCATCCACCTTTCAGACCCTCGCGTGCTCAATCTCCACCCGAATGTTGAGGCCGCCTTTAAAGCATCCGATACTTTTTACGCCGAGATCAACCTCGACCCAGGCGCACAACTTCAAGTCGCCCCACTTGTGATGCGCAAAGACGCCAAAAAGCTCACCGAAGCCATCGGGCCAGAGCTTACCAACAAACTCAACAAGGTCCTCAAAGACATTAACCCAGTTCTCAGCGCGGCACCTTTCGATGCGCTCAAGACCTGGGCCGTCGCCGCCAGCCTGCCCCTTATAGAAAGTCAGCTGATGGGCAAAGCCGCTCTCGATCAGGTGCTTTATCAGCGAGCCGTTAAGGAAAACAAGAAAACCGACGCTCTCGAGAGTGCTGACTCCCAAGTCGCCGTATTCGACAAGTTCACTGAGCAGGAACAACAAATCATGCTCTCTGACACCCTAGATATGATAATCGCCGAGCAGGATGCCGAAATCAAATCAATAGAGCGGATGCTCAACGTCTACCTCACCGGGACTACCGATGAGATCGCCGACATGATGACCGCCGAAATGGCCAAAATGAATTCCAACCCCGAACTCACCAAACGCTTAATGAAAGCCCTACTCGACGACCGCAACATTGACATGGCCAACAAAGCCAACGAGTTCATGCAGGCCGCCCCAGAAAAATGCCACTTCTTTGCCGTCGGAGCCGCACACTACACCGGAAAAACTGCCGTGCAGGACCTGCTTGAAGAAAAAGGCTACACCATTACGCCACTCTTTGAGTAATCTCCGCTCCATCCACTATTCATTACTTATTATGTTCTTCCCTACTCGCCCTGCCCTTCTCCTCGTAGCGATTCTACCCATCGTCTCCCTCCTGCAATGCAGTCAAACTGATCAAGCGCAGAAAAACGCGACTCAAAAAACACAATCTAGCCCCAACCCGTCTTCTACTCCTGCTGCCAGCCCTGAGGATAACATGCAACAAGAGCAACAAGAGCAACAAGAGCAACAAGAGCAACAAGAGCAACATCAGCATTCAAAAACTATCCCCAAAAAACCCGCTAAAATCGCTGAGTTTCTCTACGATACTGATACTCCAGCTGACTACCAGTGGACCACCAACCATATGCATATCGGAGTGCGCTGGCAGCCTTATGGTGGCAGGCCAGAAAACAACGCCTACGATGCAGCAAGGCCGATTATCTCCAAATACAGTAGCTACGCGCAATTCTGGGTCGCATGGAGTGCCTCAGAGCCCAGCGAACAGAGCACCGACTATGCTAAGCATATGTCAGACTACCTTCAAACTATCGAGCAAGCTGTTGATGCCTGTATTGCTCAAGGGCTTAAGTGTGAATTTGTATTCTGGCACTGCCCAGCTTGGGCTGCCGTGGGGGGCAAGGCTGGTGGCGTGCAGGCAAAAGAAGGTCACTACGCGGCATTTGTAGAACGCATCGCTCGGCACTTCAAAGGCCGAGTACACGCCTACCAACTCGCCCATGAAGCAAACCTTAAGATGCATCTCAACGATGGCGACATGGACTACATGATCTCCGAGGTATTCACCAAAGGCGCACGTTCAATCCGCAAAGTCTATGGCGAAGCTCCCACCGCACCTGTCATCATTTCCACCTCAGGCTGCTCGCCCTGCTTCGGCTGTGACACAGTCGACGGGCTCAACGCCACTGGGGGGCTCGCCATTAACAACTTCTATGATCAGCTCATTGCTTCATCTGAAATGATGAAAGAGATCGACGCACTTAACCTCAACGTCTCTGACCAGAATGATGGCTATGGCACCGTCGATGGCGCCTACGTGGCATCCGTTTGGGGCAACTACGACCTCGCCCGCAAAAAACTCGATGACTACGGGCACCGAGGAAAATCCGTCATGGCCGCAGAATCATGGATCACCTGGGACGACACCCACAACTCGGCCGACGTCAATGGAGACGGATCACGCAACGAGCTCGATGCCTACCTGAGGGCAATCACCATCATGGGCCAATGCCTGCAGCGTGGCCTCAACACCATGAACTTTCCTTGGTCAGACAACTCCAGCAGCTGGTCGATGGGCCTGACTAAACGCCACGACTATAACGGCAGAATCAAGAAGCTCATGCCCGAGATCGTCATCCCCTCAAAGCACGGTGGTGCTGACATCGTCACCTCCAAAGTCGTCGTCCGAGGAAATGATGATGACTTTGAAATCAAGCTCATGGATGAGAAACTCCAGTTCCCCTTCACCATTGAGGACTACATCGACCCCTCAGATCCAAACCACCTGCACTACTATATCTGGAGGTGGTATGCACAGATCTCTGGTGGTAATGACGAGGTCATCCGTCACGCCGTGGCGGGCGAAGCAGGTAATGACATCGGCGTATTCGGCCCTGACTTCACCGGCCCTGAACGCTATCGGATCTCATCCTACAACCGCACCCGTAATAGCTTCATGGTGCTCATCTACGCCAGTGGCGCCACGGCAAAACACTGGGTCAAAGTCGCCATCCCCGCCACCATTCAAAACGGCTGGCACTACAACAACAAGTTTTCTCAACAAGACTATCGCGGCGAAGGCTTCAAGGACGGCGATAGCTACCAAGCTCGCATCATCACCAAGAACATCAGCCCTCAAGATGGCAGCGACCTCGACGCTCGTTATGAAGAAAGCAAAATCTTCACGGTGAAAGACGGAATGCTCAATATCCCCGTCATGCAAATGAACAAATTCACTGCCATCGAGTTCATTCGGGTGGAAGCCCCAGCAGAGAAACCAAAAAAAAGCGAATAGCTAGGCCCCTCTCCTCAATTAAAACATTGCAAAATACGACTATATTTAATATGCTTAAGTAGTTAAGTAATGCGTATTTTATCCGCCATCTCCATTCTGCTGATCGCAACAGGTATCTCATCGGGGCAAAACAAGTCTAAGACCTCCGGTTTTATTGATTTAAATTACTACCCCGTCCTCACGGATGTCGACCAGGATACTTTCCTCACCGTCAACGCCTTGGTGAACCTACCTGCCCGTCTGCAGTATTTCAGCTTCACCAACATTGCCGGCAATGACTCGCGCAATCCATTTTCAAGTAACAATCAATATTACTCTGAACAAAATTTACGCTGGCAAATCGAAGATGACTCTCCTTTGGACTTAACCGTGCAATGGAATCTCAGATCTGGCTCTGAGAATGATCGGCTACGCCTTGGTTTTCGCTGGCGACTCGATGACACATCCAGACTAAAGGATTTTTTTGACTCCCTACACTTAGCCTACTCCATTAATTTTCACGCCATCCAATTCGACCACGAGTCCCCCTCAGTCTGGCAAATGGAACACGTCTTTCGCATGACTTTCCCCTACTGGAGCGATCGACTTTATCTATCTGGATTTGTCGATCACACCATCAATGGAGAGAAACCAGATGGCGCCCCCAGCGCCCCTATTGTGCTCGAAGCGCAGCTCGGCTGTCGCCTCTACCAACAACTCTATGCCGTAGCAGAATACCGCATCAATGAATACCGCCGCGGTGACATCACCAATCTTGCGCTAGGACTTCAATATCGTATTCCTTGGTGAAAAATCTGAAAAGACCGTTTTAAAAACAACCCTGTAATGACAAGTCGCAAACCATCTATCGCCCTTATCTTGGGACTTGTTGCTACCAGCTTCGTCTGGTCTGTGTTGAATTACACAGAGCACAAAAATGCAAAAGCAGAATTTAATTTTGAAGCTGAAAGAATCCACCAGCTAATTATCAAAAGGGTTTCGTCTTATGAGGGCTTACTTACTGGAGTGAAGTCCTTTTTTATGGCCTCCAAAGAAGTGAGCCTTCAAGAGTGGGAAATATACTTCGATAAGTTACAATTTGAGAACCTCTATCCAGGGCTCCAAGGCATCGGATATGTGCAACATCTCAGTTCAGAAAAGGACATCGATGACCTCAAAGCCCTGCTCCAGACATATGGCATGGTAGATTATAGAATCAAGCCTGAGGGTCTTCGTGATGAGTATTTCCCCGTCGTTTTCTTAACCCCCCTAGACCACAGAAATGAAAAAGCTATCGGCTTTGACATTTACTCAGAAAACATCAGAAAAAAGTCTATCGAAAGTGCAAGGAAGCGTGAAAAAACCTCCCTCACGAGAAAAATAACCCTCGTACAAGAAGGTGATAAAAACATTCAAAGTGGATTATTGATGAATGTCCCCTTTTTCACCAACGAGAGAATCGACAAGCAAAACCTGCCCAGAGAATTGGACGGGATTATTAACGCCGTCATCAGGATGGATGATTTTATTACCGAGTTATTAGAGCCTGAAATTTTGGAGAACATGCACATGAAAATATATGACCAGCATGAATCCGAAGAAAATATACTATTTGATTCACATAAAAACGGCCAACACAAAGCTTTCCCTGTCCGCTTCAACCACTCGACCACTCTAGACATTTACGATCAAAACTGGATCGTCACCCTTGAGGGACAACCTGCAGCAAACTATCTACCTTTATTTTATGGCGGAAAAAGTAAAACCATCAACCTCATCGTCCTGCTGGTAGGTTTTGTTTTATCTGTCCTAGGATTCTACCTAACCAGAGGCTTCGTTACCACGGCCAGACTCAAAGAAGAGAAGGCGGCAGACGCCATTGCGATAAAAGGCGATATGGACATCATTAGGCGGCAGGAGGAATCGCTGCTTAAATTTACCGATAATAGTGAACACGTCGTCGTTTGCATTATCGACATTCAAGATTCCACGCTCATCACTTCAAAGTTATCTGAGCCTGCAACAGCCCAATTATACAGCACGTTCGATCAGGTAATGAGCGAGATCATTGTTAGCCATGGTGGCACGATTGTTAAGAGCATGGGTGATGCAATTCTATATTATTTCAAGACCTCATATCCGGCATCAAAAAATGATTACATACCCGCCATTGATTGTTGTTTGGATATGATCGCATCAAACGAGGCGTTAAATAGTCGCCTGTCCAAAAAGTCATTTCCTAAGATTAATTATCGTATAAGTGCCGTCTATGGCTCCGTGATGTTTGCTTCGAAAAATGACATCCATGACATCTTTGGATCAACGGTAAACCAAAGCTCAAAAATCAATCGTTTTGCAAAAACTAACGGGCTCGTTATTTCCGAGGAAATCCATGATTTGATTAAGAGAGAAAAAACATACAAAACTGAAAAAACAAAAGATGCTATTCGGATCGAATATGGACATGGCGTCTACCATGTCGCCAGAATTTGATGAAAAAACTCCCATTCAATAACAACAGATTACTCATCCCCTTCTGTTGTTTGTTTTTTGTGATCGAGAGCCCTGGAATTGGCTCATCGACAATCACTGACTTCGCGTAGCTAGGTAAATACAGTGCCTTGCTCGCTTTGACTTCTCATGCGGTTTGGCTGCATGTTCTTCAACATCGAAGCCCGCCTTGATCAGGCATTTCCTGAATTTCGGCGCAGGCTCTGAGAGCCAGTAGGCCACACAACCATCAGGTGTTAATATCTCGCGAATTTTTGCCAGAAAACCAGGCGAATAAAGCCGCGCATTACCCGCCGTAATCAAGTCGTCTGGTGTATTGTCAATATCCAGCAATAACGCGTCATAGCTCCCCCTGCTCTTCGCATTGATGATATCAAAAAGGTCTCCTTGGCTAATCTTGGTCCGAGGATCTTCCAATAAAGGGCCGTTATGCTCGACAAGAAATGTCCGGTTCCACTCGATGAGGGGCGGCATCAATTCGGCAACCTCCACCGTCGCAGGGCTACCCACTAATTGCAGCGCGCGTTTGAGCGTAAAGCCCAAGCCCAAACCGCCGATCAACACCGTGGGATGCTTGGGCCTGCTTGCCTTGCCCTCAAGTAGCTTTGCCAGCCCTACCTCAGAAAGCATCTCCTCAGAGAAAGTCAGTGCTGTGCTCATCAAATCAAAGCCATTATACTTCAGGTAAAATTTATCATCATGTTTGTGTAGAGAAAAAACCGTGCCATCAGACATTTTTGACTCACCGAGCTTCACATAAGGCTTCATGCCCGCAAGCTTCGCTAAAATGTCATCATGAACAAGCACAGATGAAACCCACCCTCAAATTGATCTCTTTTGACAATCACATGAAAACCAAAAAAATCATGGTATGGCTTTGCCAATGCTCTAAAATTAAAACCGTCCAAAAAATCAACCCATCATCACACCCATGAAATTTACACCCATCCCATTCTTGGCTCTCTTCATACTCAGCGCCTGCACATCTTGTTCCACAGCTGAAGAAACCGTGCAGATCTCAAACAAAGGCTTCGAAGAGAGCATATCCCTACAAGGGGTCAGCTTTCTTATTCAATGTCCCAATCAGGGCTCCCTCAACACACTCACCATCACCCCCTCTGGCCTAGAGGGGAAAAACGATCCCATCGTCGTCGAGATCGAAGGTTCCATCACTAATGCTGAGGTCGAGGATCTCGACGCCAACGGCTTTCCCGAGATTTACGTCTATGTTCGAGGTGCCGGCAGTGGATCATATGGCTCACTCATCGCCTACGCCTGCAATCGGAAAAAATCCCTCACGCCCATCTTTCTTCCCGACTTGATGGAGGACAAGGCAAACTCCAAAGGCTATATGGGCCACGATCAATTCGCCATCGGTGAAGGCGCCTTGCTGCGCCGTTTCCCACTTTACCATCAGAATGACGCCAATAGCAAACTCAGTGGCAAACCAACCGGCAAAACCCGCCAGCTCCAATACAAACTCAAAGCTGGCGAGGCGGGCTGGATCTTACGGCTGGACAGGTCCATGGATTATTAAAGCCTGTATTACACGCCGCTCAGTTAAAATCACATGAAAGCAACACGCCCTTTTCTTTTCACCATAGTGGCAGCTGCTACGCTGCAGCTGAGCTCCTGTAGCAGCCACATCAATCCCTTCTTAGGACCAGCAGAACCAGCCTTACCCCCAGCAAGTGCCCCCACCTGGAACGCCCTCACCAGCCTTCGCTCCGATGACTGGTTTGTGCTTCTCGACCATGGACCCAGTGCCGTCGATTGGCGTCTTCGTGCCCTCGATAGCGCCACCGCCAGCATCGACTTACAATCCTTCCTCCTCGGTGATGATCCCGTGAGCGAGGAACTTCTACGGCGCCTTCTCCTAGCTGCTGATCGCGGCGTGCGGGTGCGCATGTTAATGGATGATTCCTTTCTGCAGAAAAAGGATCCCATCGTGCACGCCATCGACTCACACCCTAACGTCGAATTTAAGGTTTATAACCCCTACGCACGACGCAGCGGCGGCAGCGCCATGCGCATACTGCTCAACCTCGGCGACTTCTCACGCGTTGATCACCGCATGCACAATAAAATCCTCGTTGTCGATAACCGTGCTGCCATCGTCGGAGGGCGTAATCTCGCAGACGAATACTACGGCCACGACTCCAAGATGAACTTCCGAGACCTTGAGGTCCTAACCGGAGGCAAGCACGTCCGCATTCTCAGTAAAGCCTTTGACCGCTATTGGAACGACCACTGGGCCATTCCCGCCGAGAATCTACCCGGCACGGGCAAATCAAAGCTGAGTCTCAGCTCCTACCGACAATCGCTAAAACCCTTTCCTGGAGTCTTAAAACAAGAGGCTGCCTCATCCCGCCATGCTGCCTGGATGATAGCGGGAAGATCCGCAGTAGCCGGCTACCCTACCCTTCTCGTCGATCGCCCACCTCACAAAAATCCGGCCAAGGCCAGTGAAGCTCCGATTCAGGTCGCTCACGATCTCCGCAAACTCGTCGACAGCGCCGATTCAGAAATTGTCCTCATTTCAGCCTACCTCATTCCTACACCCCAACTGGAGGCCGCGATAGAGCGCGCTGAGAGCCGCGGAGTCCAAGTCCGCATTCTCACCAACTCCTTGCGCTCAAATAACCACACGGCAGCCCACGCATCCTACCGCCGCCACCTCAAGCAACTCATCGACCACGGGGCCGACCTTCACGAACTTCGCTCAGAGGGTAAAGACCGTAGCCGTCATATGCGAGGAGATGCGGGTAATCGCAGCCTAGGGCTTCACGCTAAGGCCCTTATTATCGATGACGATAAGGTTTTTATCGGAAGTTGTAATCTCGACGCCCGCTCCCTGCGCATCAATACCGAAATGGGACTTGTCATCGAGAGCAAAGAATTCAACCGCCAATTACGTGAGGCCATGCGTCCAGACTTTCACAGACGTAATGCTTGGCATGTTCAGAAACAGACCGACGGCAGCCTTCTCTGGGTTGGAGACGACCACAGCCTCAAGAGCCAGCCAGCAGGGTCTCGTATGCAACGCATCGAGGACTGGATTTTCTCACTCCTTCCTATTGAGGCGGAAATGTAGACTGCATCTTCTCCAATAAACCATGCGCTTAGCCGAGCTTATCGCCGCCTGTACCTCTGCTGATTTTCACCTTCACGGCATAGAAAAGCCGTGTATCTTGACTCTAAAGTGAACTGCAAAACCCCAAAATTTATTTCCTCTCTGGCGGGTAGCCGGTGGGCTCGACGTATTGTCATCAGTGTGCTCTGCCTGTTTTGCCTTTACCTCGTCGGTGGATTTCTCGCAGTGCCCTTAGCGCTTCGCTACATCGCCCTCGCCAAGGTGAATGACAAAATCCTCGGCACCATGGAGGTCGAGCGCTTTCGCTTCAACCCCTTCACCTGTGAGCTGAAGATTGAGGATTTCACGGGCACGACAAGCGACGGCAAGGTCGCCGCATCATTTGCCCAATTCAGAGTTCATCTGCAGCCAAGCTCGTTTTTCAGTGATTGCTATGTGGTGCATGAACTCATTTTGGATCAGCCGCACTGTGATTTGCATATCAGTCAATCTGGCCAACTCAACCTCGCCTCCCTTTTTGGCTCAAAGCAGCAATCCCCTGCCAAAGATCCTTCCGAACCCTTTATCATCCCCTCAGTGTTAATAGGTCAGCTTGAAGTTCGCAATGCAGGCCTCCAGTTACAGGTCGAGACAGCCGACCACAGCTTTGAACGCGAGGCCAAAGACATTTCCTTTGTCATGAAGGACCTAAGCACCGATGCCCATAATGACAACCCCTACCGCTTCAGCCTCGCCACCACCGCTGATGAACAATTGGAGATCACTGGCTCATTGCGCCTCGATCCACTAAGCTCGATCGGCAGTGTCTCACTAAAGTCGCTGAAACTTCCTGATTTTTCCCGTTTCGGCAGCACGATGGTTAACGCAGAGATCGCTAGTGGCGTCATAGATGTGTCCTTTGACTACAGATTTCGCCCGCTTGCCGTGACACCTGAGCTAGGAGTAACCAACGGCAAACTAGCCCTTCAAGACTTCAGTCTGCAGACGCCTGGTAATGATCAGCCGCCTTATCGTATCAACGCACTCAGCATGGATGGGTTTTGCTTTGATTTGGTAGGTCAATCTATGCGCCTCGATTCTCTCAATGTCGATGCTGCATCACTGTTACTGGTTCGAGACGGTGAGGGCCAAATCAAGTTGGTTGAAAAGGCTTCCCCGCAGCCATCGAGTGATAGTTTTTCTGATAAGCAACTTCAGCGCCCCAGGCGGAATGCGCGGAGTAAGAAAACTCAATTGGGGGTAGTCGCTGCACACAAAGACATCGGCGAGGCTATTGCTAAAGCAGCTGAGCTGTTCCAGAAACTAAACAGTAACGAGCACAATGCCAAGACGTGGGCAAATGCCTTTGCCATGAACTTGCGAAGATGCTCCATCAGCAATAGCACGGTTCACATCAGGGACGAGTCCGTCCAACCTCCGGTCGATCTTGAGATCAGGGATATCACCATGACGATGGGACCTTATGTGAGTCCAGAAGAACAAGTCCTCGAACTGGATCTCGCGATGAGCCTTGCTGGCAGTGCATCAGGACACTTACAAATCAAAGGCAGCATGTTACCCGCGAAGCCTTTTAAATCAACCCACTTGGAGATTTCGGCGGATGGCGTAAGCATACCCTCCTTTGCTGGCTATAGCGTAGCTGTGCTCGGCCACGCACCGACTGGCGGCGGGGTGAAAGCACAATTGAATTATCACATGGATAACGGCCTCATTGAAGGCTCCAGCGGATTAGAAATTGAACAGATGGAATTCGGCCCACGAGTACAGGACTCGGATGCACCTCACCTCCCCTTAAAACTCGCTATTGCAATCCTCAAAGATTCAGATGGCATGGTCGCCCTCGATATTCCCGTGAGCGGCGACATCAATCATCCCAAGTTTTCTTATGGCAGCATGATTACCTATGCCCTCCATAATGTGATCACCAAGATCGCTACTGCGCCCTTAAGCGTATTGAGCGGACTCTTTCCAGATGGTGATGGCGTGAAGCAGGACTTTATCGAATTTGAAGCCGGCCAAACAAGCCTCCCCAAGAGTGCTGCCAACATGCTTGCCAAACTCGCCAAGATTATGGAGTCTCGCCCAGGTTTGACGGTTCAGCTAAGCCCCTCGTTCTCACCTAAAGAAGACGCCCAAGCACTGGGTGAACTCCGATTCGAACAAAGCGTCACCGCGCTCATCGCCAAGGGAGAAGACCGCAAGGGCGCTATTAAAAAACTCCATAAAAGCCTGTCAAAAAAAGAACGAGCCCCAGGCTTTTTACCAGATCGTAAAGAGATGGAAGCAGCAGATCGCAAATCTTTCCATGTGACACAAGCTGACTTGCTCAAGCTTGCTGAAGATAGAGCTCGCGGGGTGCGTGAGCTATTGATGACTCAGGGTGGTATCAACGCATCCCGCATAGAGATCAAAGCGCCAGCCGAATCGGCATCCACACGAGTCAGCATCGCTTTTAATATCACCGGACAATAAGAGCTAACGATCAAGATATCGCAGAGTGTGTCCTTCTCGCCATAAGCACGACTAGAAACATGCGTGCCCACATCGAAGCCTGATACCGAAGCCTGATATAAAGCTCTTAAAGAAGTCGCCAAAGCTAGAGAGCAAACCACAGGGTGACTAGAAGCTAATCACCAAAGACCACACCTAAGAACATGACTACTATGATAATGAAAATGACTATGTAATACGCATCACTCACATACTTATTGGGTTAGGTGACAATTTTATGGGCGGGTAACATCTAACATATAACCTGAGCCCCTAACTGAAATCAAGGCTAATCTTCGCATCAAACGAGCCCAGGCACCCTTCAACAGTCTCTGAGCCTTGCTGATGGCTTTACCTATAATGAAATTAGACGAGACTCAAAAGAAGTTCGATACACTCATTGGGGCAGCGTTATCGGAGTGGAAATGTCACTACAACTGAATCGAACAACAGGAACCGTAACATAACCCCTTAATTATAATGGAGCCGCTGGTCGGAATTGAACCGACGACCTATTCATTACGAGTGAATTGCTCTACCCCTGAGCTACAGCGGCCTTGACCCTAGGCGGGCAGGACTGGAGTTTATTTATCACAGAAAATCTGAGTGGCAAGCCCAAGAATACAGGCTGCGAGGACGGCTCGACAAAGAGCTGTGTATTGACTAATTTCTCCTGCGTGAGCCCATCCCTCCATGCTGATTTTCTAGCGCAGTCAAAAAAGCGGCGTTATCTACTTGGTATCTCTGGGGGGCGGGACTCTGTAGCGCTGCTACACCTACTGCTGGACGCCGGCTACCGGAACCTGGTGCTGTGCCATCTCAATCACAGCTTACGTGGCCGCGCCTCAGGGCAGGATGCCGCACTGGTGCGCCGACTTGCTAAAAAACATCAGCTGCTGAGCGAAACGGGGCGAGTCAATGTGCCAGAGCTTATGCTGCAAAACGGAGGCAGCATGGAGTTGGAGGCCCGCAATGCCCGGCATCAGTTCTTTGCTGAGTGTGCACGGACATACCGCTGCAGCCGCGTCCTACTAGCACACCATGCCGATGACCAGGCTGAGACGGTTTTATTTAACCTGCTAAGAGGATCTTACGGCTTAAAGGGCATGCATTTCAGCACCACCCATCAGGTCAATGGCAAGGAGCTTCAGCTGCTGCGTCCACTACTCGAAACAACCCGAGAGGACATTAATGACTACTTGGCAGCTCACAAAATCGCATTTCGTGATGACGCCAGTAATGCTGAGGGCATTACAACGCGCAACCGGCTCCGTCTCGAGGCCATCCCGCTGCTCAATGACATCTTGGGCAGAGAAATCCGCCCTGCCATTTTGAAGGCCGCTGTGGCTTCACAAGCACAACAGCAGGCCATCACAAGCACCTTGGAATCTCTGCAGTTGTATGATCCGCAGGGCCGCTTGTTTCTCCCAAAAATAATCAAGCTCTCCCCCGCTCTGCGGTCGAGTGCCATCCATAGCTACCTGAAAGCACACGGCGTTTCCGACATCACACAGGAGCTTCTGGCTAGATGTAATAGTCTGGTCACTGATCCCGCGATCGCAAAAGTCAATTTGCCGGGTGGCAGGTTCCTCAGACGGAGAGCAAAACGGATTTTTATCAGCTAAACCATCATGCGCATCATTATCCAACGGGTCTCAGAAGCCAGTGTGCGTATTGAGGGAAAAGTCTCAGCTCAGATTGGCCCAGGCCTCTTGATCCTGATTGGCATCATTGAGGGAGATACCCAGGAGGATATTGACTGGCTGGTGGGCAAGATGACCCGCATGAGAATCTTTGCTGATGATGACGGCAAAATGAACAAATGTCTCCGAGACATTGATGGTGAGCTACTTGTTGTCAGCCAGTTTACTCTCCATGCCAGCACTAGGAAGGGAAATAGGCCATCGTTCATTAAAGCGGCCCGACCAGAAACGGCTATTCCTCTCTATCAGGCATTTCTCAAGACGGCGCAGGATGTGACCGGAAAAGCCTGTGCCTCGGGTGAATTTGGTGCCGATATGCAGGTTAGCTTAGTCAACGATGGGCCGGTTACGATCATGATTGATAGCCAGCTCAGAGAGTAGCAGCACCACTCTCGTTATCACATCATCGCCGCTATTTTTTCAAGCGTAACGCGGTGCCACAGTAAGTGCAGTAGAACCACTTATAAATAAGAAGCTGTAGAGCCGTTGGCAAGATATAGCCGATGCCTTTTACGTGATGGGCCTTTTTGTGCTTAATGCATTTTTTAGGCATTAAGGGAGGTTGCCGACAAACAACACAACGAGCTCTGGTGCCAAAATAAACATAAGTAGCTGCCGTAATCACAAGTAATAATAACAAACCAATCACCCAGCCCATGACCACACCTAGCTCTAAGTTAGTTCTGTAGAGAAACAGGCCGAGCAAAGAGGATATATTAACAACTAAGATCGCAACAAAAAGGATGGCCGTCACTGCCGCAAAACGAACTGTCTTCACTTGAGGGTGAAAGACACCTTTAATGAATTTTCGAGACCTCGAGTCAACCCCTTGATTTAATTCCTCGGATAAGGTCACGGCCTCTTTCTGTGGCCCTCGATTAAGCGGTTTTACATACTGAACCGTTGAGTCTAAATCATCAAAATTTCGAATACGGGAAGAATTGAGCCCCGCACGTGCAACCTCATCTTTACGGAATAGTGAGTCAGCCCGGCCAAGGGTTGTCATGATATTAATTTTCACATCATCCTCACACTGATTGAGTAATATTCCATCGGTGATGTCATCCATCGAGAGGTCCTGATCAGCCATAAGCAGTGGATCAAGCGGCTCAGCCACAGGAGACAAGCTGAGCATTTGCATCATGTCCGTATCCTTCTCAAAGTTGACAAGTTCTCGCTTGGCTGGTTTTTTTGGGGCTGGCTTTTTCTTTTTACTCGTTCCGGCTTCCGAGTCACCGCTCTGAGCCCCCTGCCCATGGCCACTATTTTTCTTCGCTGCTTTCTTGGAAGTAACTCTCCCTGCAGAAGAATTGTGCTCATTGACCAGCTTTAGCCATTTCCTGAGACTAGACTCAGAAGGATCGTCTGGCATGATTTTCAGAACCTTGTTGGCCTTGACCAGCTCCGCAACGAGACTCTCCGCATCCGCGTCCCTGAGATCCGACACATCAAGATATCCCAGCGCCTCAAGAAGCTCAATGGCCTTGGCGGGAATGCCCGATATGATGTCTAATTTTGGCATATCAATAAAGATACAGAGATCGTAACAGTAACGAATACTAAGATAGCAAAGTCTGTGTTACTGGCAAGCAGCTTATCCCAGCTGCTTCATATCTGTCACATCAGCCAAGCGACGCTCGCATTTCCTCAAGCTGTTTAAGCTTCTGCGCCCACTCATCTCTGCGTTCTTTTTCTCGGTCGACGAGCTCAGTTGGTGCTCGATCGACAAAGGCCTTATTACTTAGCTTGCCCTCACATTTTTTTACCTCGGCCTCAACCTTAGCAATCTCTTTGCCCAGGCGGGCTTTCTCAGCATCCACATCAATGAGCCCCTCGAGCGGCATGTAGACCTCGCCAACATCGGTGACCGCAGCAGGAGTCCCTTTAGCGGCGTCATAGCCATCCAAAATCTCGACATCACCTCCAGCCAGAAGCCCAAGAACATCGGTCTCCTCAGCCAGCCATGATTTCGATTTGATGATGATGAATTTTACATCCTTGCGGGTGGCTACATTATATTCAGCCTTCAGATTACGCATGCGCCCTGCCGTTGCATAAACTGCGTCTGCCCTAGATGACGACTCAGCACCACCTGCGACAAGTGGCTCAGCTGGATAGACCTTCTGCATGATGAACTCCCCCTCAGCCACATAAGCCATACGCACAGAAAGCTCTTCGGTAATGTGCGGCATGTATGGGTGCAGCAACTGAAGGTAACGGCTCATCACCGCATCAAATACGGCAAGTGTTACCTCACGAGCTTCAGCAGTAGCTGTGTCGCGCAGGTCACCCTTTACCGCCTCAAGAAATTTGTCACAAAACTCACTCCAGAGAAAATCGTACAGCTGCTGTCCAACGTCATTGAAACGGTAGTCGGCATAAGACTTGGCGAGATTGCTTGAGAGCGCATCAAGCTTGCAGGCGATGTCAAGGTGGTAAGGGCGCAGACCCTCGCTCGGCATGAGGCCATGCCGCCCTACCGCATCGCTAGTCGCCATCTGGCGGAACCGACATGCGTTATAAAGCTTGTTGGCAAAGTTTCTTCCTTCAGCAACGAGCTGCTCGTCAAACCTAACATCAGTTCCCACGGGTGCCGTGCGCATCAGTCCAAAACGAAGCCCATCAGCACCATACTGATCCATCAGGTCAATCGGATCAGGCGAGTTACCCAAGGACTTGCTCATCTTACGGCCCTCGAGGTCACGGATGATTGATGTGAAAAAGACGTTTTTGAAAGGCAGCTGCTGCTCAAATCGGTAGCCGGCCATAATCATGCGCGCAACCCAGAAGAAAATAATATCTGGCCCAGTCACCAGATCCGTCGTCGGATAAAACTTCGCCCGAGTAGCCTCGTCCATCGTAGAAAATGGCCACAACCATGAACTAAACCATGTATCCATGACGTCCTCGTCACGAACCCAGTTACCCCCGTCATCGGGTGTTTCTGCGCCTACGTAAATATCCCCTGCCTCGAGGTCACTGACATCCAATGACTCTGCTGCCTGCAGCTCGCCTACTTTCTCTTGGCGATACCAGACGGGAATCTGGTGACCCCACCAGAGCTGGCGGCTGATGCACCAGTCCTGAATGTTCTCCATCCAGTTGGCGTGTGTCTTGGCCCAGCGTGCAGGGCGGTAAGTGATCTCCCCACTTGCCACAGCATCAGCAGTTTCCTTTACACATGGGTATTTAAGAAACCACTGCATCGAGATGCGAGGTTCGATGGGCACGTGAGCACGCTCAGAGAAGCCGACGTTATTGTCATATTCCTCAACGCGGATAAGCAAGCCAAGCTGCTCAAGTTTCTCTGCGGCCTTCTTACGAGCCACAAAACGATCAAGACCATCAAGGTCTGGACACTCTGGACAATTCACGGTGCCGTCAGGATGAAGCACATCAATGATTTCAAGCTCGTGACGCTGCCCGATCTCAAAGTCTGCCTTATCATGGGCAGGGGTGATTTTCAGCGCCCCTGTGCCGAACTCCACATCAACATGATCATCGGCGATAATTTCAATCTCAGCTGCTGGGAATGGCCGGCGCACTTTCTTGCCAATTAGGTGCTCAAAACGCTCATCTTTGGGGTTAACAGCGACAGCTGTGTCCCCCATCAAGGTTTCCGGACGGGTGGTTGAAATCTCAAGAAACTCTCCAGGAGAATCCACCAGCTCATATTTCATGTAGTAGAGCTTCGATTTCTGAGGCTGCATAACCACCTCCTCATCGGATAGCGCGGTAAGTGATACCGGGCACCAGTTAACCATCCTCTTGCCACGGTAAATAAGCCCCTCGTGAAAGAGCTCAGTAAAGACACGGCCAACTTCAGCCGAATAATCATCATCCATGGTGAAGCGCTCTCGATCCCAATCACATGAACAACCCAAACGCTTGAGCTGCTGAATGATAATGCCGCCATGTTTTTCTTTCCAGTCCCAGACTCGCTCCAAGAATGCCTCGCGACCAATATCGCGGCGTGTCTTACCCTCTTTTTCCCGAAGCTCTTGCTCCACCTTCGTCTGGGTCGCAATACCGGCATGATCGGTTCCCGGAAGCCAAAGCACCTCCTTGCCTTGCTGGCGGGCGCGTCTGCACAATATATCCTGAATCGTGTTATTTAAAACATGCCCCAAGTGCAGGATGCCAGTGACGTTGGGCGGAGGAATAACAATCGAATACGCCTCCTTTTCTGATGTCTCATCAGCATGGAAGCAGCTGTGTTCAAGCCACGCAGCATACCATTTTTTTTCAACTGCTTGGGGTTCATAGGCCTTGGGAAGCTCGGACATGGCGCGGGTTCTGCCAAAGCAGCTCCTATTTGTAAATGTCAAAGGCGTTGCAATACCGCCACCCAAGGCTAAAAAATCCTGTGCATCCGTAAAATACGGTCTAAAAACTAGCCCATGACGACGACGATTCTAGCCATCGAGTCCAGCTGTGATGAGACCGCTGTGGCGATTCTGCGCTATGATGGCAAGCAGAGCCATATTCTCTCATCAGAAATTTCGTCTCAAATCGATATTCACCGCGAGTTCGGCGGTGTCGTGCCTGAATTGGCCAGTAGAAACCACTCTTTACACCTAAGACCATTGATTGATTTGGCGCTGAAAAATGCCGCTCTCAATATCGACGATATCGATGCCTTTGGAGCCACCGCCGGCCCAGGTCTTGCCTCTTCTCTGCTGGTGGGTAATACCACGGCAAAAGCTCTCTCCATCGCCACTGGCAAACCATTCATCTCAGTCAATCACATGGAAGGCCACCTGCTTTCACCCTTTTTGTCTTCGGCAAAGATTGAGTCCAACCTCGCCCTCATCGTTTCAGGAGGACATACGATGCTCATCCACATGAAGGCATTCCGTCATTACAAGCTACTCGGCAGCACGCGTGACGACGCCGCTGGAGAAGCCTACGACAAAGTCGGCAAAATGCTGGGCCTGCCCTATCCTGGTGGTCCGGAGATAGAAAAACAGGCGCGTCAAGGCTCTGCCACAGCCTTCCAATTTCCACGTTCCATGATCAAAGATGGCCTCGGGTTTTCCTTTTCAGGCTTGAAGACCGCGGTGCTCTACCAGCTAGAAAAGCTAAGTCCGGACACAGGGCAAGCACCGCAAGATGCTGTCCCTGACTTGTGCGCCTCGTTCCAGCAGGCTGTCATCGACATCCTCGTTCACAAGACGATGAAGGCCGCAGATCAAGCTGGCGAGAAGCTCGTCACCCTATCTGGCGGGGTTTCCTGTAATCTAGCGCTCCGTGAGGCGATGCAACAGGCCTGCAAGGCGTGCGGCAAACAACTGCTGATTGCGCCACCTCATTTATCGACAGACAATGCCGCGATGATCGCATTTGTAGCACTGCAGTATGAGCTGGCAGGCATCCACTCCGATATTAAAGAGGATATCAATCCCAATCTAGCCCTCGTTCACTGAGTAGCCCGAGGGATATAGGGCTCATGGCCGCTACCAATGATTCTGAGTTATCAATCATTCTATGCATTCTAAAAATAGCACCCTTGCACTGAGGCAAAAAAAAGGCTAAGAAATATGAAGTATTTGTTCACTTAAAGAACTGAATTGGAATATGGAAACTGAAAAGACACAAGACAGCAACGATTCACAGACTAACAACAATGACCTCAATGGGCTCATTGCTGAAGCTCAGGCTGTCATTGAGTCCTCGAAGCCCTCGAGTTTAGCTGAAACGCATAGCAACCAAACAAGGAGCAGTCTAATCACCACCTCGCTGATCATCCTTATTGTATTTTTGCTCTTTGTGATGCTGATGCTCTCGATCGGCAGTAAGCCCTCTCCATCAGCAGGCGGCAGCGAAGGGCTCACCGCTCTTGAGCTCAATAATGATCAGCTTCGAGCCCAAGTAAATGCAGAGCGCTCCCGAAATGGATTGCCCCCACTACCGCCCAGTTCCGCAAGTGCATTCACGACAGCCGAGCGTCTCCGCAAAGATGCCAAGAGCCTCGCTTCACTGGCCAGCAGCTGGGAGGCAGAGCTTGAAACTAAAAATGCGGCCATTGGCGAACTTGAAGCTCAACTGGCATCGCGAGACGAAAATACAAAGTTTCTTTACAGCCAGATCGCAACGCTAAAAAATCAAGCCTCCGAATCTGCTGGGGCAGCGAGCCAGCTTGTCATCCTCAGTGAGGACTTAAAAACTGCCAACGATCAAATCGAAAGATACCGCATTCAACTCGGCGAGCTTCAAGGACGTCCTAGTAATGATCAGCTCTCTGACATAAGAAAGCAACTCAACGAAAGCCTCAGTAAAAACGGCAAACTTCAGCTCCAAATCGACGACCTTCTGAAAGCTGCTAACAGCACCAGCAGCAAAATATACGATGAGGCGCTTACTGAAATAGAGAATTTACGTGGTGATAATCACAAACAACGATATGAGGTGCAGCGCTTACGTGCCGAACTCGATCACTCTACTCTCTTTCTTAAATCTGATAAAGACCTGCCCGCAGAGGCTGCCCAACTCTACGCCAAACTCACCACTTTAGAGGATGCCGATCAAAAGCAGTTAGGTGCCGCCTACGAGGATATTCGCAAAACGATGAATGCCCAAATCATTCACCGGCAAACGTTCACCAAAGGATCATCCAGAATTACCTTTGACCGAGAAAAAATCATCCAAGACATTCTCGATAAACGCCAAGACCGCAAGTCGCTCTTCCTTGTGATTGGTTACGCCTCAGTATCAGGGAAGGCAGACAGCAATCGCGAGCTCTCCGCTAAGCGTGCCACTACCGTCGCCTCGATCGTCAACATACTCAAGGCCGACGACCAACAAGTCAAAGCTGTCTATCTGGGTGAAACCAAGCGGTTCTCACCGGACACTGAGATTGAAAATCAAATTTGCGAGATCTGGGAAATCAAAATCTGACCTTGAGTCAAATCTTACGCTATCGAGGTCCTACGCCATCGATTGCTGAGCCGCCTTGATGGTGTTTGAAATCAACATGGCAATGGTCATCGGTCCCACGCCGCCAGGCACAGGTGTGATGGCTGAGCATTTAGGGGCCACCTCATCATAGGCAACATCCCCCACCAGCCGGTAACCTCGCTTGGCACTGGAATCATCCACCCGATTGATGCCTACATCAATCACCGCAGCCCCCTCTTTGACCATGTCCGCTGTGACAAACTCAGGCATGCCAATGGCGGCAACGATGATATCGGCTCGGCGACACACCTCGGCAAGCTCCTTGGTGCGAGAGTGAGCCACCGTCACCGTCGCATTACCCTGCTTGCTCATGAGCAGCAGGGCCATGGGTTTACCAACAATCATACTGCGGCCAATGACAACGGCCTCTGCTCCTGACGTCTCCACCCCCGCTTCCTTAAGCAAGCGCATGCATCCAGCTGGAGTGCATGGCACAAATCCACTGGCGTCCTCAAGGGTAAGCTTGGCGACGTTGACGGGGTGAAAACCATCAACGTCCTTAGCTGGATCAATCGCCCTGACGATAGCGTCCTCATCAATTTGAGGAGGTGGCGGGGACTGCACTAAAATACCATGAATGAGAGGGTCGTCATTGAGCTCATTAACCACGGCGAGCACATCTTCCTGAGACGCATCAACAGGAAGCTCAATCTTGCGGGAATGCAAACCGAGCTCAGCACACTTACGCACCTTGGAGCCCACATAGACTTTAGAAGCCGGATCTTCCCCCACTAAGACCACTGCCAATCCTGGCGTGACTCCGGCGTTTTTGAGCTCTTGGATATCTTCTAAACACTCAGCTAAAACTTTCTCAGCTACCGCTTTACCATCAATTATCTTACTCATAAATTGTATTATATATTCGCTTTTTCACTTGGTTTTTCAAGAAGAGCACTCTGCACTTTTTGACGATATTGCTCAAATTCCTCATCGTCTAACTTGGCCGGCACATCAATAGCATCGCCAACATGCACCGTGATCTTACTGAAAGGTTTTGGAATATGAAATCGGTCCCAGCTATTGAGCCGCCAACTCGAGGAATGCTCAAATCGCACAGGAATAATCGGCACACCAGACGACTGAGCAAGCTTAATCACCCCGGACTGAAGTTCATAGCGAGGCCCACGTGGACCATCCGGAGTAATAAACAGCTGCTCCCCTGCTTTAAGTGCTTTCTTAAGAGCAATCAGCGCGGCCACACCACGTCGTGAACTGGAGCCTCGCACTGTTTTCACACCAAAGCACGACACCAATGATTCGATGACCGCTCCATCCTTACTTGCACTGGCAAGCGCGCTGGCTTTTGCACTACCGCTATATCTTTTTTTCGTTAGAGGTGAAGCAAACAGGCAATTATGCCAAAATATCCATATCACGGGAACACCGGCTTCCACCCTGATTTTTTGCCCGCTTGGGTCTTCAATGTGGCAGCGCAATGTCAGGCCGACTAAACGCATCAGTAAAGCTGCCAACTTTCCTGCCAACCAGTGCAATCTGGCTCCCCTGATTTCTGAACGGTCACTCATTATTCCGGAGGCCAGATCAGTCTAGAGAAATCCTGGCATATGCAGTGTCTCGACCAAATATTGCTGTCTGGCTAGCAGCTCCTGATAAAAGAGATGAGCTTCCTCATTAGGTTCACATTCGGTATCGGGATCAGGCGCCACTGCATAGCTGACAATTTCCTGATAACTCAAATCTTCTCCATTTTTCCGGAAGAAAGCCACTGCGGCCTGCAGTGCTGCCCCTAAAGCGGCTCCCTCATCTGTCTTTAGCTTTACCAGCGGCAAGCCCAATACATCAGAGATCATTTGCCGCCATACAGGGCTCTTAGAACCTCCGCCTGTGACTCGGACTTCTGTTGGATTAAAACCAAGCTCACACAAACGCAACATCCCATAACCAATGCTAAGACTAACGCCCTCCATCGCCGCACGCATGATATTGCTATCTTTGTAGTTGTCCAAATTAAGGCCATGAATCACGCCGCACCCCTCAGGCAAACTAGGCGTCCTCTCCCCCTGTAAGTATGGAAGCATTAATACTCCCTCAGAACCGATGGGAGCTGCGGCTACTTCTTTTTCCATGCGTTCGTGATCCCAATTATAATGCTCTCTCACCGCTTCGGTGACCACGGTGGCATTCATGGTGCACACCAACGGCAGCCATTGACCGGCTGAATCACAAAATGCTGCCACCTCTCCCTGCGGGTCAATCAAGGGCTGATCGTGCACACCATAGATCGTTCCACTCGTTCCCAAGGAAACGGTAACCTGCCCACTGCTTACGTTACCCGTTCCGATGGCGCCCATCATGTTGTCACCACCTCCAGCGCTAATCAGCACTTGGCTGTTTAAGCCCCAGGCTTCAGCCAATTCCGGCCTGATAGGACCAATAGCATCTGTCGAAGAGCCAATCTCAGGCAAGGCCTCTGACAAGCGAGGATCAATAAAATCGATAAGTTCCTTACACCACTCCCGCTTTCTTACATCAAGCAGTCCTGTGCCCGATGCGTCACCTGGCTCCATACGCTTAACACCAGTGAGCCAGTAATTGATAAAATCGTGCGGCAAGAGCACCGTTCTGATCTTTTCAAAATTCTGCGGCTCATTCTGTTTGATCCAGAGAATCTTTGGCGCTGTGTATCCCGGTAACATAGGGTTACCAGCTAACTCAATAAGACCAGGTGTACCGCCAAATGCCCGAGTAATTTCTTCACATTGTTCACTGGTAGAGGTGTCACACCACAGCTTGGCAGGCCGGATAATATTGCTGTCCTCATCGAGAACAACAAGGCCATGCTGTTGGCCACTTACGCCAATAGCAGCAATCAAGGAAGCGTCATCACCGAGCTGCTTAACACAGTCACGAATAGTATCATCAACGGCCTTGATCCAAAGAGAAGGGTCTTGTTCACGGTGACCATCGGGGAGCCCCTCGATCATGTCATATGATTGAGATGCCTCCGCGACAACGCATGCTTTCTCAAGATCAAAAACGAGCGTCTTGGTCCCTTGGGTTCCTATGTCTATTCCTATTACGTACATGCTTACCGTATAAATTTCACGCAATGAACAATGTTGCTCTCCTATTCATTGCCTTAGCAGAGCTTTTTGACAAGCCCCCGTGTCATTTTTCTCACAGGAAATAGTGGATGAACAAACATCTTCACCCGAGGACCTTAAAACACACCATACATACAGAATAGAGAATCAGCCCCCCAGCGGCAGCTCCCGCAAAAACATCTCTGATCATGGACTCTGGGCGGTGTGTCGAAGCCGAGGCCGGAAAAACAACAAGAGCATATGCCATCCCTGCGACCAGCCCCCCGACATGGGCCGCATTATCGATAAAGCTCATACCCAATAGACCAATGACGGCAAGCATCACCAAACCTGCTAGCAACCTCACTCTGGCAGGCTTGGGCACAATACGGGGGTGCATATACTCAAAGACGAGCATAAAACCCAGCAAGCCCATCAAGCCGCCTGACGCACCCACTGCAATCTTATCTGGAATCCAGTAAAAACTGGCTAAACCACCCACCCATGCCGCACCAGCAAAGACCAAAAGCATGTGTGGCCACCGAGCCAAAATTTCCGTGCGCCTGCCAAGGTAGAGCAAGCCAGCCGCATTCATGAGAAGGTGGATCACATTGCCGTGTAACATTGGGGCTGTGATCATGCGCCACCATGCACCTCCATCCGCTTGTCCAGGATAGATAAGTGCACGTTGCTTGAGTAATCCAGCTTCGATAATCGACCCCTCAAAATCCGCTAGACCTCGATCAAAATACACCTGCACCAGACCACATGTAATTACGCAGCATAATAAAAAATAAGTCGCCGGAATACGCTGCCGATGCAGCCAAGCTTCAAATTGCGCTTCAGGGATTTCTTCGGCAAGGTCTGAAGCCTTGCTGCGTGCCAGATGACGCTTCATCTTAAAACCCTCATAAAGAGGTAATATACCAAAAAACAATAACAGCATCGAGGCTAGGCCGGTCAACTGGTGGGAGTAGAGCGCCGCGAGTTGGCCGCCGCTATTTTTCCAGGCGGCATACAGTGTCCAGAGGGTCATGGCGCCGAACACCAATCCCATTCTCTTGCCGTCACTGATATCCTGCTCAGCTTGTTTGGAAAATCGAACACGCAAGGGGCTGTGCAATGCCGGTATTTCCTCCGGCACCAACAAGCAATCTGAGTCTGGCGTCCAGACAAGATCTACCCCACGGGCTGAATGCTTTACCTTACTGGCAAGATCACTCTCATCCTGTGCTGAATGCACATTACCTTTGGTATCAATGAAACCAAATTCTGCTTGTTGCGCAGGCTTAGCAGGAAACGCTCCTGAACGAGCCCATACAGGAACTTCCGTCTCAACATTGGATGTTTCCTGCACAGTGGAAACTACTGATTAACAGCAGGTGCTGGCTCAGGATTTTTCGCTGGCTCAGCGGGAACTTCTGCTGGCTGAACTGGAAGCTCCGCAGCTGGAGTAGCAGCTTG
>JAFMDE010000018.1 GCA_017857425.1 Akkermansiaceae bacterium
AATTCACCCCAACCCTGAAGATCAGAGCTGGGGTGAAATGGCAACCCGTACGGGACTCGAACCCGTGTTGCCGCCGTGAAAGGGCGGAGTCCTAACCACTAGACGAACGGGTCGCAAAAGTGGTGCGCTGTGCGCGGCGGGAAATTGCCACATTTTGCCTTTATGGCAAGAAAAATCAGATAAAATATTCTGTATCATTATTCGGGTCGCTTTTGATCTTTCAGAGTTGCCCCCTTTTGTCTAAAGCTAAACCCGTGAACGAAGTAAACTACGAGGAGCGTGGGCGACGGATCTTTGAGATGGAAATCGAAGAACTGCAAAAAGTTTCTGCCTCATTGAGTGATTCCTTCGCCCAAGCTGTGTCCATGCTGAAAAATTGCCTTGAGAACAGAGGTAAAATCGTTGTCGTCGGTATTGGTAAATCGGGTAATATTGGCCATAAAATCGCTGCAACTCTCAATTCGACAGGCTCAACGGCTGTTGTCTTGAACTCCCAAAATGCGCTCCATGGCGATCTGGGTATTATTTCAGATGGTGACGCCATTATCGCTCTCTCTTATTCTGGTGAAACCTCAGAGCTGCTCGACATACTGCCCTTCATCAAGCGATTTGATATTGATCTCATAAGTATCACCGGCAAAGGAGGCTCTACTCTCGATGAGCAAAGCGATGCGACTTTGCTCGCCGAAATAGAACGTGAAGCGTGCCCGCTCAATCTAGCTCCGACCTCCTCCTCCACCGCCATGCTGGTAATGGGAGATGCCCTCGCCATGGTTTTACTCGAATCAAGAGGCTTCACCGAGGCAGACTTTTCAAAATTTCATCCTGGAGGGTCCCTCGGCAGAGCATTACTGACCAAGGTGAGTGATATCATGCGCAGTGGTGAGTCCCTAGCGATCATCAAGCCTTCCGATACCATCCAAGATGCACTGTCACAAATGAGCCAGGCTCGAAGTGGCGCATGCATCATCACCCATGAGGACGGATCGATGGCCGGCATATTTACCCACGGTGACTTCGCGAGGTCTTATCAGGAAAACAACGAGATTGGAAACCTGCCTGTCAGCCAGTTTATGACATGCGACCCTGTCACCTTATTTTCTGATTCGCTCGCCGCTGAAGCGATCACCACTATCGGCACGCATCGCATTGATGACATTGTCGTTTTAGACCACGATCAAAAACCCATCGGCCTCATCGACACTCAGGACTTCGCACGCCTTAAACTTATCTGATGCATCATCTCATGAGACGACATCTTCGTTTTCTCACCATTTTCTCATTAGCGCTGGCTTCCTGTGGTAATCAGAAATCATCTGTGGCACCAGTGAAGAGCACCCCTGTTGGAGCTCAGGTCGATCTCGACATGGTGACTATTCAAGTTACTGATGCAGTAATCATCAAAAAAAATGATTCTGATTACTTCCTAGAATTAAATTACACGCTCGATAACCAAGCTGGAGCAATCATTGCTTTTCCCTGCTTATATAACGAGATTGATGACCTCATTGAGGTCAACCTAACGGATAAGGAAAGCAACCAACTAATGCTGGGTAAGCGCCCACTTGAAGGGCTCACACTGACTGAGCCACGCCCACTCAAAATCCCAATAGAAAAAACAATCCGCAGCTACCAAGTGCCTATCATGCCTGTATCACTGGAGTCGGGTGAGCAGCTAGAGATGAGGGTCAGGCTTCACGCCCCGTCACGCTACGACGAGCTACGCAGTAGCATTGAAGCTACCAAAGTGCATCTATCCTGGCCGTGACTCAGCTCAGATTCACGGCACTTCAACCTTGCAACTTACCGATCTCTAAGCACACTGCCGTTCAATTTTCATCCCCCCTCAATCAACCCAAAAACTAAAACTCAATACTCTTATGGCATCTATCGTAGCAACCCACGTCAAACGTGGCCAAT
The DNA here is from genome assembly GCA_017857425.1 of Akkermansiaceae bacterium. GTDB lineage: Bacteria > Verrucomicrobiota > Verrucomicrobiia > Verrucomicrobiales > Akkermansiaceae > Oceaniferula. Next base: position 1,921 of record JAFMDE010000018.1, read on the forward strand.
GTATCAAATATGAAGGCGAAACCGGTATCGTTCTCAACCTCGATCACCGCACACCGGGCAAAGGCAACGCTCTGATCGCCGCAACCATTCGATCCTTCCAGACGGGAAAAACCAAAAGCATCCGCTTCGCTTCCAGCGACAAAGTGGAAATCGTCGATACCGATCGCCAGAAACTCGAGTTCTCCTACTCAGACCCACAAGGCTTTCACTTCATGGACATGGGCACCTACGAAACAGTAACTCTCGACGCAGAACTCATCGGTGATAACAAAAACTTTCTTGTTGAAGGAATGACCGCCGAGATCCTTTTCATCGAAGGAAACCCTGTCACCGTCGATGTTCCTGCTGTTGTCGAACTTGATGTTACAGATACTTCTGACGGCATCAAAGGTGACACAGCAAACAATCCCACTAAGCCCGCTACGCTGGCGACCGGCCTTGTTGTCCAAGTGCCTCTCTTCGTGAAAATCGGCGACAAACTTAAAATCAATACTGCGGAGTCGTCTTACTCAGGACGAGCCAACTAGTCATTCATCTTTTAATCAAGCAGCGATCTTTTTCACCAAACAGATCGCTGTTTTTGCATTCCCCCCTCAACACTTCTTCATACGGTCTCCTCACCATGACATGGAATGATCAATTTCTTAACCTGTTCCGCGACTGCGTAGAAAAGTATCGCGGCGGTAATCATGACTATCACTCCTATTACGGGCCAGATGATATCACATTCCTCCAGTCTATCGGCTGCAAACCCCGTGAGATGTTCGACTTTGTAGAGGATCTTGTCGACGAAGGCACCCCGAGTGAATCTACTGCGCTCCTAGTAACCGCCGTAAGACGTGATTATTTCCTTACCGTGCAAAAAGGTGTTCTCAGCGAGCACGAGATTAGCACAAGTGATCTACCTACTTTTGGTGATACACTTGACGGCCGCAACTACTTCCCTCGTATTCTGACCAAGGCCCGCGCCAAACTGCGTGGCGAACTCGATCCTGACATCATGTATGGCTGCGGCGGTGATCGTAAATTCCTGCGAGATCACGGCAATATTCACCCCTCCGACTTTCTTCGTCATGTCTGGGCATCAGGTGATGATGATCAACACATCATTGATTACGTCCGCACCCAATCATCCAAGCACTAACCAAAAAATTATCATTATGAAAGATTACCAAGGAGAACAAATCCTCGTTGTCACCCGTCAACTTTTTGACAATCTCAGTGATTTTCAAGGAATCAATATCGACGTTGAGCGCTACCTACCCTCCCTACTCAATCCAGAGAATAATTTCTTCATGGATCGCGGTGCCGCAGAAGACGACCCCTCCCATAAACAACTCATCCCTTATTGCATCTTTAGAGTCAAAGACGAGCAAGGCGATCGATACCTTCATTATACCCGTGGCAAATCAGGTGGCGAGTCCCGCCTTCACGCTCAGGTATCGATTGGCATTGGTGGCCATATTAACCCCGTGGACCAACGCGAAGACCATTTGGGCATGGATACCTACATGGCCGGCGTTGAACGTGAAATTGACGAGGAACTCAATATCACGGGTACTCACACCAACAAGATTGTCGCACTACTCAACGACGATTCTAATGAGGTCGGAAAGGTTCACCTCGGCGTTGTTCATATGATCGATTTGGAAACAGATGATGTCCGTGCAAACGAGGATGCCATTGCCAATCTGGCTCTTTGCTCACTCGACGACCTGCGCGGCCCCCTCTATGACAGGCTCGAAACGTGGACACGCTGCTGCGTGGATGTCATCGAGGATTTATAGCTCAGTGGTAACTAGCTTCGCTTGCATGTCAGATAAGTCTGTGATAATTCAACATCATGCCAGTTGCTACTCCTCAAGAATACGTCGCCATGCTCGATGCCGCCCAAAACGGCGGCTATGCATATCCCGCCATCAACGTCACCTCCATCACCACTATCAATGGTGCGCTGAAAGCATTTTCAGAATCCGGATCTGATGGCATCATCCAAGTCTCCACCGGCGGTGGTGGCTTTGCCTCTGGCACAGCTGTGGCAGATGATGCCTTTGGAGCTTTAGTGCTAGCCGAAGCAACGCACTTGCTCGCTGAGAAGTATGATGTGCTTGTTGCCCTGCATACCGACCACTGCCACCCAGAGAAGGTGGACGGCTTCCTGCGACCACTTCTTGATGCTTCCCGTAAGCGCATTGCAGAGGGCAAGGGCCCATTATTCAACTCTCACATGTTTGATGGCTCTGTCGTTGATCTGGATGAGAACCTAACTATCTCCAAAGGATTGCTCGCAGAATGTGCTGAGCTCAACATCATTCTAGAAATTGAAGCTGGATGTGTCGGCGGAGAAGAGGACGGTCATGACACTTCTGGCCTCCCTGCTGAGAAATTATACACCAGTACAGAAGACATGGTCCAAGTATACGAAACCCTCAATGGCATCGGCCGCTTCATGTTTGCGGCCACCTTTGGCAATGTTCATGGCGCCTACAAGCCCGGCTCAGTAAAACTGAAACCCACCATCCTACGCGACGGTCAAAATGCAGTCATGGAGAAATACGGTAAAGACGCTGAAATGGACCTCGTCTTCCATGGTGGTTCGGGATCAGAACTTTCTGATATTCGCGAGACCCTCGGCTACGGCGTCATTAAGATGAACATCGATACGGATACTCAGTATGCATTTACTCGACCTATCGTTAAACACATGTGCGAAAATATCGAAGGAGTGCTTAAAATTGATGGTGAAGTAGGCAACAAAAAAACCTATGACCCACGTGGTTACCTTAAAAAAGCCGAGCAGAGCCTTTGCGATCGCCTTAAAGAATGCTGCGACGACCTGTTGTCCACTGGCAACTCGATCTACGGCAAAATTTAATTTATACACACTTTAGATACAACGGCAATTCCTGTTACTGCAGGGCTTGCCGTTGTTTCATCTTATACATCTTATACCTAAGCAACAATGTTTGGCCCAGTTCAACTAGGCCTACAGCTAAGCTCACCAAGCTACGAGAAACATGCCCAATAAACAACAAGACCATCCACTAGCCAACATCATGTGGAACGTGCTCATTCCTATCGTAGCCCTTAGCTTTTTAGGTAAAAATGGTGACAAGATCTGGCACATCGGTCCAGTGGCTGGAATGCTGGTTGCCGTCTCCCTGCCCGTAATCTATGGCGTTCACCATCTCATCAAAACGAGGAAGCCCAACTTCTTTTCCATCCTCGGCATTGTGAGTATTCTGCTTACTGGTGGCATCGCCATCATGGCATACAAAGACAACGGCACAGTAGACACCGCTGCCCCTCTATGGTTTGCCTTAAAGGAAGCTGCCATCCCTTTTGTTTTTGGCGTAACCATCTTTGTATCCCATTGGACGAAAACACCCCTTATCAGAGTCTTTCTCTACAACCCTGATTTCTTCGACATTCCATCTATAGAAAAACGCATCAAGGAAAAATCGGCGGAAACTGATTACAAGAAGCTCATCTTCTCAGGCACGCTGTTGCTCGCTGGATCTTTTTTTCTAAGTATGGTGATGAACTACTTTTTAGCGCTTCACTTCCTTACAGAAAATACTGGCTCACAGGAGGACTTTAATGATGGTGTCGCTAAACTAACCGGCTGGGGTTTTGCTGTAATTGGCCTACCCATGCTTGTTATTCTCATGGTCATTATGTGGCGATTCGTTTCTAGCCTGAAGAAAATCACAGGCATGCAAAACGACCAAATCTTACTGGCCCGCTGAGAGTCCACCACCCTCTAGACGGCCGCCGCCCTGAATGCAAAAACCGGCAGTCTCACAATGGAGACTACCGGTCAGTTTAATCTTATATGCTGGCTATCTTTTTAAGATGCTCAACGCAGCTTGTTAAAGTTAATCGACAAGATTATCGATGCGAGAGGCTAGCTCTACATCAATTTCAGTCACACCTCCTATATCCGCTGTTTTAAGACGAATAGTTACCGTAAGGTCACGGACATCGATCTCAGGAAAGTGTTGAGCTTCGTTAACAATCTCCGCGAGGTCATTTACAAAGTCAATGCCCTCCATGTATTCTTCAAATTCGATGGTGCGGGTGATGGCGTCGCCTTCAGCTTCCCATTCAGGGCAGCGCTTGAGGGCTTCATCTAGTTCGTCGGCTGGAATGATTTCTTCAGACATGGAATATAGTGGTATCGCAAATAAGCTAATTGGGCTTGCCCAACTTTGCTCGCTGTTGCATTGATTTGGCAAGCATGTTTCTTCATCTTTTTTGATTTTTTATAGTAATGGCCATTTGCAAACCGCCAGGTTTCTCTCTAAGCTCACCCATTATGCGACTGTTTATCTGCCTTCTTCTACCTCTATCTGTGCTACTTGCGAGCTGCGGCAACACTCCTGAAAAGCGTATTGAGCACAACCCCGAGCTGTTTAAGAAACTCACCACCAATGAGCAAAAATTAGTACGCACAGGAAGAATTGCACGCGGCATGAGTAAACCCGCTGTTTTTCTCGCTATGGGTAACCCTGATCACAAAACCTCAGGCATCCAGCATGGCAAGAGTTTTGAGCGTTGGCACTACAATACTATGGTCCCCGTTTATAGTTACGATTTAGCACCTTACTATGGATATGGCTACGGTTGTGGGCGCTATGGACGCCGCGGCCACTACCACGGCCTCAGCTTTCAACCCACAGTTCATTATGTGCCCCGTCATGGAGCCTCAGTGGAATTCATCAAAGATGAAGTCACCGGCTGGAGCAATGTCAGCAGGTAATCCAAGCTAAGGGTTCATCTCGTTTAGCTGCCAGCTGCGAGCTTCAATCTTCAAGCTTGATACAAAAAAAGCTGGCTGCATATAGTATACGCAGCCAACTTCGAAATTTTAGAACGACTCAATAGAGATACGTTTTGGAGACGTTTAGTCTTCCTTCTTAGGAGCAGCCTTTTTCGCCGCTTTTTTGGCCGTCTTTTTCGCTGCTTTCTTAGCCGCTGTTTTCTTAGCCGCTGTTTTCTTCACTGCTGTTTTCTTCACTGCCTTCTTGGCTGCCGTCTTCTTTACGGCTACTTTCTTAGCGGCTTTTTTGGCCGTCTTCTTAGCTGGCGTAGATTTTTTCAGCGCGATGGTGGCTTTCACCTGATCTTTCTTACGCTTCAAGTACTCTTTGCGACGACTACGCTTGATGATTTTGTTATGTTGCTTACCCATGGGAAGTGATTGATGTGCTGGGGAATTAACGTCTGAAGGGAAAGCAAGCAAGCCCTAAATGAAGGGAATAAACATTCAGCTATTGGATACCGCACGCTTTTTGCCGGTCAAACGCAAGAATGTCTCATCACTCACCTCACGTGCAGCACGGATACAACCTGTATTACTAGCAGGCATGGCCATGATTTGTTCTAGGCAGAACTTTTGTGCTGCTTCTGTTTCGAACTCCATACCTACAAGAGCACGCCCAACACGCTCTCCAGAATAGGCATAATTAAAGTAGCAGAGGCTCGCCAGATCTTTAACCTCCATCATAAACTGAAGCAATGCTCCTGCACGCTCAGGGAACTCAATATTAATAAACAGAGGGAAGGAAAAAAGCTCTGCCGCGTAATTAATGATACGATAGTCGACATCTTCATCCCTCGATACATCACTTGCCGAGACTCCACGCTGGTGAAGAACCCCGTCGAGATCGTCGTATTCTTGATCTGATCCGATCAAGCCCAATACGGGGTATTGCACAGCTGAATCAATTCTTCCGTATTGTAAATCGATGATACTAGTCTCACTGGGAAGCTGAGTGAGAAAGTCGACTAACGTGCCCCTCCCTTCTGGAATGGGAACTCGGAGAAATCTACGGTGTTTAGAGCCTATCCCTGCACGATGTGCAATCGCACCCAACTGGGCAAAGTCCATATTTGCTCCGCTGACAATACACAGGACCTTTTCTTCTGGATCAACCTGACCCTCGTCACAGTGCTTCTGAAAACCAGCCAAGGCCATCGCCCCGCTTGGTTCAGGGATAATACGAGAGCTCTCCCAGAGAGTTCGGATCGAATGGCACACCTCATCATTCGTGACCGTAACCATGCCATCAAGTAGCTTCGAACAGTATGCGTAAGTCAGCGTGCCCGCTTTTCTCACCGCAGTACCATCACAAAAGACATCAACATAATCCAGACTCACCGGATGTCCCGCCTTCATGGCCGCGGCCATAGAGGCTTGCTCAACACCCTCAACGCCATAAATCTTGACCTCCGGCCAATATTTCTTGAGCCAGCAGCTTAGTGCAGCAGCAAGACCACCACCGCCTATAGCCACATACACGCGGTCAAATGGTCCATGACCGCTCATCACGACTTCATCAGCCAAGGTCCCCTGCCCACCCATGACCATGACATCATCATAAGGGTGGACATATACGCCATCACATTGCTCACGAAAATCTCGGGCAGCATCACCTGCTTCATCATAAGTGTCACCGACTAGTCTAATTTCCACCATTTCTGCACCTATGCGCTGCACTTCGCTACGTTTCACTTCAGGTGTCGCACGTGGCATATAGATAACCGCCTTACAGTTTAGTGCTTTGGCTGCCAGCGCTACACCTTGAGCATGATTACCTGCAGAAGCCGTAACAATACCCTTGCTGCGTTGTTCCGCACTAAGTGCGGCCATCGCATTATAAGCTCCACGCCATTTATAGGCTTTGATGGGGCCAAGATCTTCCCGCTTTACCCATATCTCACAGCTAGATCCAGGTAATACTAGTGGCTGCAGTGGTGTCACATCTCCAAGGGCATAGACTCGCTCACGAGCAGCAAGTATCTCTTCAAATAATCTGTCTTGGTCTAGTGAATTCACGAGATCATTAATGTATGGAATAAGAAAGCAGAACAGCTCAAATTGACAGCTCAAGAAACAAAAAGCCCGAGGCGCTTGATGCTACCCCGGGCTTTTAAAAAACAATACAAAATCGCCAGGTTAGTTTCCTTGATAAATCCAGTAAGAAACAGCAGCCACAATAAGCGCAGCAATGAATGCCCATAGATAAATAATGGTGCCGCCAGAGGCACGTTCACCCGTATTCTTGAGGCGATCGTAACGACCCTTGATTTTACCCTTACGCAGGAATCCATCATAGTGGCGTTGCAGCAAATGAGTTTCAACTTGGCGCATCATATCAAGTAACACACCAACAAGAATCAGCAAACTAGTGCCTCCAAAGAATGAAGTCACCAAGAACGGTAGTTCCTTGCCGATGATACCACGAGGCATTTGAGAAACAATCCAAGGAAGAATAAAGATAATGGTGAGAAAGATAGCACCTGCAAAGGTGAGACGGGTCATCGTGAAGTCCAAAAACTCCGCCGTTGGTTTGCCAGGGCGGACGCCTGGAATATAACCACCACTACGCTTGAGGTTCTCTGAAATCTCACTCGGCTGGAACATGGTTGCCACCCAGAAGTAGGAGAAGAAAAAGATCATCAGGCCTGCGACCAGATAATAAGTAAGTCCACCACCGGCCAGAGCATTTTGAATGTTCTGTGACCATTGTGCGGTAGGAAAGGCCGACGAGAGAATAAATGTCGGCAGAGATAAAATTGCTGTAGCAAAAATGATCGGCATCACACCAGCATAATTGACCTTCAGTGGGAGATACTGTGTCTGACCTCCAAGCTGTTTACGTCCCATGACACGTTTTGCATACTGAACGGCAATACGACGCTGGGCTTGGGTGATGGCAATGACGGCGGCAATGACAAAAATGAGGAAGGCTACCAAGAAGACAAGGAAGGCGGCTGCTCCTACGCCAGCATCTGCACCTGAAACCAGAGTCTGCCACGTAATAACTAGGGCTCCGGGAAGGGCTGAAATGATGTTTACGGTAATAATGAGTGAAATACCATTGCCCAAACCACGCTCAGTGATCTGATCACCAAGCCACATCAGTAATAATGTGCCTGTAACGATGGTCAACACGGTCATGGCGATGAATACAAAGCCATGATCAGGGACAACCTCACCAAATTTAGAAATCCCTTGAAGCCCGGGGATATTTCCCGGGTTTTTCAAACTAATAGCCAGCAAATATCCCTGAACAAGTGCAATAATGATGGTAATTACGCGAGTGTATTGGTTGATTTTTTGACGGCCTCCGTCCTCACGAGCAAGCTTGGAAAGCTTAGGGACAACTGCGGTCATCAGTTGCATCATAATAGATGCTGAAATGTAGGGCATGATACCCAGAGCAAAGACTCCCATTTTTTGAAGACCTCCACCAGAGAAGAATCCGAGCATGGCACCTACTGCTGCACCGGGGCCACTATCGCCTCCGCTTTTTTGTTTGTCTGCCAAATATTCGGCAATAACACTGGCATCAACTCCAGGGAGAGTTACGTGTACGCCCAAACGGACGATCACTACGATGGCTAAGGTGAAAAGAATACGCTCCCGAAGTTCGGGGACTTTCCATGTGCTCGCGAATGCTGAGATCATTAGAGTGCTATTATCAGTTTAATTATTATTATTCAGGTTCTGCATCTGCAGACCCCGTTTCCTTTGTCACAGGGATTGTATGCACAAAGAGGAAGCGCTCAAGCACCTCCCCTCCATGAATCAATTATTTCATGGAATGAAGCGTCAGATTTACTCCGCTGCCTGCTGAGTCTCTACAATAGAGCCCCCGGCCTTTTCGATTTTCTCTTTGGCTGAAGCGCTGACCTTACAGCCTTCCACGGTAAGCTTCTTAGCTAGGTCACCATTACCCAAGACTTTAACTCCATCATAGGTCCCCTTAACCAGGCGTGCTGCCTTAAGAGTCCCCATGTTGACGGTGTCACCATCCTCAAAGCGCTCATTAAGAGAAGCAACATTGACAACAGCAATTTTGTCTTGGAAGCGAGTGTTGTTAAAGCCGCGCTTAGGCAAACGACGGTGAAGTGGCATTTGACCACCTTCGAAACCTGGGCGAACGCCACCGCCTGAGCGAGACTTCTGACCCTTGTGGCCACGTCCTGAGGTCTTGCCAAGGCCTGAGCTTTCGCCACAGCCTAGACGCTTTACTCGGTGCTTGGCTCCCGGGTTTGGTTTGAGATTATGTAAATTCATATCTTTGTATGTTTAGTTTTAAAGTTGATGATAAGCGCTGTTTATAGCGACTCTTTGACTTTTTTCCCACGGCTGGCGAGTACTTCCTCACGCGTGCGGAGTTGAGATAGTGCCTTCAAAGTAGCTTTGACCACATTAGAGTGATTATTAGAGCCAAGAGACTTACCGAGGACATCAGTGATGCCAACAGCTTCACAAACGGCACGGACTCCTCCACCAGCAATAATACCAGTTCCTGGACATGCAGGCTTGAGTAAAACAACTCCACCACCGTGCTCTGCTTGCACTTCATGAGGAATCGTTCCATCCACAATTTTAATGCGAACTAGTGAACGCTTGGCGTCATCACTACCCTTACGAATGCATTCGGAAACCTCTTGAGCCTTACCGAAGCCAACTCCGACTCGACCTTCCTTGTCACCTGATACCATCAGGGCAGAGAAACTAAAGCGGCGGCCACCTTTAGTAGCTGTAGCACAACGGTTGATGAAAACGACCTTCTCAGTCAGTTCCTTGCCGTCTTCAGTCATTGGTTTCGGAGGTGCTTGCCTCTGTCCACGTCCACGTCCACGTCCACGTCCACCACCATGACCACCACCCCGGTGATTACCTGAGTCATCAGAGGGTGCTGCTGTTTGAGTTGCTGGTGTAGATGCCGGTGCTTGAGATGCGGGTGCCGGAGCTTCAGATGCCGGTGCAGTCTCTGCTTTGGCTTCAGGTGCTGGGGCATTGCTTGCCTCAGCTGGTGTGCTATTTTCGTTTTGATTATCAGCCATGATTTTGAAATGGATTAGAATTGAAGTCCAGCCTCACGAGCGGAGTCTGCGAGTGCTTTGATTTTTCCGTGGTAGAGGTGACCGCCACGATCAAATACCACCTTTGAAATGTTGGCTTCCTTGGCGCGGCTGGCGACAAGTTCACCAACCTTCTGGGCTGTGGCTTGGTTGGATGCTACATTTTCTAGGCCCTTATCAAGACTAGATGCGGCACACAGTGTGGCACCGGCTACATCATCAATGATTTGGGCATAGATGTGCTGATTGGAATAGCTAACAGCCAAGCGGGGGCAAGAAGCGTTGCCGGAAACCTTTTTACGGATGCGGCGATGAATCCGTTGACGGACTTTTTTGCGATTGAGAGTGCTCATTGTTCTAAAATAGTTTTGTGCTTTAGTAATTATGCAGGTTAATTTTGATTACTGAACGCTCTTACCTGCCTTACGGCGGACTCGTTCACCTACGTAGCGGACGCCTTTGCCCTTAAATGGCTCTGGTGGATAATAGCGACGAACTTCAGCTGCAAACTGTCCGACAACTTGCTTATCGATGCCCTCCACCTTGATATTGGTGTTCTGGTCAACAGTGACTTGAATTCCCTCAGGAATCGGGTGCAAAATCGGGTGGCTCTTGCCGAGGCTGAGGTCAAGGTCCTTACCTTTGACAGCAGCACGAAAACCAACACCCTGAATCTCAAGCTGTTTAACAAAGCCGTTGGTCACGCCCTCAATCATGTTGCTAATCAAACTGCGGGATGTTCCGTGAAGTGCTTTCTGGCGGCGGTGCTCATTAGCACGTTTTACAGTAACGGTGCCTTCAGCTTCTTCCAATGAAATGCCTTCTGGCATTGTCCACTCTAGCTTTCCTTTGGGTCCTTCAACGGTAACGAGACCATTGCTGTCAGTTTTGACACTGACCTTTTCGGGAAGATCGATATTTTTTAATCCAATACGTGACATAATGTTGTATTCCTAATTTTATGTTTACGGGCAACGAATTACCAAACAAACGCGAGGACTTCACCTCCGAGTTTTTCCCTGCGAGCAACAGCACCGGTCTTGAGCCCCTTTGAGGTAGACACGATGGATATTCCCAGGCCATTGAGGACACGCGGAATTTCTCCCGCACCAACATAACGTCGTATTCCAGGTTTGGATACGCGCTTGAGATCTGTGAGAATGGGGTTTCCATTATCAGCATACTTAACTTTTACCTTAATCTCAGGGAACTTACCTGTGGAATCTACCTCGTAGTTCCAGATGTAGCCTTCGTCTTGGAGAATCTTTGCGATCGCCTCCTTGATTTTAGAATGAGGGGCCTTGAATGCCTCGTTGCCTGCGCGTGATGCGTTCTTCAGACGGGTGAGAAAATCGGAAATTGGGTCACTTAAAACTGCCATAGTGCTTGTAATTCTTTAAATTGTTAATCGTTGATTGCTACGTGATAATTAAGCAGCGTCGTCGGCTTTCTTAGGTTCACGGAATGGCATGCCGAGTGCCTTGAGAAGCGCACGCCCCTCATCATCTGTGTTTGCGGAAGTTACAAAAATGAGATCAAAGCCAAGCTGACGCTTAATCTTATCGAGCTCGATTTCAGGGAAAATGGCCTGGTCGTCAATGCCTAGCGCATAGTTACCACGACCATCAAAGCTCTTAGGGGTAATGCCACGGAAGTCACGAATATTGGGTGCCGTGATGTTGATGAAACGGTCCAAGAACTCCCACATGTGGTTGCCACGCAAGGTGACACGAGCACCTACAGCTTCACCTTCACGCACCTTGAAGTTTGCTACACTCTTACGAGCATATGAAATACTTGGCTTCTGCCCAGTGATCTTGCAAATATCTTCGATGGCATCCTCAACGGCTTGCTTACGATCGGAAGCAGAGCCAACGTGAGTTGTGACAACGATTTTTTCCAGGGTGGGGACCTGGTGTGGATTGGTGTAGCCATGCTGCTCTTTGAGAGCTGGGACAGCCTTGTCTTTGTAGTAGGATTGTAGTGTTGGTTTCATGGTATGCGGGTCAGCTTATTGTTGGGTCGCTTAAGCGCTGGGGTTTTTGAACGACGTCCCGTTTAGGGCATCGAAAAATGAGTTCAGGAGATTTTTTTGACGTTGGAGATAGCAATTGGGCCATCTTGTTCGACGATGCCGCCGTCCGGATTTTGCTCCGACTTGCGGATGGCTTTTTTCATGACGCGAGCGCCCTCGACAACGACTTGGCCCTTAGCCGCGTTGACTGAGAGAACGGTGCCGCGTTTGCCCTTGTGGTTACCTGCGACAACCTCGACTTCGTCACCTTTTCTTACGTGTGTTTTTATACGCATTGTAAATAGAGTTAATAGTTTGATTAGAGAACCTCAGGGGCGAGTGATACAATCTTCATGTAGCGCTTGTCGCGCAATTCACGAGCGACCGGGCCAAAGATGCGGGTACCTCTTGGATTTCCGTCTTTATCGATAATGACGATTGCGTTGCTATCAAAACGAAGCACAGAGCCATCAGCACGACGCACGGGATACGCAGAGCGAACAACGACAGCCTTGACGACCTCGCCTTTTTTGATGCTTGCCGTCGGGATAGCTTCCCTAACGTGAGCTGTGATAACATCGCCAACACGAGCCACCTTGGTACGCTTGCCAATGACGCCGATCATCTTGGCAACACGTGCACCGGTGTTATCGGCGATTTGAACTTTGGATTCCATCTGGATCATGGCAGTAAAATGTTTTGTTGGTTATTGGTGATTAATAATTACCGGTATTGCCGCTAAGCAATATACCGATGAATTAGTGAGTGAGAACTTCTTGGAGCTTCCAGCACTTCTTTTTAGAAATAGGCTTTGTTTCGATAATGCTGACCTTATCACCTACTGCAGCCTCACCATTCTCATCGTGGGCGTAGAACTTCTTGGATCGCTTAATGATCTTCTTGAAGCGTGGGTGGGGCACGCGGTTGGTGTATTCCACGACGATGGTCTTATCCATAGATGTGGAGATTACAATACCGACGCGGGTCTTGCGGATACCTTGTGTTTTGGTTTCAGATTCGCTCATGATTGATAATGTTGAATAATTAGTTAATTAGCTTAACTCTGGAGACGGCGCTCGGAGAGTGTAGTTTGCACACGTGCAACCTCGCGACGAACGAGTTTACGGCGTGCTGTATTTTCCAGCTGTCCCGTCGCTTGCTGCAAGCGGAGGGTAAGTGACTCCTGCTTGAGGTCACGCAGACGGCTAATGAGCTCCTCAGTGGTGAGCTCGCGGATTTCTGTGATATTGGACTGGGCCATGGCTTAAAAAATTGTTTGTAGGTTATCGAAGTTGTATATCTTTAGCTGTGGTTTCCACGGACAACGAAGCGGGTAGGAACGCCAAGCTTGTAGGACGCCAAACGTAGAGCTTCCTTCGCTGCTGTTTCAGAAACACCTGCAACTTCAAAAAGCATCGTTCCAGGACGAATCACCGCGACCCAAGCCTCGACAGCACCTTTACCTTTACCCATACGAGTTTCAGCTGGCTTTGCTGTGACAGACTTGTGAGGAAATACACGGATCCAAACTTTTCCTTTACGCTTAAGCTGACGGTTGATGGCCACACGGCAAGCTTCGATCTGACGATTGGTCATCCATCCGCGACCGAGGCACTGAAGGCCGAAGTCACCGAAGCTCACGGTGTTTCCGCGCTGGGCGTTTCCGCCGCGGTTTCCGCGATGAGACTTGCGGAACTTCACTCTTTTTGGCATTAATGGCATGATATTATCCTCCTAATTAAAATTTGTTAGTTATATGAATTTGCTAGTCAGCAGTTGTCGACTAGCCGTTGTTACGATCGTTACGTTCACGGCGTTGACCACCGCGGGGACGACCTCCGCCGCCGCCTTTTTCTTCCTTTTCTTCCTTTTTATTGATCCAGCACTTGATGCCGATGATACCGTAGACGGTAGCGGCTTCCGCGAAACCGTAATCGATTGGCACACGGAGTGTCTGGAGCGGCACGGTGCCCTCACGATATGATTCAGCGCGGGCAATATCAGCACCACCGAGGCGACCTGCACAACGGATACGAATACCTTCTGCACCGAATTCCATGCCTGTTTGGATGGCACGTTTCATGGCCCGGCGAAATGCAATACGACGTTCAAGCTGAACGGCAACATTTTCAGCGACAAGCTGAGCATCGAGTTCAGGCTTGCGAATCTCAAGGATGTCAACTTTCACTTGGCAGCCACCGCAGAGCTGAGAAATCTCATTGGTCATCCTCTCGATCTCAGATCCTTTACGACCAATCACAAGACCGGGACGGGCTGTAGAAAGTGTAACACGGACACTGTTCCAGGCACGCTCAATGATGACCTTGGATATTCCTGACATATGCAGGCGCTTCTTAATATACTTTCGGATCTTTAGATCTTCATGAAGATTATCGGTGTATTCTTTTCCAGTGGCATACCACTTGGAACGCCAGTCTTTATTGACTGCGAGACGGAATGAGATCGGATTGATTTTCTGGCCCATGGTTTTGTTTTTTAAATTTGGTTACTTGTCTTCGCCTTTGTCGTCCTCAGCGGGAGCGGCTTCTTCGTTTGCTGCCTCGGTCTTGACCTCAGCTACTTCTTCGACCTCTGCCTTCACTTCCTCAACCTCCTCGACGGCTTCCTCTTTCTTCTCTTTTTTAGCGGACTTCGCAGCAGCTTTTTTCTTTGGCTTAGAAACTTGATCACGCTTCTTAGGCTTAGATGAACGCTCACGCGGCTCAGGAATTTCTTCCTCATCAGTCAGCACAATGTAGAGATGGCTCGTGCGCTTGCGGATTGCGCTAGCTGAACCACGAGCACGTGGCTTGAAACGCTTGAATGTAGGTCCGTCACCAACGGTGGCTTCTTTGATTGTCAATTCGTCAGCGACAAGCTCATGATTGTTCTCAGCATTGGCAACGGCACTCTTGAGTGTCTTACCAACAAGCTGTGCAGCCTTGCGTGGAGTGTATGCGAGTACATCAAGGGCATCAGACACTGGCATGCCTTGAATGGCACGAGCAACGTCACGAGCCTTCTTAGGCGAAATGCGGGCGTATTTGTATGTGGATTTAACTTCCATCGGTTTAGTTATTTGTAAAAGTAATTAGTTATCGTTGTGAAATATTTACGGAGGCGATGTCGCCAGACCGAACTGCTTCGTGAGATTCGTCTAGATGCGTAGGAAGCAAGCCGCTGAAGTCCTTGCGAACATCGGTGACGATCGCCTCTGCAACCTTCTGTTTGCCACGCATAATAGTGAACGTCATTCCCCGTCGGACGGATTGATTTTCTCCTGCATTGACTACCAATACACCGCTCTCCGCGTCGATACTGATAATTTTTGCATGCTGCAGACTTCCTTGCGTAAGCTGCGGGCGCGGGTTCTGCCTTAATCCGAGCGCTACGTCAAGCTCTCGTATTGAAGTTTCCAAGCGAATCCGTGCATCGGGATCGGCCGCAACGGCGGTGCGAAGATATTCCCGCATATCCACCATAAGTTGCAGTGCCGCTTTTTCCGCAGCACGGTATTGCTTATCAATGACTTCTGTATTTTTTACAGCATCGAGGATAGCATCCTGGCCGCCATTGAGCAGGTTGTCACCGAGCGCCGCAAAGCGCAGGCGTAAATCATTTAATCCCCTACTCAACTCAGCCTCTCGATTTTTGGAAGCAGCAAGATCACGCGCAAGCGTGTGATTGTATTGCTGAACTTTCTCAAGTTGGAGCTGGAGTTGACGGAGCTTTACATCCCCCCCTTCGCTACTCTCTAGTGATTGCCCATTGCATACACACACCGCACCAAGGAGTAAAACTCCGGTGATAGCTGAGGTAATGTGATTTGCTGGGATCATGAGAATATCGAAAAAGTAAGTTTGCAGGTTCTTTAGGCAGTCGGATTAGCGCTTACCTATACCCCCGTGGGCTCTGAAGATGCGTGTAGGCGAAAATTCGCCCAATTTATGGCCTACCATGTTTTCGTTCACATAGACGGTCACAAATGACTTTCCATTGTGAACATGAAATGTGTGTCCAACAAAGTCTGGAGTAATGACGGATTTACGGCTCCATGTTTTGATGGGCTTCTTGTCTTTGTTAGCTTCGGCTGCATCAATTTTTGAGAGCAGCTTCTGGTCAACGAAAGCACCTTTTTTGAGTGATCTTGGCATATTAATTATCAGTTAAATATTTTTTACTTCTTACGGCGTGAAACAATGAACTTGTTGGACGGCTTGTATTTCTTGCGAGTTTTTTGTCCCTTGGTGTGACCCCAAGGTGATTTGAGGTGTTGGCGACCACCACCAGACTTAGACTTACCCTCACCACCACCATTGGGGTGATCAACAGGGTTCATGCACATACCGCGAACTGTTGGGCGTATACCCTTCCAGCGACTGCGGCCTGCTTTACCAGAGACTTCATTCATGTGGTCACGGTTGCCTACTTGGCCAATCGTGCAGTAACAGCTCTCATTAAACTTGCGGATCTCGCCAGAAGGCATTTTAACGAGTGCATGTCCACCCTCTTCGCGGTTGGATAGCACAGCTTGTTGCCCAGCGGAACGGGCAATCTTGCCACCTGTTCCAGGAGTCATTTCAATATTGTGAATCGCAGTTCCAAGCGGCACGTGCCTGAGTTGCATTGCATTACCCGGCTTGGGTGCTGCCGTTGCGCTCGAGATGACTGTATCACCAACACTGAGTCCAACAGGAGCCAAGATGTAATTTAATACGCCGTCCTCATACTTAATAAGCGCAATGCGACAAGTACGGTTGGGATCATACTCGATACTTTGGACAATCGCTGGAACGTCCACCTTACTGCGTTTAAAGTCGACAAGACGGTATTTACGTTTGTGCCCACCACCTTTGTGACGGCATGTAATACGGCCCTGGTTGTTACGTCCACCGCTCTTCTTAAGTGGGCGGGTCAGACTTTTTTCAGGTGTCGTTTTGGTAATCTCCTCGTAGGATGGCCACTCTTTGTAGCGGTTTGATGGAGTTACTGGTTTGAATTTTTTAAGAGGCATAATACGCTATTGGGTTCGATGTTATCGTTTTTCAGCGGAAATAGGTTGATATATAGGGCGTGATCTAGAATTAGACGAGGTCAAGTGTTTCACCATCCTTGAGACGGACGATGGCTTTTTTCCAGTGTGCAGTGCGGCCTGCATCAGCGCGGCGATTGCGCTTGCTCTTGCCACGGCAGTTAAGAGTGCGGACAGCAGCTACTTTCTTTCCAAAAAGTTGCTCAATGGCGCGCTTGATTTCGAGTTTGTTCGCATTGCGGTCTACCTTAAACACGTATTCGTTGTTTTCCTCCTGAAGAAGGGTGGCTTTCTCACTGATGAGAACCGTGTCGATGACTTGATAAATATCTTTCATATTACGATTTGTAGTTAAATGGTTTAGGCTGTGCGGCTTGCTAGAGTTTCGTATGCGTCTTCAACGATGACCACCGTGTCAGCAAGCAGAAGCTGCTCAATGTTCATTTCAGCCGCAGTAATAAGCAAAACGTTCTGAACGTTGCGTCCGGCGAGATAGGTTTTGTCATCAAATTTTTCAGCAACCACAAGCATACTCCGAACATCGGCGATTGCTTTAACAGCTGCGGAAAATGACTTGGTCTTGCCGTCTTCGATACAAAAACTCGGCACGGAAATGACGCGCCCAGCACTGATGAGATCACCGAGCACCTTGCGTAGTGCAAGCTTACGTGTTCCCTTACTGACTGTTTTGGCATAGGAGCGAGGACGTGGTCCAAAGACAATACCACCACCACGCCACACAGGGTTTTTGTTGGTGCCTGCACGTGCACGGCCAGTTCCTTTTTGCTTCCAGAGCTTTTTATTAGAGCCCTTCACTTCACCACGAGTTTTCGTGCATGCAGTGCCACTACGGCGATTAGCGCGGTAGGCGGTTACGAGGTCGTGCACGGCTTGATCACCCTTGGGGCCTTCGACCACTTGGATGTTCACAGCTTGTGCGTCTTTAATAGAGAGTGTTTTTGACATGATTAGTTATCAGTTAATAGTTATCGGTTAATCAGATAATGTCCGGAAGCAGAGCCGCCGGTGGTTGCATTAGCTGGCAGATAGTGCTGTCTTCTTCACTGCAGGACGAATGACAACGTAAGCACCCTTGTGGCCTGGAACAGCACCAGAAACGAGAATGACGTTATCTTCAGGGCGAACCTGAACGACTTTAAGATTTTGAACCGTGCGGCTATAGACACCGTGACGACCAGGCATCTTCTTGTTTTTCCAAATACGTCCAGGCCATGTTCCTGCACCTACACCACCGGGACGGCGGTGCATCATGTGGCCGTGGGAGTCGGGTTGACCGGCAAAGTTGTAGCGTTTCACAACACCTTGGAAACCCTTACCCTTAGTTGTACCAATGACGTCGATCCACTGATTGGCCTCAAATAGGGCAGCACCAGGATGTGGTTCATCGGTGTTGGGGATTTCTGCATCACTCTCAAAGCGAAACTCCTTTACGAGCTTCTTGGGTGATGTGCCATACTTGTTAAAGTGGCCACGCTTGGGGAGATTGAGACGGAATTCACGCTGATCGTCATATCCAACCTGAACAGCGGAGTATCCGTCTGTCTCGGAGGTTTTGACCTGGAGAAATTCATTGCCTGAAACATCAACAACAGTGACTGGTATCGATGTGCCAGCTTCTGTGTCAAATACGCGGGTCATGCCGACCTTTTTTCCTAGTAGTCCTAGTGCCATGGTATTGGTAAAATTTGTGATTTAAAATGAATGATTAGTGATGATGTAACACTGAAGGTCAGATCTTGATTGCAATGTCTACACCGGCAGGAAGATTAAGCTTCTTGAGCTCGTCTACGGTGCGCGCTGTTGGGTCGACGATGTCGAGCATACGCTTGTGTGTGCGGATCTCGAACTGCTCGGCAGACTTCTTGTTCTGGTTTACAGAGCGGTTGACGCTGAATTTCTCAATGCGAGTAGGCAATGGGATAGGGCCGGCAACTTTGGCACCGGTGCGTTTGGCTGTTTCGACAATTTCCATAGCGGACTTGTCAATGGCGCGGTGATCATAAGCGCGCAGGCGGATTCTGATTTTCTGCTGTTGCATATCGGATTTTAGTTAGAGTAGTTAAGAGATGTTTTGTTGTCTTGAGATAGATAATTTAGCTAGCGTAGGCATACTCATTGGTGAGTTCGTCGACAATAGCTTGAGGGACCTGCTCGAAGCTGCGAGGCCTCATGGTGTAGTCAGCACGTCCGCTGGAAAGAGTTCTTACAGCAGTGGAGTAGCCAAACATTTCAGCAAGAGGAACGTGTGCCTTGAGCACAGCATGTGTTGGCTTATTCTCGATCTCCTGGATTTGGCCACGGCGACGATTCAGGTCTCCCATAATATCCCCTTGATAATCTTCAGGGGTGGTGACTTCTACGTCCATGACGGGTTCAAGTAGGATCGGCTTCGCATTCTTAAAGGCATCACGAACCCCTAGGATTGCAGCCATCTTGAATGCATTTTCGTTTGAGTCCACTTCATGGTACGAGCCATCTGTGATGTTGACGTGCACATCAACAACCGGGTAGCCAGCGATGATGCCGTTTGACATGGCGATACGCACACCCGATAAAACGGAATTGATAAATTCTTTTGGAATAGCTCCTCCAACAACAAGATTGTCGATCGTGATTCCTTTTCCCTTTTCTTCAGGAGCAACGTTTAGGACTACGTGGCCATATTGACCGCGGCCACCGGATTGTTTGACCAGTTTGCCAACACCGTCAGCGGCACAACTAATGGTCTCACGGTAGGCTATCTGCGGCTTACCGACATTGCACTCCACCTTGAATTCGCGCTTCATGCGATCAACAATAACCTCTAGGTGAAGCTCACCCATTCCAGAAATGATTGTTTGGCCTGTATCCTCGTCGGTTTTAACTACAAATGTGGGGTCTTCCTCTGATAGGCGTGCTAGAGCAAGTGACATCTTCTCTTGGTCAGCAACTGTTCTAGGCTCAACAGCCATCGAGATGACAGGCTCTGGGAAAAGTGGTGGTTCGAGCATAATCTCGAAATTCTGCTGACAGATCGTGTCACCCGTCTGGACATTTTTAAGACCTACGATAGCGGCAATGTCTCCCGCGTAACAGGTTTCAATGTCCTCGTGCTTATCAGCATGCATCTTAATAAGACGCCCGATGCGTTCTTTTTTACAAGTGCGCGGGTTGTAGACCATGTCTCCTTTTGAAACCATGCCTGAGTAAACGCGGAAGAAAACAAGTTTGCCGACGTATTTGTCTGCCCACAGCTTGAATGCTAGCGAACAGAATTTTTCGTTGTCATCAGTTTTAGCAAACACCTCTAGTGACTCATCATCCGGAGATTGTCCTTGAGCTGCTGGAATATCAAGAGGACTTGGCAGGTAATCAACTACGGCATCTACCAAGAATTGAACCCCTTTATTCTTGAAGGCGGAGCCACCTGCAACGGGAACAATCTGGTTGGCAATAGTGGCGCGGCGAAGTGCTTGCTTGAGGTCGTCTGTGGTGATTTCCTCTTCCATGAGAAATTTCTCACCCAGCTCCTCATCGCAATCACACAAGATAGATTGGAGCTCTTCGCGTGCGGCCTCTGCCTCAGCGAGAAGGTCACCCTCAAGGTCCTGAATGTCGAAGGTTGAGCCCATGGCATCATCATCCTTGTAGATGACTGCCTTCATGTTGAGCACATCAATTTGGCCCTGGAGGTTTTCTTCAGCACCAATAGGGATCAGAATACGGACGGCTTGAACACCGAACTTTTCCTTCACATCCTGAAAAACATTTTCAAAGTTAGCACCGGTGCGGTCCATCTTGTTGACAAAAACAATGCGAGGAACGCCATACTTGTCTGCTTGGCGCCAAACTGTCTCGGTCTGCGGCTGAACGCCGGCAACACCACAGAAGACGACGATGGCACCGTCAAGAACCCGGAGTGAGCGCTCTACCTCTGCGGTAAAGTCAACGTGACCTGGGGTATCGATAATATTGATACGCTGCTTTTGCTTTTCAAAAAGCTTAGTCACACCCTCGATAGGATGCTGAATCCACTCGCAAGTAACGGCTGCAGAGGTAATAGTGATACCACGCTCACGCTCTTGTTCCATATGATCGGTGACCGTAGCACCATCGTGAACTTCACCAATGCGGTGAATCATACCAGTGTAAAAAAGAATACGCTCAGTAAGCGTGGTCTTCCCCGCATCAATGTGCGCAGCGATCCCAATATTCCGCGTCCGTTCCAGAGGGTATGGACGGTTTGGATTATTAGGATTCTCGGACATGGTGTTGAGGGAGGTTATTTGTATTCGTATTTTACTTAGAAAAACGGATGACGTTTGCTGGATTACCAGCGGAAGTGAGCAAAGGCACGGTTGGCCTGTGCCATCTTGTGCATGTCGTCGCGCTTGCGAACGGCATTACCTTGATTGTTGGCAGCGTCTTTGATCTCATTAGCGAGAGCTACGTGCATTGGAGTGCCCTTCTTGGAACGAGCAAAGTTAACAAGCCAACGCATAGCAAGAGACTCAGAACGACCAGCGTCAACTTCAAGAGGTACTTGATAGGTGGCACCACCAACACGACGGCTTTTCACCTCAACGCGTGGTTTTGCATTTTCGAGAGCACGTGTGACAACTTCGAGAGGATCGATGGTGTCTGTGCCGTCATTGGCCTTATCGATAGCAGAATAAACGATACGCTCTGAGAGTGAGCGCTTACCGTCGCGCATGACTTTACTGATGAGCTTTCCAACTACGGGACTATCGTAGCGTGGGTCACGTGTTTCTGGGCGGTTGTAAACTTTTTTACGGCGAGCCATTGTATTATTGGTTTATAGATTGGAAAAAAATTACTTCTTAGGACGCTTCGTTCCATACTTGGAGCGAGCTTGTGCACGCTTATCGACACCAAGTGTATCAAGCGCACCACGAACGATGTGATAACGAACACCAGGAAGGTCTTTCACTCGGCCACCTCGAACAAGCACGATTGAGTGCTCCTGAAGGTTGTGACCTTCACCGCCGATGTAGGCGATCACTTCTTGACCGTTGGTGAGACGAACCTTGGCCACCTTACGGAGAGCTGAGTTTGGCTTCTTGGGTGTGCGAGTCATGACCTGGAGACAGACGCCACGACGTTGTGGGCAACTGTTGAGGGCACGTGACTTGGACTGGGTCACTGGTGTCTTGCGTCCTTTTCGGACGAGCTGGTTAATGGTAGGCATATTCCTGCGTGTTTTTAGTTTGATTGATGATTGATTGGTGAAATCAAGAATGCTTTGATGAGAAAATCTTAGTTTGGTTTATGAAAACGTCTGACTGATGTGTTGTCTAGCCAGTGGAAACGATCAAACTACCGAGGTGCGCCCAAGAGGCACGAGGTATATTAAGTGACCTCGAAAACCGCCTCTTATCCGGAGCTACCCGATAGTTTAACTGCCTTCCCGCAGCTTTCTTGTTGTTGTCCTAGCCCTTGATTTGAATCGCTGGGCTCGAACGGGGGGCGGCGAATATACAAATGCGCCTCCATCTGGCAAGACGTATTTCGTTTTTTTTCCTATTATTTTTAGATTCGGCTCAAAAACCCTTCAAAATAAGCAACA
>JAFMDE010000138.1 GCA_017857425.1 Akkermansiaceae bacterium
TGATCCTTCTTCCTTGCCCACTAATCCGGGCCACATTGCGTTATGTAATTTCCAAGACATGCTCTGATTTAATAGAAGTGCATGGGACATGTCGATGGAGAATATCTTGCCAATTTTCGGAACATCATCGGCGGGTTCACAAGACTTGATATAGGGTCACGCAAAGACGCAGAGGCGCTAAGCTTGGTAGTGAAATCATTTAAAACACAGATGGCACCGATGGCCACAGATGTCCCTCCGCTTGCAACTCGAACTATCAACTCGAACTGCCACCTCCGGCGGCCCGTATCGATCTGTGTTCATCATCTTCCATCTGCACTCATCTGTGTTGAAGATTTACCCACCGCCCTTGGCTGTCAGTTCAATTTGAGCGGTCGCTGACGCGACGAAAAACCTTTTTCAACCCCATTCCGTGGGTTGAAACCCACGGCTACAATACGTTGTCACTGACGCGACACTTGGGATCAGCACTCAATAAATACAGAACCGAGAATAGGTGCGAATAGATGCAAATGACCGCGTCCTGCTGGACTTCAATCTTCAATCTTCTATCTTCTATCTTCCGCCGCCACAGGCGGCAGTCTAGCCGCCGACGAGAGCGAGCAGCACACCGGCAGCCACGGCCGAGCCAATCACTCCAGCCACATTCGGGCCCATGGCATGCATCAGCAAGTAGTTCTGCGGGTTGGCGTCCATGCCGACCTTGTTGGAAACTCGTGCGGCCATAGGAACAGCCGATACACCCGCTGAGCCAATGAGGGGGTTGATTTTACCTGCGTCTGTTTTAGCAAACTTGTTCATCACCTTCGCCATGATCACGCCCGAGCCAGTACCGATACTGAAGGCGATGAGGCCAAGCACGATGATGCCTAAGGTTTCGGCTGAGAGGAACTTGTCTGCTTGCAGCTTCGAGCCAACGGCGAGGCCGAGCATGATGGTGACAATATTAATGAGCTCATTGGCAGCCGTCTTGGATAGGCGCTCAACAACACCACATTCCTTGAACAGGTTACCCAGCATCAGCATACCGACCAGCGGAGTGGCTGATGGTAGCAGTAGAGCGCAGATAATAAGCACTGAGAGCGGAAAGACGATTTTCTCGATCTGGCGCACCGGGCGCAGCTGCTTCATCTCGATCTCACGCTCGGCCTTGGTGGTCAGCAGGCGCATGATAGGAGGCTGGATAATGGGTACCAGCGCCATGTAGGAGTATGCCGCCACCGCAATGGCCCCTAATAAATCAGGTGCCAGCTGGCCGGCGAGGAAAATAGCCGTAGGCCCGTCAGCACCACCAATGATACCAATAGCACTGGCGTCCTGAATGGAGAAATTAATGCTGCCAAACGTACTGGAGAGCCAAAGTGCGCCAATCAGGGTGGTGAAAATACCAAACTGAGCCGCAGCACCAAGGAGTGCGGTCTTTGGATTGGCAAGCAGTGGGCCAAAGTCGGTCATGGCTCCAACGCCAAGGAAAATCAGCAGTGGGAAAATAGGCACGTCGCCGATGCCCATTTCGTAGAAAGCGTAGAGGAAGCCTCCTGGCTCAGCGATGCCGGCGTAGGGAATGTTGGCAAGGATACCACCAAAGCCGATTGGCAGAAGCAGTAGCGGCTCAAACTTCTTGGCAATTCCTAGATAGATAAGTAGCAGCCCCACAAGGATCATGATCAGCTTAAAAATTCCATGTTGGCCTAGCTGCTCCTCACCGTTCTCGTCCACCGTGGGCTCACCACGTTCGAAGAAACCCTTCAGGCCGGTGCTGTCCCACAGGCTTTGCACCTTGGACTTCTCTGCGGTATCAGCGGATTCAACGGCTTGGGCCGCCTTAGCAGCGACGTCGGCCGCAAACAGATCCGTAGGCATGAACAAACAAACCAGTGCGGCTAGGCACAGGCAAGCAATCGAACCCTTTGTGAAAAATGATGATTTTTGCATTAACCTAGTGTCGCTATAACTTGTCCTGATGTGACTTGATCGCCTTTGCTGACCAGAATCTCGGAAACCACACCAGAGCTGGGGGCAGCAATTGCCATTTCCATCTTCATGGCCTCAAGCACGATCACGGTTTCACCTTCCTCGACGGAATCGCCAGGGCCTTTGAGAATGTCAAAAACAGCGCCCGGCATAGGTGCAGAGACTGGCGTTCCGCCGCCACCGCCGCCTGATGAGCTAGGTGATGCGTCGTCACCACCCTCGGTAACACTGACGTCGTAGCTTTTGCCGTTAACGGTTGCCTTGTCACCATCGAACTCGACGACAAACTTATCGCCACCCACCTTGACGGTGAGTTTATCAGCAACCGAACCGCCAGCACTATTAGCTGCGGCGGGCGCATCCTTCTCGATCTTACGGACATTGGTTTTCATCTCTCCCTTGAGGAAAGAGATGCCCTTGGCGCCACATGCGGCGACAATAAAGGTGTTTTCATCAGTGACTGGCAAGCCTTCCGCCTCGAGCTTGGCGACCGCAGGAGCAACACCTTTTTCAGGGTTGGCCTCGTCCATCTCAAGCGGGCTTTCCGTGGTGGGCTCTAGTCCCATTTTCTCCGCGGCGAGTCTGACAATCTCAGGATCGGGAGCGACCGGAGTCTTACCGAAGTAGCCGAGAACCATCTTGCCGTAACCTTCAGCGAATTTCTCCCACTTGCCAAACATGACATTATTGAAAGCCTGCTGGAAATAAAACTGGCTCACCGGTGTCACCGAGGTGCCGAATCCGCCGAGTCGAACCACTTCGCCCATGGCATCGATCACCTCAGGATAGCGGTCGAGGATGCCGTTATCACGCATCATCTGAGTATTGGCAGTAAGCGCACCGCCGGGCATCGGGCTCCACGGAATCAATGGCTCCACCGCCTTGGCCTCTGGAGGCATAAAGTAGTCTGACATGCAGTCCTTGAACACGGCCTCAGCCTCCATGACTTTATCAATATCAAGATCGAGGCGGTAATCTGTTCCTCGCAGGGCGTGCCACATGGATGCCACATCCGGCTGGCAGGTGCCACCCGAGCAAGGTGCCATCGACAGGTCAATCTGGTCGGCTCCAGCTTCAATCGCAGCATGATAGCAGATCACTCCTGTGCCGGCGGTATCGTGGGTGTGGTAAACAATGCGGGTGCCCTCGGGCAAGCGCTTGCGGGCCGCCTTGATAGTCTCGTGAATAGTCGATGGGTAAGCCGTGCCACTGGCATCCTTGAAGCACACCGAGGTGAATGGGATCTCAGCGGCCAAGATATCATCGAGTGTCTTGGCGTAAAACTCGGCGTCGTGTGCACCGGTGCAGCCAGGAGGCAATGCCATCATGGTGACACAGACTTCGTGATTCAAGCCGTGGTCAGTGATCGAGCGTCCTGAATCAATCAGGTTGTTAACGTCATTGAGTGCATCGAAGTTACGGATGGTGGTCATGCCGTGCTTCTTGAACATCTTGGCATGTAGGTCGATGATGTCACGTGGCTGGGAATCAAGGGCAACTACATTGATACCACGAGCAAGTGTCTGCAGGTTGGCGTCGGGGCCAGCCTTCTCACGGAAGGTGTCCATCATGTCGAAGGCATCCTCGTTGGAGTAGAAATAAAGTGACTGGTAGCGTGCTCCGCCGCCTGCCTCAAAATGCCGGATACCTGCGTCCCGTGCCGCTTCGACAGCGGGCATGAAATCAGCGGTAAATACCCGGGCTCCGTACGCGCTCTGGAATCCGTCCCGGAACGCCGTGATCATTACATCGATGTTTTTAGCCATGATTGTTTAGTAGATTGGAAAAATAGTTGATCTTCAGTGAGTGAATAGAGCGCCGTGCTTGATTAAGCCCCTTTTTGGGTGCGGTGAGCAGCGGCGATGGCCACGGCCATCGTCGCCGATGTGCGTGCGGCTGGGCCGGAGCCTGCTGAGCCAGACGGCTTGACAGGTTGTTCTGGCTCGGGGAATTTGCTCAATAAGGAGCCGGATATCTTCATCAAGATGACCAGTAAAACGAGAAACGAGAACACTACTCCCATTCCAACCAACATTAGTTCAAAGCCTTCTCCTATCATCGTTTTTTTCGTTGTCTGGTTAGTGGGTGAGTCAAGTCGGGTGATGTCAGGCAATGTCTGCTCGCCTGCATTCAGATTATCAGGGGGGCTTTTCTAGCGAACCCTAGGATACTTGTAAACAAAGGATTGGGAAGTTTTCTCAACTTTTCCCCTCGCCCTGACTCGCTAAGCGTCCTGTTGCCAGTCCGGCTTACCTGCGTAGACCCAACGGTAGTAATCTGCTCGTTTTAACTGCGCGGCAGCGGCATCATCGATAAACACCTTGGCATTCCGATGATGTTGCAAAATGGAGGCGGGGACCATGGCGGCCACTGGCCCTTCGACCATCGCGGCGATGGCCTCGGCTTTACCTCCTCCGAAAGCGAGCATGATGTTGCTTCGTGCTGCCATGATCGTGCCAATGCCCATGGTGATGCAATGGCGTGGCACCTTGCTCTCATCACCATCAAAAAAGCGGGCGTTGTCGGCCACGGTCTCCTGCGTCAGTGTTTTGATGCGGGTGCGGGAGGCGAAGGATGAGGTGGGCTCATTGAAACCGATGTGACCATCGGAACCGATGCCAAGTATTTGCAGATCAATGCCCCCAGCATCGACAATAGCCTGCTCGTAAGCCGCACAACACGCGGGGACATCTGTCGTCATGCCGTCAGGGATGTGGATCTTATCTGGGTTGATGTTGATCTGGCTAAATAAGTTCTGCCACATAAAGCTATGGTAGGACTGCTCATGTTCCTTTTCCAACCCGACATACTCGTCTAGATTAAAGGTGGTCACCGCGCTGAAATCGAGCCCCACCTCGCGGTGCATCCGGATCAGCTCAGCGTAGAGCGGTAAGGGGGTGCTGCCAGTCGCTAAGCCTAAAACGGCATCAGGTTTTTCACTCACCAGACGTGCCACTACTCTGGCTGCGGCAACACTGGCGGCCTGCTTGTTTTGCTGAATGATGATTTCCATGGGATAAAGATGTTTGCCTGATCACTGATATCATTTCTTGCCAATCATGGGAAGGCTAGCGGCGGCAACGGCCTGGCCGTGACGTTTGTCCTGCTCGTTGGGCGTGACCATTTCGATCTGTTTGGCGAGTTCGGGAAAGAGCTGATTCAATA
>JAFMDE010000139.1 GCA_017857425.1 Akkermansiaceae bacterium
GATTATTCTAGGTATATCTACTTTTTTGATCGTCATTGATTGCTTAAGATCAGCCTTAAAAGAGAATCGAAGGGTGCTTAATCAAAAATAGTGGACGAACAAGGCGGTGCAGGCAACGTCGCTCCGCTACGTCCCTGACCTCTCACGTTCAGCAACAATACAGCTATGAATACGCCAACACCACTACCTACATCCCCTAAAAAATTTAATTTTACCGTCTGGTCTTTTTCGAGCTGTGTGGCGGGTCTTTTATTGGCTGGAGGTATGGGGCTAGCGGAAGGATCGAATCTTTGGCCATTAGGCGCTATCTGGGGTGGCCTTGCAGGTCTGATTATTGGCGCAATTTTTGGTGTTATATTAAAACTGATTAAAGTGCCCATGAAGTACGCATGGTGTTTTTTGGGGGTTCTCGTTTTTTTAGCATTTTTTATGCGTATCTACATAAAATACTATCACATCTCCGACTACGGAAAACTCGTTGAGGCTAGTATTGTTGAATGTGAAACCTCATCGTTTTTATTTACACCTCCATGGCGTAACGGAGAAGAGCGGAAAGAGATAAATGGAACTGATCTCACTCTCAATGTTACTAGGGAACGAAAACTAGGAAAGTATGAAGACGGGAGGATCAAGGTGTATGAATGGAGATTAGCCGATTACCAAAAAACCTACTTCATGGAAGAGGCTAAGTGCGAAACGATGACCCCAGGTAAAGTGATTTTCATGCGTACACGAGACTATGGCCTGGATTATGAGTATGTGCATCGAATTCATTGGAATGAGAACACCATTTCCCGAGATGGGCGCTTTATTATTGATCGATAACGCGATATTTTTTTTGTCTGTAATCATAGCTAACAAAGCATTACAGGGGACTAGCCGCTGAATGCGACGTTGGGCTAATAATCGCCTTGAGCTTCTGCGCCATGTAATACGGCAGCGGTGGAGCCCACGCCCAGCCGATCTACACCCTGTTCCAAATAGGCAACGGCTTCGTCCCATGTGCGGATGCCACCGGAGGCCTTGACTTGCATTTTGTTGCCCACGGTTTTGACCATGACATCAATGGATTCA
The DNA here is from genome assembly GCA_017857425.1 of Akkermansiaceae bacterium. Lineage (GTDB taxonomy): Bacteria > Verrucomicrobiota > Verrucomicrobiia > Verrucomicrobiales > Akkermansiaceae > Oceaniferula. The sequence continues at coordinate 1,075 of JAFMDE010000139.1, forward strand.
GGGGTAGCGGATCCTGGGCCAAAGCCGGTTGAGGTTTTGACAAAGTCAGCACCTGCTTGATAAGCAAGCTCGCTGGCTACGGCAATCTGCTCGTTTGTGAGGTAGCCACTTTCCTGAATGACTTTGACGAGCACTTGGTGTTGGTGGGCGAGCTCGACGACAGCTTGAATGTCGTTTTTGACGTAGTCAAAATCCCCGGACATGAATTTGCCGATATTCATGACCATGTCGATTTCATCAACGCCGTCTTCGATGGCTTGCTGTGCCTGGAAGACTTTAGTGGCGGTGGTGTCAGCCCCGTGAGGGAAGCTCAAGACACAGGAGACCTTCACCGGGCTGTCTTTGAGTAAAGCTGCTGCCGTCTTCACGTCACAGGGTTTGACACACATACTGAAGACGCCGTTCTCAATACACATGGCGGCGTGCTGTGCGAGATCGGCATCGGTGAACTCAGGCTTCAAGACGGCGTGGTCGATGGTAGCTGCGACGTCTTGCTTGGTGTATGTGCTCATGTCTAGCGGTGAGGTGATGCGCGAACTTGTTAGCTTAACCGTGCTGCCAGTAGCTCGCGTTGGTAGACGAGCTCCTTGGGCAGGTGGTCGTAAAGGTTGAGGAAGAGCTCACCCTGGGAGAGCACTTCCTGTTTCCACTCATCTTTGTTGAATGCCATGGCCTTGTTAAAATCATCTTCTGAGAAGTCATCTAGGCCTTCGACATCAAAGTCCTCGTAGTGAGGAGTCCAGCCGATCATGGTTTCGTGCCCGGGAATGCGACCGTGGCAGCGGTTCACAATCCACTCCAGCACGCGCATGTTGTCACCGAAGCCGGGCCAGAGGAATTTGCCGTTTTCATCGAGGCGGAACCAGTTGACGTGAAAGATGCGCGGTACATGTTTGATCTGGTTGCGCATGGCGAGCCAGTGACCGAAGTATTCGCCCATGTTATAGCCAGTGAAGGGGAGCATGGCGAACGGGTCACGGCGCACGCCTGCTTTGAGACCAATGGCAGCTGCGGTAACCTCGGAGCCCATGGTGGCGCCGATGTAGACGCCGTGGGACCAGTTGAATGCCTGGTAGACAAGGGGCATGGTGGTCGGCCGTCTGCCGCCAAAGATGATGGCAGAGATGGGAACTCCATCCGGGTTCTGCCACTCGGGATCAATGGTGGGGCACTGTGAAGCGGGAGCGGTGAAACGAGCGTTAGGGTGTGCTGCGGGGGTTTCTGAATTTGATGACCAGTCGTTGCCTTTCCAGTCAATGAGGTGAGCGGGTGGCTGCTCGGTAAGGCCCTCCCACCAGACGTCACCATCATCGGTCAGGCCGACGTTGGTGAAGATGGCATTCTCTTTCATCGAGTCCATGGCGATCGGGTTGGTGTCATAGGAGGTGCCTGGGGCAACACCGAAGTAGCCGTTCTCAGGATTGATGGCGTGCAGGGTGCCATCCTCATGCGGCCAGAGCCATGCGATGTCGTCACCAATGATGGTGGTTTTCCAGCCGGCTTCTACGCAGTGCTTGGGGGGCACCAGCATGGCGAGGTTGGTTTTGCCGCAGGCGGAGGGGAAGGCAGCGGAGATGTAGGTTTTTTCTCCCTCGGGAGATTCGAGTCCGAGGATGAGCATGTGCTCTGCCATCCAGTTGTGCTCACGTGCGATGTTAGAGGCGATGCGAAGGGCTAGGCATTTCTTGCCGAGCAGGGCATTGCCGCCGTAACCAGATCCGTAGGACCAGACTTCACGTGTCTCAGGAAAGTGACAGATGTATTTATCATCATTGCATGGCCATGGGATATCCTCAACACCGTCGGTCAGAGGCATGCCGACACTATGCGCGCAGGGGATGAAAAAGGTGTGGCCGTCACGCTTGCGAGGTGCGGCACCACTTTTCTCATCTTCGAGGCGCTTTAGTACGGGGGCACCCATGTTGGCCATGATGCGCATGTTGACAACGACGTAGGCGGAGTCTGTGATTTCCACACCGATTTTGGCGAGTGGTGAGTCGATCGGCCCCATGCAGAAGGGGATGACATACATGGTGCGTCCTTCCATACAGCCGTCAAACTTCTCGTGCATGGTCTCGAGCATTTCCCTCTGGTCAGCCCAGTTGTTAGTCGGCCCGGCTTGGTCGGGACGGCGGGTGCAGATGTAGGTGCGGTCTTCGACACGGGCAACGTCACCTGGGGAAGAGCGTGCAAGAAATGAATTGGGTCTTTTTTCCGGGTTGAGGCGGGTAAAGGTGCCGCTTTCACAAAGGAGCTGAGTGAGTTCATCCCACTCGGCTTGTGATCCATCGCACCAACGAACGTCATTGGGCTTACAAAGTTGGGTCATTTTATCGACCCAAGAGTTTAACGCGGGATGGGTAGTGCTCATAATGATTTCAGCTAAGCCAATAGGGTGGATGATGACAATGGCAATCCATGATATGCGTGTCAACAGGCAGAAAATGCCGATTATTCGTGGGTTAAATGATGGTGTCACGGGCACCTTCGGTTTTTTTTAGGCGGTGATTGTTTCTGTATTGTGAATGTGCCGATAGCGTATATGTTATCACTGTGGTTCATGATTTTTTTTCAGTCCGACTGATTAGCTGAACCTATAAAAATTCATTTTTTAATAACCATGAGTGAATCCAATAATATCCATTTTTACGTGATTATGTCTCCCAATTATGCCCTGGTGGCGTCGCAGTTGGAACCGGAGGCATTTGGCAGGCATTATGCTACGGGAAGCTCGCGTTTTTATTACGGCACAGTGATTTTTGCGGAAATCGACAACACTTACCGGCATGATTTTTTCCGTATTGATGAGTTACTCAAGGAGGTGAAGCCGGCGCTAGATGGAACGCCCAAGCGGACGAAGTTTATCGCAACTTACCGTGTGTTAGAGCACGTTGATCTTGCTGTATTCAAGAATCTTTATGTGACCTCAGTCGAGGGTGAGGTGCTGACTTTGGAGAAGGCACCTTATGAGCGGAAGCATAAGACCGGCTTTGTCCGGACATTTCAGGAGATTTGTCCGTTCAGTGCGGTGGTGCTTTCCCATATGACGCCGCCTGAGTTTGGCGAATACATCACGGATCCGGATCAACCGAAGGGGGCGCCCGTGGTGGCGTTTACCCAGATCGATCTCGATATTGATGAGTTTCTCGGCCACATTGAGGCGAACCCGTTTTATCACAGCCCGTTGCCCAATGTGCATCCGCAAAAGCTGCGCGACCAGATTCTGGAGATCAAGGGGAATCCTAACAAGAGGATCAAGGGTGCAAGCCTGGACTCGGCAATCGACAAGTTGTCCTTCTTCAGGCTGCGTAATGGTTTCTGGATAGCCAGTGGCGGCTTCGAGGGCGAGATGCTCTTTTACCCGATCCCTGACGAAGCGACTCTGGAGCAGAAGAACTACAGTTTTTACAAGTCGGTTAGCGGCTAGCCGGGTAGGGTGGATAAGCTTACCAGCAGTTGTATGGCATCATAGCGGGCTCGGTCGGTATCGCTTGCTGCTATTTTTTCTTCCCGGCTTTTTTAGCGGCTTTTTTGGCGGCACCTTTTTTGGCGGCTTTACGGGGCTCGAACTCGAAGGCTATTTTGCCGGCAGCTGCATCAAAGGTGAGATAGGCGGAGAAGGCGCGTTTGGTGCGCTTGGAGATGAAGCCGGGTAGCAGATTGGTTTTGCCTTTTTCGATCAGCTGGACGCCTTGATCTGAGGGGATCTCGCACTGGAGAATGGTGCGTGAGATGCGTATGCCTTCGGGTGAGTCTTTGGTGGTGATGGCGGGCACATACCATGCTTTCGGGGTTTCGTAGATTTTGACCTCTGAACCAGTAGGAGTGGTGACGGTAGCGATGACTTGATCTTCGGTAAGTTCGTCGCGCTCGTTTTCGCCATCGTCAAAGACGAAGCTGACTTTCCATTTTCCTTTTTTGCCGGTCTTGCTGACCTCCTGCTTGAGTTCTAGTGCGGCATCGAATGGGCGGTTGAAACGGGATTTGAAATCTTCCAATGGGCCGATGAACTTTTTCTCCAGCAAATCGTGTGCTTCCTT
>JAFMDE010000140.1 GCA_017857425.1 Akkermansiaceae bacterium
ATGGAGCCACTTTGTGGCAGTTGAAGTTCTGAGTTTAAGTTGAAGTTTGGAACAGGCACAAAAAAGCCCGCCGTAGAGACGGCAGGGTTTGGAAAACCAAGAACCAAGAACAAACAACCAAGAACAGCCGTGTAGCGGCTTAGGAAACAATCTCTGTGCCTACTCCGGAGCGGGTGAAGATCTCGAGTAGTAAAGAGTGGGGGGTGCGGCCGTCGATGAAGTGGACTTTGCCGACACCGTGGTCGAGGGAGTCGAGGGCGGAGTGGATCTTGGGCAGCATGCCGCCGGAGATGGTGCCGTCTGAGATGAGCTCGTTTGCCTCGGAGCGGTTGATCGAGGGGATCAGCGTGCTTTGGTCCTCGCGATCGGAGAGGATGCCGGGGACATCGGAGAGATAGACGAGCTTGGTGGCCTTGAGTGCCTTAGCTAGGCAGGCGGCAGCGAGGTCGGCATTGACGTTGAGCGGTTTGCCGGTTTCTTCTTCGGCGCCGAGTGGCGAGATGACGGGCACGGTTTCTGCCTTGATGATTTGTTCGATGGCGTCGAGCTGGCAGCTGACGGCTTCACCGACGCGGCCGATGTCGACTTGTTGGCCGTCATCATCGGTGGCCTGGATTCTGCGGCCAGTGAAGACCTCAGTGCCGGGAATGCCGTGCGCCTTGCCGCCGAACTCGGTGATCATTTTCACCAGTCCCGGATTGATGGTGTGGCTGAGGGTCTGCTCAACGATCTCGATCGCCTCTGGGGTGGTGACGCGGAAACCGCCGATAAACTTTGCCTCCAGGCCTGCTTCTTTCATAGCGGCGGAGATGGCTTTACCACCACCGTGCACGATCACGGGGTTGATGCCGGCGACTTCGAGAAACACAATATCGCGCATGACCTTGCGCACCAGACCTGGGTCTTCCATGGCGGAGCCGCCCATTTTGATCAGGAAGGTGTGGCCGCGGAACGACTGTAGGTAGGGCAGGGCCTCGATGAGGACTGAGGCCTTGTTGATGGTGGCGTCCAGGGACATGTCGGTATCTAAGCAGTTAATTTTAATTTCTGAATGCTAAATTTCAGGAAACATGAGGCCGCTGAAGTTATCGTCTGAAAACATGGCAAGCCCATGCTGTGATCAGGGTGGCGAGCGGGGCAGATAAACTGAGCCAGTGTTGTGATAGGTAAAGCAGGGCAGCCAGCAGAACAAACAACAGGGGAATAAGTAGGGCTGCTGATAGGCTATAGGCAAGTAAGCGTTTGCTGCGCGTGAGCTCGCCAAACCAGAAACTCAGCAGCGCTACATCTAAGAGAAGGATCATGGATGCCCATATCGGCAGCCGAGGAAAGGATGCGGCATTTTTAGTAATCGGATAGCTTTGTGATAGGGCGATGAGGCTGGCGAGGCGCTCAGGTGACAAGGTGTTGGTGATGGAAGTCTTTTCACCCACTGCGTGGATCAGGGCGATGGGTGCTGTCTGGATAAGTGGAGAGATGCGGTCCTTTTTGTCGGTGGGCGGCATGAGTTTTTCCGCTTGGATAGGGGGTAGGGGTTTAGCGGGCTTGTTAGGCACAGGAGTTTGACCAAATTCATCGATAGGGATGAGCGGGCCTTTTTTTCCGAGACGTATATGACGACCACAATCCACCGTTAGGTCTGAGGGGTTGAGCTTGTAGGCGGTCATGATGGTGAGCAGGTCGATTGAGGGGATCAGTCCTTCATCCTGCCAGTAAGCAAGGAGCGGTATGTGGCCCTTGGCGGGCGGGATGTTTTCCACTTCGCTAAATCCTGCTAGCGTGTGTTTGCCGCCGTCGGCATGGATTGAAATCGGGGCGTAGTTAATGAACGGCAGTTGGCGGTGGTTTCCCGACACGCGCGACATGGGAATAAGACTTCGTCTCAGGATGTCTGGCAGAGATTGGGGTGAAGCTACCCGGGTCACCGGTAGGGCAATCGCTGAACGCGAAAACATCGCCAGTTGGCGGCCCAAGCCTTGAGTCTCAAGCCCAAGTTGCTGGTCCCAATTCAGGCTCGTTGTAAGGATGACTTCCTTGTAGCCGCGTTTGTGCAGGGAGGTCAGAATGATCGCGTAATCCAGAGCAGAAGGGGGAGACGATTCAAAGATCTTATCTGGGTCGTCAGTTATTTGAATGCTCTGTACCTGGTTTGTTTGTCCCTGCGCTTTGCTGACACTGTTAATGGTGATGACATCAGACTGTGCATCAAGCTGATGAACGAATTGTTCGCCACTTTGGTAACTCAGCGCAATCATGACAAATGATGCGTCTAACTTTTTTAGCCAGGTAGTGGTCTTGCTCAGATACAGTGCCCCGCAGCCGACTCCCATGGCGAGAGCTGCAATGAAGAGCCGAGATTTAAGATCTTGTGAAGTCAAAGTGTTTCGATCTCATCTAGCACAGGTAGAAGGGGTTCTTCAAGGTTTGATCCCGCGATTACGTCTCGAAGGATGGCCGCAGCGGTCGGTATGTGCTGTAGATACCATTCCTGTTGGGGTTGACGGCCTATTTTAGCAAAGGCGCCCATGGCCTGCATCAGCCGCTGTGCAGCACACTTCTGAAGAATGGGGGCGATCGGTTCTTCCTCCGATACTTCCTCCCATAGATCGAGTAGCTTTTGGCGATCTTCTGCTGAGTGGTTCATGTAGGGATCGTAAACAAGGGACGCTAGATCATATTCTTGCCGACCACGGCGCATGCCTTGGAAGTCAATGAGCCAGGCCTTGCCGTCATGCGCGATGATGTTTTGGCTTTGAAAGTCACGGTGCACCAAATTGCGTGATGAGGCGCCCAGATCTTTTGCCATTTGAATAAGCGCAGGGTGCTCAGAGAGTTCGTCGACAACGGCGGGATTCATGCCGAGGTATTCATCGGCGAGCTGATCATAGAAATAATTCTGTTCCCAGCGATACATGGCTTCATCAAAGGCAGGCTGGAATTCGAGGTCCTTGGGCGGTCGGGTATAGAAGAGCTTGTCAAGCTGTTCGAGGGCGGAGCGGTAGATGGGCTCTCTTACTTCCCAAGGCTCATCTTTCATGCTTAATAAGTCAGCGTCACCAAGATCCTCGACGAGTGCCACACGGCGTCCTGTGTTGTCATAGATGACCTCGGGAACATTGAAGCCAGCGTTTTTGAGGAACTGGGAAACCGGTAGGTAGTTTGCATTATCCTTACGATCTAAGGTGTAATGAATGCCGATGTAGGTTGGGTAACCTTCCGGTTTGAGGCGGATAATAGTACGTCCGGAGGCGCCCTTGGTGATGGGCTCCATGATGCAGGAATGGGTAGGTCCAAGTTTGAGGTAATTACGGACCGCAGTCAGAAGGGTGTCAGCTGGCATGGCGTTTCATCCACCGGGGTGGATGCAGTTGAAGTTTAGAATTCAAGTTGAAGTTGGAGTTGGAGTTGAAGCAAGAGTGGAAGAAAGAGTTGATCCGCCTGTGGTGGATGGAGGAAAAGCAGAAAGTAGAAATTTGGAAAGCAGAAAAGAGACCGCCTGCGGCGGCTGATATCGGAGGTCAGAGGTCAGAGGTCAGCCGCTCCGCGGCAACTAAGAACGAAGAACTAAGAACAAGGAACTTAAAACTTATCATTCTATTTGTCTGTCTAATAAAATGAAGAACCAAGAACTAAGAACTGCCACGAAGTGGCCCAACTTCAACTTAAACTGCAGCGCAGCGGCTCAACTTAATCCTCATCTACCTTGGCGGATGTATGCGTAACAATATGCCCCGTGAGGATGGAGTTTTTGCGCACGGTGACACCGGGCCAGACGATGGTATTCTCAAGCCGTGAGTCTGCCTCGATGACGGCGCCGGGGCCGATAAAACAGGTATCGGCATCGACGTAGGCGCCGGGGTCAATGATTGCATCCGGGTGGATGGCATTGGTGCTGTTCGCTCGCATCTGGCGGTGGATCGTGCGATAGGCCTGAACGTTGCCGATGTCGTGCCATTGCCCCTCATCGAGCACCACAGCACCGAGTTTGTGTTGGCCGATGAGTTTGATAAAGGCGGGCACGATCGAGGTCACTTCCTCATCCGGGATGAGCTGGAGGATCTCCGGCTCAATGCAATAAATACCGGTGAACTGATGAGTGCCAGGGGCATCGCCAAGGGTGTTGCGCATATCGGTGACCTGCTCGCCCTCGATATTGACGTTGCGCTTCGGGCCGGTGGAGCGCAGCGCGAGCGTGGCGATGTTGCCCGATGCCTGGTGATGGGCGATGAGCTTGCCAATATCGATGTCAGTGAGGATGTCGCCATTGTAAACGAGGATAGGATCATCACCGATGAAAGAGGCGATGTTGCGGATGCCGCCGCCGGTTTCGAGCAGCACCGGCTCGTGAAAGAAACTCAGCGGTGAGCCGTTGAATGTGCCATCCGGGTAAGCTGCTGACCACGCCTCGGGAATGTGGTGGGTGTTGATGGCGAACTCCTTGATGCCCGCCGCTTGACAGTGGCGCAGCGCGTAATTGGCCATAGGCTCATGGAAGACAGGAACCAGAGGCTTGGGCAGGACGTCAGTCAAGGGGCGTAGCCGGGTGCCGAGACCCGCGCCGAGGATGAATGCTTTTTGAATCACGTGGTAATGTAAGTGGTGAAAAAAGAAAGTGGTGAAGGATGTCTTCGGAGTCAAGCGGCGCTCGTGTCAAATGGTGTCTGCTAACAGACTGTCCAGCGCTCGGCGGTCGGGACTGGGCATTGGCAGTTGCTCGAGCTGGTCCACCGAGTGCCATGCCTCGTGCTCATGCACGCTGGTTTGATCCGGGTGGCTAGCGTAGATGCGCAGAGTGACGTGATAGCGGGTGATGGCGTAGGTGGTTTTGTGCGCCAGGGCAAGGTCAAGGGTTTCCTGATGGTCACGCCGTGGAATGTGCCACATGCCTTCTCTGCGCTCGCCCTGTTTTTGCAATTGCAGCAAGACACGGCCATGAGCATCCTGAGAGAAGAGGGCAAACTCACTGATGCGTGTGGTTTTGATGGCTGATTTTTTTTGGGGAAGAGATGAGGGATCTTGGCATTGGCAAAACTGGCTGACCGGGCAGTGCACGCAGTCGGGTGATTTGTTGGAGCAGTATGTTTGGCCGAGCTCCATCAGCGCGGA
>JAFMDE010000141.1 GCA_017857425.1 Akkermansiaceae bacterium
TCCCAAGTTTATGCCTCCCGCTGTGGTGCTCCCCCACGGTAAAGTCGGCCAATCCCCGACAGCCATCATCCACGACCACACAGATGGAAAATTTGGCCCTTTTGCCAATCAGGTCTTGGTCGGTGAGCAGACTCATTCCGAAGTCCAGCGAGTGTTCCTCGAAAAAGTCAACGGCATCTACCAAGGAGCGGTCATCAAGTGTCTTTCAGGTTTTGAAGCCGGCATTATTCCCATGCGTCTCAGCGACGACGGCACTTTGTTTATCGGTGGCAGCAACCGTGGCTGGGCAAGCCGAGGCAGTAAACCCTTCACCTTTGAGCGTGTCCGCTCGACAGGGAAAAACCCGTTTGAAATTCTCGAGATGCGCGCCAAACCAGATGGCTTTGAACTCACTTTCACCGAAGCCGTTGATCCAAAATCTATCAAGCCCGACTCTTTCTCAATGGCCGCATGGACCTACATCTACCAGTCCAAATACGGTAGCCCGGAAGTGGATCAAGCCACCCCGGTGATCAAGTCCGCCAAAGCCTCCCCCGACGGCAAATCAGTCCGCCTAATCATCGACGGCCTCGTCAAAGGCCACGTTCATCACCTCATCAGTAACGGGGTAAGATCTGCAAAGGGCAGTGAACTCTGGCACAAGGATGCCTACTACACGCTCAACGAAATCCCTGACTAAGCCAGCCCAACAAAAAACGACCGAGCCCATTACCAGAGCCCGGTCGATTGGTTGTTTTTTTAGCGAATGTTCTTACCAAGCTATCTGGACACCAGCACTCAAAAACCACTCTGTGCCCAGCTGCGGGCCATCCAGGTTTTGATAAACAGGTGCTCCAGCCTCAACGGCAAAACGTGCTCCTGTCTCTGTGTCCCAGAGACTTAATCCAAGGGAGAGATCAAGACGTGATCCGCCACGTGCATCAGGATCAACAGCACCAGCCACTGGCTGCCCCATCATCGGTCCCATAGCAATCGTCGGCATCTGATCATCACGACCATCGACATTAGCCCAGCTGCTACCAGTCAATCGGATCGACACCGCCGACCATTGGTTGATACGGCGATTAAGCCAACCAGTGAGCATCGCGCTATCACCGAGTGTGTAGCCGTTGTCATTTTCATCCAAATGAAGCACAGCTGAGACCTGACTACCATAGGACCAGTCACCCGACTGCCCCAGCCATGTCAATGACGGCTTCAGATCCCAAGTTCCAGAGCCTAACTGCATCGGGTAGCCCATGCGCGCACCATTACTCATACGCTCGTCAATAGAGCCCGTAGGTGCTGAGAGGCCTAAGCCAACATGAGCACTACTAGCCTGCTTTTTGTAGAGCCCATAATAAGCTGAAAAAGTGGCATCTCCCCAACCAGAGGAACGCATCTTAGTGCGCATACCCATCATATTATTGAGCATGCTGTTTTCCTTATAGGCTGACATCAACATCAAAGTAAGTTTATCACTAGGGGCAAACATTACACCGAGCATATGCATCTGCATATCCATCTCGGCAGCACTACCCATGTAGCCATTTTGCGCAGCCGCATCAGGGATTTGCGAGTCGCCATCGTAGTTGCGCTGCATGCTCATCAACATGTAGCGATAGGATGCCATCAGACCTCCCTTGCGGTGAATGTGATCACCCATGACTCCGCTGGGGGCATACGGAAAATAATGATGCCCATCAGCGGCACAAGCACAGCTCGATGCACACGTGCAATCAAACGTTTGGCAGCCGGCACACTCAGTAGAGTTTTTGACAAGCGGAACAGACACGCCCGCATCCACCAATGGGATAGGAGCACCAACAAGAACCACTACGAGAGCGGCTGTAGATAAGATAGAATTTTTCATGATTAAAAGAAGTGCGTATTAACAATAAGTGAACAATAAGTGCCACGCCTCGTTCGAGGACGGTGCTAGGTGAAAGCTGCCTGCCCTATTCAATCTAGGCAGCCAGCAGGTTGACACGGTCAACGCCGTGCAAAAATAAACAATAGACCAATCAACACCCTCGGGGTGGCGGCAATGGAGGCTCATCCTGCCGGCCAAGCACCACGACCTGCACTTCTCGTGAGAGAGGCACGTGAATTGATACTGGCGGAAACACAAGATCTACTGCGGACCAGCTTACAGGCGCAAACTTAGCGGTCGGCTTTAACTCGGGGATCGGAGCTTGTTGCTGCGTGTCACCGCGCTCTTGCTCAATGGCACAGCACATCGCACAGGGCGCATCACCACTGAAAGTGCTATCAAGTGCCGCAGAAACGCCCTCTTGAGGGGCTCGATCGTATATCATACTCATCCACGCCAAGGTCTGAGCCACCATCAGATGGGCATCAAGAATACCCACCGCAGCTACAATACATAGACATTTTCCAAGACCTTTGAGCACGACGGCAGTCATTTGCCATCGATATCCATTACAGTCAATCGCTTCTTTTCCTGCCCCTGCAGCATATGAAATAGTTGACGAAGTCGTGTCTCTGGCTATGAGTTTGCCCATGCAAGAGTCGACACAAGAAAGCGAAGACCCCATCAACGAGGAAAACCCAGTAGAAGAAAGCTCCGAGCAAACGCCTCAGGAGCTTAATGAAGCTGCCGAAAAAGCCACCGAGGAGGAGGAAGTCGATCCATGGCAAGCTCTCGAACTCGAAGCTGCCAAGTGGAAGGACCAAGCTATCCGCACTGCCGCTGAGCTGGACAACTTCCGTAAGCGCATGTCGCGTGAAAAACTCGACGCTGTCCGCTACGGCAACCAAAGCCTACTTGAAGAGCTCCTACCTGTGCTTGATAACTTCGAGATGGGCATGCAAGCGGCAGCCCAAGAAGAAGGTTCTATGCTCTTCATGGGCATGCAAATGATTCACAAGCAACTCGATGAATTCCTCAGCTCCCAAAACGTCGAGGAAATACCTACCGAAGTTGGTGGCGACTTCGACCCCAAAGTCCACGAAGCTCTTGGCCAAGAAGCCAGCGATGAGATCGAAGAAGGAAAAATCATCCGTGTGGCCCGTAAAGGATACCGCATCGGCGAACGCCTGCTACGCCCATCCAACATCATCGTCGCGCATAATGCTGGAGCGGCCGACGCGCCATCAAGCGACCAGTAACCAAGCGATTACATCATGTCCTCCAAACGCGACTACTATGACGTCCTCGGCGCATCCAAGGATGCCTCAGCTGCTGAGCTCAAAAAAGCTTACCGCAAGCTGGCGATCAAATATCACCCAGACAAAAATCCTGACGACCAAGAGGCCGAGGAAAAGTTCAAAGAGCTCGGTGAAGCCTACGAAGCCCTCAGCGACGAAGACAAACGCGCTGCCTACGATCGTTATGGACATGCCGCCTTTGAAAATGGTGGCGCCGGCGGCGGTGGATTTGGTGGCGGCGGTGGCTTCCACGATGCATCAGATATCTTCTCTCAGGTCTTTGGCGGTGCATTCGGTGGTGGCGGTGGTGGTGGCGGTTTTGAAGACCTCTTCGGCGGTGGCCGCAGACGTCGCAATCCCTCCGGCAGACAGCCCGGTAGCGATCTCCGCTACGACCTTGAGATAACCCTCGAAGAAGCCGCCAGCGGCATCCAGAAGGAGCTTGAAATTGAAAAACTAGAGGCCTGCTCAACCTGTAACAGCAGTGGCTCAAAAAGTGGCAGCGGCCGCAAATCCTGCAGCACCTGTGGTGGTCAGGGTGTTGTAACCCGCCAACATGGTATCTTTGTTCAGCAATCAGAATGTCCAGCATGCCATGGCGCAGGACAAACGATATCAGACCCCTGCCCGGATTGCAGTGGTGAAGGTCGCAAGAACGAAACCACACGCATCAAAATCAACATTCCCGCAGGTGTCAATGACGGCACTCGCCTGCGCTCCAGCGGTAATGGCGACGCCGGCTTAAGGGGCGGTCAGCCGGGTGATCTCTACGTATTTCTCCACGTTGCACGACATGACATCTTCAAGCGCGAAGAGAACGATCTCTTTTGTGAGGTTCCTCTACCCTTTGTCACTGCAGCACTCGGAGGAGAATTAGAAGTCCCTACTCTCGACGGCAAGTCTTCCATTAAAATACCGGCCGGAACGCAAGGAGGAACTACTTTCCGCCTACGTAACCGCGGCATCAAAGACCTACGTTCAGGAGCTAAAGGTGACCTCCATGTGGAAGCCCAAGTAGAAGTCCCGACAAAACTCAACTCGGAACAAAAGGAAAAGCTCAAGGAATTTTCTGATTCCATTGGTGCCAAAAACAATCCCATGCAAGAATCCTTTGTTGAAAAAGCCAAACGCTTCTTTGGCTCATAGGCCACACCCCAACAAGAGTTAATCCTCACCTTGTATGAACCGCTATTTCATTCCTGCCGATCAATGGGATGATGAACACCTCTCACTCAGAGGGGAGGAAGCTAGGCACTGCTGCCGCGTCATGCGCGCACGTGAGGGAGATGATATAGAGGTCTTTGACGGTCATGGCACCTCCGCGATCTGCAAGATCTCCGACATCAATCGTGATGCTGTTCGTTGCCGCATCACCAGCAAAACCTTGTCGCCGAAGATCGAGCACCCGATCACCCTTTGCCAAGCAATCCCCAAGGGTGGCAACATGGAGCTTATTGTGCAAAAAGCGGTTGAGCTTGGCGTCAGTAAGATCCAACCACTGATTACAGACCACACCGTGGCACGCCCAGATTCCGCAGAAAAGAAAGGCAGCAAGTGGCAACGAATAGCCTTAGAAGCCTGCAAGCAATGCGGTCAAAACTATTTGTCAGAAATCGCCACGCCTGAGCCCTTTGATACCTGGCTAAAAAATCTGCCCAGTGGCGGCACCCGTCTCATCGCGGCACTCGATGAACGTGCCTTGCATTTGAGAGAACACTTTGGGGCACAAGCTCCTGAGGGAGACATCTTCTTCCTTGTTGGACCAGAGGGCGACTTCTCAAAGGATGAATATGATGCCGCTTATAAATCAGGTTTTCAGCCCATCAGCTTTGGCAATATCGTATTACGGGTTGAGACAGC
>JAFMDE010000019.1 GCA_017857425.1 Akkermansiaceae bacterium
GCCATCTAGACCCTCGGAGGCCATTGCCGACGCCATCTAGACCCTCGGAGGCCATTGCCGACGCCATCTAGACCCTCGGAGGCCATCTAGGGAGAACAAAACCCCAACCACACTTTCATAGCTCGTTGCCTCGCTGGCAGCGGGCTATTTTTCTGCCCTCATCTGCCTACCTACTAGCCACTTCCCACATTAGAAGTCCTTGCGCACAAAGATGAGGCAGGCAACACCGAGTATAAAGACCTCAAATGCCAGCGAGCTACCTACGATATAGGCTACGGAATGACGGTTATCATAATCCTCCATTGCCTTCGCTTCAAGCAGCTCGCTCGCGGTGGCCTCATCCTCAAGAAACGCGGACGACATGGTCATATTATTGCCTCTCACCGTCACCTTTTTCCTCAAGAAATAGGTCGCATCACGGGTCTTTGGCAATGGCATTCCAACGGCTCTGACTATTCCATAAAACCTCTCCATCTCAGCATTAGCCTCTAGCTCTTGACCCGCTTTATTGGTCGCTCCCGTCTTCATGTTAATGCTCATCCCGGAAGCCGGCATGACGTAGGTCGCTTTATACATGATGCTTTCCGACCATTGAATCGACAAGGTCACCCCCCAGACTAACAACGCGACTAACAGGGAAAACAAAGTCGACCTTGTCAACACCGCGGTCAACACCGAGACGCAGTAAATAAGACTGAAAACAAAGGTCAGCAGCAACACCGCCCAGAAGATCTCGAGATTCCACGCATCCAACCTTACCCCATGAGCGATAAAAACGATCACACAGAAAACAAGCACCTGAATAGCAACAAACAGCAGGCTGCCAAGATACTTCACCAAGAAAAGCGTCACCCGGCTCATGGGTTTAGAAATGGCAACATCGATAGATCCCGTCTTAAGAAAATCAGGGAATATCGGGCAGACCGAAATCAAGGCCAGCACCAGAGCAAAAAAGCCCAGCCACCACGGCACCAGATAGTCCGTGAAGATCATCATGTAGAAGTAATCCGCAAACATGCTGCCCTCAACAATCAGGTCATTCTTCATTTCATAAGCCCCAAACAGCACGGAAACCCCCTGCGGAGTGAATCCCACCGAGGCATACATCAACGCGATCAACACCGTAAGAAACAGCACGATCCAGAACAACTTCTTCGCCGCCAATAGACGGTAGGAGTCCCATAAAACAGTCAGTATTTGTCTCATTTCACCAGCTCCTTTCCGGGCAACTGTGGTGGAGTCGATCTCTTCTGAGTGCCCCCCACTCCTGCTGCCCCCACAGACTCCATGAAGAGCTCTTCCAATGACTGCCGAACCTCACGCAGCTCAACGATGGTGATTTTTTCGGCTCTCAGAGCATCCAGCATCGGTTGAATAGGCGCCGGATCACTGCCAACCATACTCATCGTATCTGCCTCAATCTCAGCACCAGCTGCAATAAGCTTATGCTTCAATTCTTCTGAAATCGTTCCGCGGGTCTTTAATTCATAGCGCCGGCTCTTCTCCGTCAGCTCAGCAATCGTCCCCTGCTGGACAATCTCACCCTTGTCCATAATCGCCACACTGTCACAGATCATTTCTAACTCACCCAACAAGTGACTATTGATAAAAACTGTGCGCCCATCGTCTCGCATGCGCTGGAGTAAATTACGCATTTCTAAGCGTCCTTTGGGATCCACTCCATCAGTCGGCTCATCGAGAAAAACAATCTCCGGATCATTCACCAGCGCCTGAGCAAGACCGATGCGTTGTTTCATTCCTTTGGAGTAGGTTGCCATCTTATGTTTACCCCAATCCTGCATGCCGACCATTTCCAATAACTGCCCAGCTTTTTGCCCAGCTTCTGTACGCGATATCCCCGTCAAACCTGCCACGTAACGGATCACCTCACCGCCCTTGAGATATTCCGGAAACCTCGCGTGCTCCGGTAAATATCCTACCCGTGCCAGCGTTGCTTTATCCCCAATAGGTGCCCCCAGCATGATCCCGGAGCAACGTGTCGGACGCACGATGCTCGTTAAAATCTTCACCAGCGTGCTCTTGCCAGCACCATTCGGCCCCAGAAGACCAAAAATACCACCCCGAGGCACCTGCAACGAAACACCGCGCAAAGCTTCTACCCCGCCACGGTATTTTTTGCGCACATCAGCGATATCGATAACAATATCAGACATAGGAATGATCAAACAGCAGCCCCTTGAAAATGCAAGTCATAGATCAAATCTCTGCAGCACTGATCTGATCTTACTCCACCCTGCTATCAACTTCGCCACGAGCAAACTTAGAGAGAATACGATCTCCTTTTTTGAGATCCTTAGCATCTCTAATGACCTTGCCCTCAGCATCCATCGTCACTGAAAACCCGCGTGCAAAGGTTGACTCAGGCCCCAATGTTCTGACCAGAGATTGTAGTCGTTGCAGACGCTCAGCTGAGGTATTCAGACCGTTTCTAGTGGCTCTCTCCAAAAGTGATCTAAGGTGACCTAGCTGCTCAACCCTGCGCTCAATGACGCGTTCCGGATGATGAGCCGCATACGAGACCGCGAGTTCCTTCAGCCTGGATGAGCGCACATCTATCTCACCATCCGCGGCGTCCTTAAGCTCTTCTCTGGCTCGGTCTAGGTTCTGGATCGGTTCGCGCAGGGCACGCTCGGCATCACGCGGCATCAGGGCACGTCGTGCCGAGCTCAGAATAGCCGCATCATGCTTGAGCCGGTTCGCCATCGCACGCTGTAGGGCATCCGCAGAGCGAGCTATATTGACACGCAGCTCGGCAGCATCGGGAACGACTAGCTCGGCAGCAGCACTCGGTGTCGGTGCCCGCACATCAGCGGCAAAGTCAGAAATAGTAAAATCAATCTCATGTCCTACCGCCGACACCAGGGGGATTGGGCAGGCGTGAATAGCCCGCGCAACGACCTCCTCATTAAAATTCCACAAATCCTCGAGTGAGCCTCCCCCCCGGCCAGCGATGATGACATCGACACGGGGCAGGTCATGACTTTCCGGATTGCCTAGCTGATCGATCGCCCGGGCAATCGCCACTTCCGCCCCTTTGCCTTGAACGCTAACGGGGTAAAGCACTGGCTGCACCCATGGCGCACGTCGTTTTAAAATATTGAGCATGTCCTGCAGTGCCGCTCCTGTCGGAGATGTTATCAGCCCCACTGTTTTGGGAAACTTCGGCAATGGCTTTTTTACTGCCGGGTCAAACAGCCCCTCTGCATCGAGCTTGCGCTTGAGCAACTCAAATTTCGCCTGCAAGTCGCCCAGCCCAGCGTCTTCGACTTGTTTAACGATCAGCTGCACCTGCCCACGTGCCTCGTAAACGGAAACCTCCCCATACAAACGAGCCTGCATGCCATCTTCAGGCTGTGCCTTCGCCTTGGCTGCAGAGCCGCGGAAAAGCACACACGAGATCTGCGCTCCATCGTCTTTCAGACTGAAATAACAATGCCCACTGGCCTGCCGACGCAAATTACTGATCTCTCCCTCTACCCATACCTCCCCAATCTCGATTTCGAGCAGATTTTTCATCCGCCGGACTAAGCGGGTTACAGTGAGAGCATCAGACACGGCAATATGTTCTACGGGCTAGAAGATTCTGGCAATATGAATCTCTTGATTCTTGACTCTTACCCTTCTGATTCTAGTCTCCCTCCGCCATGGCAGAACGCACTCACACCGATCCAGAACGTATGGAGAAAATCGTATCCTTTTGTAAAAGCAAAGGTTTCATCTACCAATCCGGAGAACTTTACGGTGGTCTCAACGGCTGCTGGGATTACGGCCCACTAGGAGCTGAACTTAAGCGCAACCTTAAGGATTACTGGTGGCGTAAAAACGTTCAAGAGCGTGATGACATCGTCGGCATGGATGGATCTATCCTGACTCACCAAGCGGTATTGACGGCCTCGGGTCACGTCGGTGGTTTCTCAGACCCCATGGTTGACTGCAAGGTATGCAAGAAACGTTACCGTGCTGACCAAATAGATGACCTGCCGATGTGTGAGGGCAAAAAGCAGCTCCCCAAGGGCGAGGACAAGCACTGTGAACTGACCGAGCCCAAAGAGTTTAACCTGATGTTTCAGACTAAAATGGGCGCCTCGGCCGATGATGATGACCCCAATGCAGTCGCCTACCTCCGTCCAGAAACAGCGCAGACGATCTTTGTGCAGTATAAAAACGTGCTGGACTCAACACGTCAGAAGATTCCTTTCGGCATTGCCCAGATCGGCAAGGCATTCCGCAACGAGATCAACCCTCGTAACTTCACCTTCCGCTCTCGGGAATTTGAACAAATGGAAATTGAATATTTCTGCCATCCAGATGACGGCATGAAGCTCACCGATGAGTGGCTTGAAAGACGCCTCAAATTCTACGAGGAAATTGGCGTTCCTCGTGCCAAGCTACACATTCTGGACGTGCCCGATGGTGAGCGTGCGCACTATTCCAAAAAGACATACGATATCGAATACGAATTCCCCTTTGGCATTCAAGAACTCGAGGGAGTCGCCTACCGAACAGATTACGATATTGGCAAACATCAGGAACACTCCGGTAAAACCTTGGAGTATTTCAATCCTGAAACTAAAGAAAGGTACATTCCTCACGTTGTTGAGCCCTCTGCCGGCTGTGACCGCACTGTCCTAGCCATCCTCTGCGAGGCTTATGATGAAGAGGACCTCACCAAGGAGGGCGGCAAGACCGATATCCGCAAAGTCATGCGCTTCAAGTCCTGCATGGCACCCATCAAGGTCGCTGTCTTGCCACTGCTCAAAAACAAGCCCGAGCTTGTGGCCAAAGCCAAAGAGGTAAAAGCTCTTCTTCAGCCACACATGAACGTATTTTATGACGAGGCTGCTGCGATTGGTCGTCGCTACCGACGCCAAGATGAAGTGGGAACCCCCTTCTGTGTTGCCATTGACTTCGAAACCCTCGGCGAGGAAAGCGAAAATGGAGAAGACCTCACCGATACAGTCACCATACGTCACCGAGACAGCATGGAACAAGAGCGTATAGCGATTAGCGAGCTTCTACCATGGCTGCTTGCGCGTATTGTCTAGCTGCATATATTGTGTAGCGGGCTTCGTCCCAAAACGCGGGCTTCGTCCCAAAACGCAGTGATCTCAGCCAAGCCAAAACAGGCTACTATTCATCATGAAGCACCAGATCATTGCCGCCGGCAAACCTGCTCTGGGTTACGCCAAAACGGGTGTCGCTGAATATCTCAAGCGGCTCTCACGGTATGGATCTTACGAGCTCAAACATATCAAGGACGGCAGCAGTGAAGATGTATCTGAGCGCCTTTATGTAGCAAGCAAGGATACCCTGCGTATTGTTCTTGATGAACGCGGCGAAAAACTAACAACCTCTGCGCTGACATCACGTATCCAGGGATGGGAAATGCGTGGCATCAAACGCGCCAGCTACCTCATCGGCGCATCCGACGGCCATACAGAATCCATGCGCGAGCAGGCCGACATGATCTGGGCGCTATCGCCACTCACCCTTCAGCACGAGCTCGCACTGGTGGTATTGCTGGAACAACTTTATCGCGTCGCGACGATACAGCGCGGCGAACCTTATCACCGCTAGCATTGAAACTGCCTCAGATGAGGTAACCCCTCAGACTAACGCTGATCAAGAATACTGAGTGCCCCAGCACCTTCTGGCCCTGTGGGTCGGTTCCATGGCATATAACTTTCATCTGACTCAGGCCCCACTGGCCTTCTCGCAGACTCGGTGTTTTCAGCACATGAAAATAAAGGAAGGAATGCTACCGCTAACAATACATAAAAGATCTTGTTCATGTTTTTGATATTAAGTCTTCATAATCTCGGAGCAAGCGATATTTATCAGAAGCTGCCAATCACTTAGAGCCTCGAGCTTATCACTGCCCCTATAGTCTCGTTGATACCATTTCACCATGTCACTCCCGTTTCGCTTTCCATACCCTCCAAACAGCCCAGATGATGCCGGCCCTACGCGCGGCTCAAGGTTATACGAGCGTTTTTCAAACGTGCTACCAGTTGTCACCTACTCGGTCATGCTCTGGTGCGTCGTTGTATACTTCCTACTCAACAGAGGTGATGCAAACAGCGTAACCACCTACAAGCTTGCCCATTTTCTCGGGTATACAACGCACCAAGACCTTGCTGAAGGACGCTGGTGGGGACTGATTGCATCAACATGTGTGCATATTGATCTGTGGCATATCGTCTTCAATATGCTCTGGTTAGTGCGTCTTGGTTCACTCATGGAACGCGGCCTAGGCAGCCTCAAAACGCTCGCCTTTTTTATCACAGCTGCCTTTGTCAGCTCTACCCTGCAACTACTCATTGGCGGACCAGGAATTGGATTTTCAGGAGTTGTCTACGCGCTGGGCGGCTTTATGTGGGCTGCATGGCCACGCTTCACAGGCTTTCTCGAGGGTTTCAGTGGCAGCAGCTTGCGTTGGCTCTTAATCTGGCAGGCTTTCTGCTTCGTGCTTTCATGGGGAGGCATGATGCAGATTGGAAATACAGCCCATATTTCAGGGATGGCTTTTGGATTTCTCGTTGGCCTTTGGGCATGTAAAGGCACAAAGAAAGGCTGGTATTGGCTCAGTGCTAGCGCGCTGATGATCCTTGTCTGCATCACCTTATGCGCCGCCATAGCCGCCGCTAATTAGCAGTAGCTACATCAATCAATTGCAACCATCTGCTTGAGTTCTGTTGCCAGCAGATAACATGTGATTTTATCGACGGGAACACCTGTAATGCGATGCAGCGCAGCCCGGTAGATATCCAGTTGTGGCGTATGCTTTGTCCGCAGTGATTCTACCGTCTCCTTGGCATCTGTTTTAAAATCAATAATGGTGATGGCACTCGGTTTACCCTCCTCCATCAAAACAAGCGCACGATCAATCACACCACTGACCCATCGATCATCATGCTGAGTTTCGATCGGCTGCTCTCTCAATAGCTGAAATGGTACGGTAGGTCGCTCAAAGTGATGGCGAATTTCTGGCACTTGTAAGCAGTCAGCCACCGCCTTTGAAGAGCCCGCCTCTGAAAACTCAGGCAAGTCATCAAGCCAGGTAATTTGCTCAAACTGTTTGTGGACCCGATCACCAAAACTCATGCCCTTACTATTGCGCAGTAAATCACCCGCTTGGTAGGCAGTAGTCTCGCTTGCCAGCTTGCGCGACATGCGAGCAGATGCCTGAGGCAGCTTCACCGAGGCTTCAGGTAATTCAGCTTCCAGCGGCTGCACGACACTTTCATCAAATGTCAGCCAATCACCCGACTCATAGAGCACCGTGCATTTTTCGTCATTGATCTCTTCTTGGCGTTCTCCATGGGCTGCCGTTGCCTCCCTGATCCAATCATCATATTTCGCCTTAGGTTGCCAATCCCCCTTCACTGGATCAAGAATGCAGTAGGTCGCTTTTTTAGCACGCGTCAGCGCCACGTATAAATTACAAAACCTCTCGTAACATTGATCTTCGGACCAGGCACCGGACATCTTAGCTAGCGCATCATCAGCATCGCAGATTGCTTGATTTGGCTTTTTAATCACGTATTCAAGGTCCCCCATCTCCCCCTTACGCTCTAAGGCATCAACCCGCCCAGAACTGGTGAATTCGCTAGAACTTATCAACTCAGGAAGAATCACCATATCAAAGCCAAGGCCCTTACATTTATGAACTGTCATCACTTGAATCATGCCCTCGTGACTGGTCTCTTTAATAGAGCGTTTTTCCAGCATCTGCACCCATTCATTCAGGGTTCCTCCTCGGCTTGAAAAGTCAGCGGCGGCAGCTTGTATTTCATCGAGACGTGAATTTCCATATGCAGATATAGGCTGGGATTCCCGCAACCTAGAGATGATGCGGTTGAGTAAACATTGAACTCCTTGTTGAGCTAACTCATCAGTGAGCCACTGCCATTGTTGTTGCTGATGCTCGCTTCCAGATAGTTCAGCCAGCACTGCGCCCAGTGGGCTACTGCATACATGGATGTAGCCAAATGAATGCGCCGGATTTCGTAACCAGCGAAACAGATCAAGAATGACAGCACCAATCGGCCCATCAGCAAGGTGGGTTTCAGACTCAGAGGCAACGGGCAAGCAGTGAGGTTCGGCACGTAGATATTGCACGATTTCTGTTACCTGTGCATTTTTACTCACCAAAATGGCACAGCTCATACCACGCTCAAGAGGTTTCACCTTCTTGATCACCGAGACCATGCTTCGATAGCGCGCCTCCTTTTTTTCATCCGATGTGGCACTAACGTCCACATCAGCCTCCATGACCATGGCATGACCGGGATCATCAGTATTGGGTGTGTGCGCATGATAGATCCAACGGCCAATCGCAGCCGCTGGAAAAATCGCCCTCCACTTCGGATCGGATAAATCACAGACCGTATTGACCAGATCGAGCACAGCTTGTGTCGACCGATAAGAAAGATCCATATCCCAATCAGCAAGACGATCTCCGTAATGTTTTTTGAGATCCTCAAACAGTCGAGGCTCACCACCGCGCCAGCCATAAATGCTTTGTTTACTGTCTCCCACAACAAAGACCGAACGCCCCCCTTCGGCATCCTGCATAATCTCATCGATAAGATTGCCAACGGCCTTCCACTGCGGCCTGGATGTATCTTGAAATTCATCAAGCAACCAGTGATCGTAGCGTGCATCGAGCCGGAAGTCGATCAAGTTTCGATCATCTCCATCCCATATCTGCAGCGCGCCCTCACCTGCCAGCAACATCGTTAAATCAGAAAAACAAAGTTTACCCCTATTGCGCACATGATCTCGATAGCGTTCTTCGTAGGCTGAG
Organism: Akkermansiaceae bacterium; assembly: GCA_017857425.1. GTDB lineage: Bacteria > Verrucomicrobiota > Verrucomicrobiia > Verrucomicrobiales > Akkermansiaceae > Oceaniferula. The sequence goes on from JAFMDE010000019.1 coordinate 8,831, forward strand.
ATGAGCTTGTAGAGACCTTGCGTACGCTTCATGCAGACTTCGATTTCCGCTTTGATGTAATTGCCCACCAAGGCGCTCATCACCTTGCCTATCTCAGTCGATATCTCATATTTATTTTTCTCCTCAACCTTACCACCCAGCTTGTATTGATCCCACAATGGGATCGCACGTTTCAGTTGGGTATTAAGATTAAGTGGAACCCCAGGCTGATACTGCTCGAGTAGATCACACACTTTGAGCCACCCTTTCATGTAGGTCGCATGCGGGGTATAGGGTTTACCCATCATTGTCCGCAGCTCACGGGCTAGCTCCTTGATATCTCCCTCTGGATATGGGCATCCACTCAGCCAGAGCTGGTCAGCACTCCCCCAGCAATCGTTATCGGGACTACTCAGCCAGCGGTTCTGATGCATTTGGATGAAATCCTCCAGCGTTTCACACAATCGGTTTTCCTGCTCCCCCCATGTGGCTTGCTTGAAAGACTGGATAAAGCCATCTCGATCTTGTTTGCTTGTTTTACGGTGTGAGAAAATAACCTTCATCACCGCCATGCGCTCCGCCGAGATTGAGGCATCCTCCATCAATTCAAAACCACTCAAGCCAAGCTCAAGGTAGAAATTACGCACAATGCGCACAAAGTAGCTGTCTAATGTGGAGAGTGCCAGACGATCCAATACATCAATGAGCTCGGCGAGCTTCTGCTGAAAAAATGAGGCATCCATCTTCGGCAAAACAAGCCCTGAGCCAACAACAAGTGCCGGAATAGCTTCTGTGCCTTCAATGACCTGCCTGAGCTCGGCGGCTAGTTCATCCGCTTGCGGCTCGCTTGATGCTCCATCTGCCAGCCGCGTCATAATCCTGCCGGTAAATTCACCTGCCGCCTTACGGGTGAATGTCAGGGCGATGATTTTTTCAGGGCTTTCCCCGAGCATCATCAGTGCGAGAAAGCGATTAGCCAGCTGGAAGGTTTTCCCGCTGCCTGCCGATGCCCGGATCATCGTGCTCTGAATAGTCGCTGCCATCTGTTGGTCATTCAACTCTCCCCATGCCGCGGTGACAAGTTTACAGTTCCAAGGCAGCTCGATTAAAGCTAGAATCATGCATGTTTGCAGCATTTGATCTCTACGGCATTGGCCATACGGGGGCACTGGTCTGTCTGGCGGCGATTAGTATACTGATGATTTTACGCTGCCGTAAAGGCGCTGACTCAGGGCACGCCAAGTCAGCCTTGTCATTGCTTACATTCTGCTGCTTTGCCGCATACCCCATCAATCAAGCCGCATGGGAATCCACAGGTGGCGCGATCACGCTCGATGCGGTCATCCCCCTCCACCTCTGTGATATCGCCGCATTTCTGTGTGGCTTTGCCCTCATCACAAGAAACCCTTTCCTCTGTGAACTATCCTATTTTTGGGGTCTTGCGGGCACTCTCCAAGGTTTATTGACCCCCAATCTCCCCTATGATTTCCCTCACCCAGTATTCTTTTCTTTTTTTCTGCAGCACGGGGTGGTCGTTGTTACCGCACTATTACTGCCTCTCGGGCTGGGTTGGCGCCCACGTCACGGGGCTTGGATCAAGGCTTTTGGCTGGCTTCTAGGCTATGCCGCTGTGGCATTTCTCACTAATTTGACCTTAGGAACCAACTTTGGCTTCCTCATGCACAAGCCCAACGAAGCCAGCTTACTCGACATGATGCCTGCTTGGCCTTTCTATATTTTGTTGATGATCTGCATTGCCGGCCTAATGTTCTTTCTTCTTGGGCTCCCCTTTAGAAAACCAGAACAAAAATAGGTCGTGCTTTTCGTCTCAGTTTTGATTTAGTTCTCTACGCCCACCCTAGCCAAACCACCTCATCAGCGATCCTATGCCCAACAATTCAAAAGATGCCCCTCAAAAAAGAAAACGTGTCAATGTACGTCGCCCAGATGTAATGGCGCTAGTTCAGGCTCAAGTCGAACAACATTACAGGTCATCTATTGTAGAAAAGATCAAATCTCATGGTGGAGAATTAACCGTTGGCAACACCACGATACGTTTAGCGAAACAGTTTGGTTTCTGTTACGGTGTCGAACGCGCTATCGACCTTGCCTATGCCACACGTAAAGTGTTTCCTGATCAGCGCATCTTTTTGATTGGTGAAATCATTCACAACCCTGAGGTCAACAAGCAGCTCAGCGACATGGGTATTGTCTCACTCCCCTGGAAACAAATGACCGTCGAATACGACGACCTCACAGAAGATGATGTGGTTATCGTGCCTGCCTTCGGAGCTCCAACAAGTTTTATGGATCGTTTGGCTGATATCGGCTGCCATGTGGTCGATACAACCTGCGGCGACGTCATGAAAGTTTGGCGCCGTGTGCGAGACTATGCCAAAAACGAAGTAACATCTATCATCCATGGCAAAGCTGGGCATGAGGAAACAAGAGCCACCGCCTCACGCGCCCTTGGCAAAGATAAAAACGGGCATTATTTAATTATCCTGACACTCAATGATGCCAATTACGTCTGTGACTACATTCGCGGCAACGGCAACAAGGAGGAATTCATGGAAAAGTTTGCCAATGATCATTCGGATGGATTTGATCCAGACCTCCACCTCTCACGCGTCGGTGTAGCCAACCAAACCACTATGCTACAAAGTGAAACAGAGGCCCTTCAAGAGAAGATCAGAGAAGCCATTCTTGATCGCGATGGCAATACTGAGAGTTACCACGTTTTTGATACAATTTGCGGTGCGACGCAGGAGCGCCAAAACGCGCTTTTCACCATGCTAGAGAAAATTGAGCAAAAACCAATGGACGTGCTGCTGGTGGTTGGGGGGTATAATAGCTCCAACACAACTCACCTCGCTGAAATCGGCGAAAAAAACCTGCCAACGTTTTTTATTCGTAACGCCAAATGCATTAAGTCCCTGGAGACGGTCGTTCACTACGACATCGATCACAGCAAAGAAATCGAAAGCAGCTACCAGGACATTTTGGAGAAGGACAAGCAAGTTGTCATCGGCGTAACCGCTGGAGCATCATGCCCTAACAACCTTATCGAATCTACCATCATCAGAATCATGGAGCTCAGAGGTGTCGACAAAGCGAGCCTCGAAGCGATTCAATAGAGCAATACTATTGATTCTTTTTCCTCACTAGCTCGATGTGCTTACCAACGCGCTCTGCTTGGTCTGCCTCCCCTAAATTGACCAACGATCGTTGAACCCCCGTTAAGGAGGCCATGTTGTGTGGGTATCTCTGCAACCCTTGATAGTATGCTTCGTAAGCATCTGCATGACGCCCAACACTGTAGTAGTAATCCCCTATACGGTTCTCCATCGGGGAGAGAACCAGTGGTGGCATCATCAGAGAAGGAACACCCTGCTTATCTCTGGCGGACATAAAGTGATTCAAGGCCGTTGACCTTACGCTGACATCGCCAGCTGCAGCAATGAGTCCCGCAAGCTCCATATCATAAACTGCCAAGCTACTGCCAGCATTGAAGTAATGCGTGAAATCAGCAGACATCATGGCGCCATCAACTACGCTAGCCAATTTCTTAATCAAGCCTCTCAGCCTTTCATTTCTCAATCTGTTAGCCATCTCAAACATTTGATCATCAATTGCTTTTCGGCTAGCTATATACGCGGCAAGCGCCTCTATATATACCCCTGCAAGAGTCGGAAACCTAGAGTGATTAACAAAGGCTTCAATCTCTTCCCTCGGCGGCAGAGACTCGAGAGCGCGGGCCATATTTTCGCGATCATCGCGCGCTATATAAAGCCGCGCCGGCAGGTGACATGCGCGCCACAGAATGATTTGATTACCAGCCGACTGTGGGCGAGCCGGATCTAGCTTCAAGCCACGCAAGCTCATGGCAACCTTCATGGCACCTGAAAAATCATCTCTCTGGAAAAGCGTGTTAGCGAGGTAGCACTTCGACTTAACGTAACCCTCACAATCATTCAACTCCACTCCCTCTCGCTGCATCCATTTCTCATACAGCTTGATTGCACGTTTAAAAGCACGCTCAGCCAGCAAGTAATTACCTGCCCGCCATTCAAAATGGCCAAGCGCGTGCTGCCATGTTGGTATATCAGGGCACTTCTTTGTTAGGTAGCGTGCGTGAGGCAGGATTTCTTCCTTTATATTCACCACACTAAATGGGGCCTCTGCATTGAGCATCAACCAAAAACCCAGCACCATCCAATTATCTGGGTATTCCTCCATGAGCCGCTGAGTTTCCTTCAGGGCATCCAATCGCTTTTGTGATGGTTCATTGGCAACATTATAGCCGCCTCTATTCAGAAACACGGCAATCATCTTTGCTTGGATAAAACGTGGATCATCCTTGGCAACCTTCAGCAACATGTCACCCGCACTTTCTGGATTTTGCGATACAAGTGCAGCAATGGCATCAACGAAGCCCCTCTCCGATTCGGAAAAACGCGCCTTCTGGCCTTTCTTAATCCTAGCATTATCAGCATCGCTCATATCGAGCATCCTCAGCACGGCTGCCCGGCGATAATCAGCATATTCATTAAAGGGCTGAATCAATGCGAGAGTGACCCCTGCATAAGCCATGATGCACTCTGAATCTATTGCCAGAGCGGCAGAAAAATGCCGATACGCCTCAAAGTTCCACTGTGCATGCACTAGTGCAAACCCTTGCCTGACATGCTCACGCGCCTTGGGTGATGATGTGCTCACGCGGCTCTGCACGCCCTTCATGCTCTCACTGATACTTGGGCGCCCCATCTTAGCGACTCTGGGGTGGACGACACTACTCAAGGCAAATGCCTTTGGGTCCTGATCCGGCTTTGAACTGACCTTGCTTGTCGGAGCTTGGCAAAACCCGTCACAAATCAGCACAATTAAGAACAATGCCGTAGCTGATAAAGCACGAGTGCTGTACATGTCCGAACTATTGACGAGAAAACAGAACTTCGCCAGTGGAAAAAAGGCCCGCATGTTACTTCCCTGCTATTCTCTCAAAGCTCAGATTTTATGGTCATGTATAAATCGCGCATTGAAAGATCCTTCAAACCTGCTTGATTGGTGCCCAGATATGTCTAATAGTTTTGGCCATTTATTTCGTATTTCCACATGGGGTGAGTCTCATGGTGGCGGCGTTGGTGTTGTCATAGACGGTTGTCCACCTTGCATTCCTATTTGCGAAGAAGATATTCAGCTTGAGTTAGATCGTCGGCGTCCCGGACAAAGCGAGATCGTCACTCCCCGCAAAGAAAGTGATACCTGTGAAATTCTCTCCGGTGTTTTTGAAGGACAAACATTAGGCTCTCCTATTGCCATCCTTGTCAGAAACAAGGATCAACGACCTTCATCATATTCAGAAATGAAGGACAAATACCGCCCTTCACACGCTGACTTCACTTATGATGCTAAGTATGGCACACGAGCATGGCATGGAGGCGGAAGAGCATCGGCACGTGAAACCATCGGCAGAGTGGCTGCTGCGGCCATCGCCAAAAAGGTCCTCACCAATCTCTACCCTGGTATCGAAATTCTTGCTTGGGTTGACTCGATCAAAGACATCAAGGCTGATGTCGACCCAGGAAATGTTACGATGGAAACCATCGAATCAAATATCGTAAGAACCGGTGACCTCAACGCTGTCGACCCAATGATAGCGCTCATCAAGGAGACCAGATCAGACGGCAACTCAGTCGGCGGGATCGTCGAGTGTGTCGTGCGTAATGCTCCTGTAGGATTGGGGAACCCCGTGTTTGGTAAACTTGAAGCTTCACTCGCACAAGCCATGCTAAGCATCCCTGCGACTAAAGGCTTCGAGATAGGCTCCGGCTTTCAAGGAACCCAGCTAACAGGTGCTGAACACAATGATTCGTTTTACATGGACGGTGACACCGTCCGCACCAGCACCAACCATTCCGGCGGTGTTCAAGGAGGTATCAGCAATGGCGAAAACATTATTTTCCGCACAGCATTCAAGCCCACAGCCACGATCATGAAGGAGCAGAAAACGGTCACCACAGGCAGTGAAGATACCGAGCTTAAAGGCAGAGGTCGCCACGATGCATGCGTGCTACCTCGCGCCGTTCCTATTGTCGAGGCCATGACCGCGTTGGTTCTTTGTGATCATGCGCTGCAGCATATTGCGCAGTGCGGTACCAAGTAATTCAGTCCTCTCGCTAATGAATTTATCAGGCATTAGCTCCTTTGGCATTATTGCAATCATTCTCCTCGTATTCGCGGCTACTGGCTTTTTCAGAGGCTTTATACGCACCACACTTGGCATCACATGCCTAGCCATCTCAGGTTATTGCGCGTATTGGATGCACCAGAATGTGTATCAGCTCATTACACCGTGGATGAGCAATCCTCAGCCATGGTTATGCGGGATCATCGCTATTGGCGCAGGTTTAGCGGCGTTCATCATCTCTCGCTATGTTTTTCATTTTGTCATTGATCCATTTAATGTCTCAAAAACAGGTCAGCGCATAGGCTTTGGTTTTCCGGCAGCCCTGATCACCTTGGCTGCCAGCTCTGTTTTCATATGGCTGTCTCTGGCTGGTGTTCGCTATCTGGGATCTGCTGCAGAGTTACAGCAAACTCGATTCCAAATCGGTAATGATGATGAGCACTATGATACATGGAGCATTGCCAATCAGCACATCATCCCGCATTTCATTAGCGCAAAAAAATGGCTTAACAGCACTTCACTAGGTAGTTGGCATTCAGGGACCGACCTATTCCATCCGGCTGGCAAAGTCCAACTTTGCCAACTGCTTATCCACTACCATCATGAACCATCACGCCTCACAATGCTGAAGGATACAAGGTTCAGCGAACTCGTTAATGAAACGACTTTTCTTGAGCTAGCGCATAACGAAGAAATCAAGAAGGTATCGGCATCAGATCACCCCGTCGGCCTGCTTTCCTCGGCAAATGTGAAAACTGCGCTCACCAATAAAGAGCTATCACAAAAGCTGATCAAGTTGAGCTCTGAGGATTTTGATGCGCTCTCATCTCAGTAGCCAACACAGCTAGCTTAGTACACAAAAAAGCACAGCGACCAGCACCGTGCTTTGAGTATTTTTGAGGGGATTTCAGTCGCCGACTATTCTGCCCCGAGTAATTCTGCCAGCTTGGCTCGTGATACAGGCTCTTTGATATCTTGCCATTGAACACGGAATTTAGCGACATCCTCTGCAGTGACTGCAGCTGCAGTGTTGCCAAAAGATTGACGAACATAGCTCATCACATCTGCGAGTTTCTGATCATCAGGGTAGGCCATTTCTAGCGAAGCCATCATTCCCATGTATTCTGCGCCTTCTTTTTTGATGCCCTTAAGAATGACAAGAGCCAAAAGAGAGGGATCCCCTGTTACAATCTTCGAACCCACAAGAGAGGGGGCCATCATTTTATCCCCTAAAGGAAGCCCTTGACCATCTGCATTATGGCAGGCACTGCATATCATGTATGCCATTTTACCAGCTGCCTCGTCTGCTTGAGCTGTAAAGGACAGGAGACTGGCGATTGTGGGGACGAGGAGTAATTTAAGCTTCATAATCTTTTCTGTATCGTAGTTGTGGGTGATTCTATTGATTTATCGACGATCAATGGAAATTACGTTGGGAATATTGCATAGGACTCATTGAAATCCAGTCCAATTCGCTGAATTTTATCAGCTAGCTCTCTTGCGCAGACACATTATCGAGAAATCCTGCACTTGATGAGTAGATTTAAGCAATCTAGCGCATTCAAACGTTGATGTTGGGGCACTATTTCGCATAGATTTTTGCGGGGTCGCAATATGATCCCACTACGACTATGCCCATCTCAGATTATATCGTCACTATTGGACTCGAGGTTCATTGCCAAATCAAGTCAAAGAGTAAAATGTTCTGTGGCTGTGCAACGAGCTTTGGCGAAGAGCCCAATAGCAATATCTGCCCAGTCTGCCTGGGATTACCGGGTGCCTTGCCGGTGCTAAACAAACATGCCATTGAGCAAACGATCCTTGCAGGAATGATGCTGGAATGCAGCACACCAGAAATCTCAAAGTGGGACCGAAAAAATTACTTTTATCCGGACATGCCTAAAAACTTTCAACTCACTCAGTTTGATCTTCCTCTTTGCATCGGTGGAGGAGTGCCACTCTACGATTTAGCCTACCCAAAAGAAATTCAAAACGAGATCCCCTCACCCGGCAAGGTTGTCAAACTCACTCGTATTCACCTTGAAGAAGACGTCGCCAAGTCAACGCACCACAGCAACAACTCCACCATTGATTTTAACCGTGCAGGCACTCCTCTCATGGAGATTGTTTCCGATCCCGATATCGAGACTCCCGAGCAAGCTTACGCCTACCTGAAATCACTCCAACAAATTCTGGTGTATGGCGGCATTTCAGATGCCGATATGGAAAAAGGCCAGATGCGCTGCGATGTGAATGTCTCTCTGCGCCCACACGGACAAGTAGAGCTCGGTGAAAAAGTAGAACTCAAAAACCTCAATTCAATTTCAGCAGTTCGAAGTTCCCTCTACTATGAAATCCAACGACAGGCCGAGGAGCTCGACGCCGGCATCACCCAGATTCAATCAACGCGCCGTTGGGACGCTGATATCGGTGAAACCCAGATGATGCGCACCAAGGAAGATGCTCACGACTACCGCTATTTTCCTGAACCTGATCTACTGCCCATCAAAACGGCTCAACTTGTTGAGAAAATGCGCTCCCATGTGCCAGAACTACCCCATCACAAGCGTGCGCGCTTTGAGCAGGATTTTGGTCTCAGCCCCTATGACGCTGATGTGCTGACAAGTGACCAACACCTTGCCGACTATTTTGAAGAAGCTGCCAAAGAACCTAAGCTAGGAAAAAAAGTAGCTAACTGGATTACCAATAGCGTGCTGGCCAAACTCAACGAAGACAACATCACCATTCAGGAATGCCCCCTACCCGCGGCACACATCCTTGAGCTCGCCAAACTCGTTGAGGCAGGTGCTGTTTCCAATAATCAGGCAAGGGACGTGTTCGCCGAACTGTGGAAAAAACCAAGCGTCAGCCCCGCTGAGCAGTCCAAGGCTATGGGTTTTGAACCTGCTGACACGGGTGCGATTGAATCGATTATCGATGAAGTGATTAATCTCAACCCGGATAAAGTGGCCGAAATTCAAGCCGGAAACGAAAAACTCTTGAACTTCCTCACAGGCCAGGTGATGAAGGCTTCCAAGGGCAAGGCGAATCCAAAAATGGTGACGGACTGCCTGAAAGGTAAAATTCTATGAAATACTTCTATCTCTTTCTCTGCTGCCTGCTGCTGATTTCAGCAAGTCAGGCAGGCGTGTATGGTGAGCTCGAGTTTGGCGATAGCCGTGAAACGGTCACTAAGAAACTGAGTCAAAGCCCGCTGGTTGAACAAACCATCGACAACACCTACACTGCAAGAACAGGTCTGAATGGCATTTTCAAATGCAAAGGCAAGATTTCAGAGCTAACGTTCCATCTCTATTTCAACTGGGATGAACAAGGCGGTCTCAATGAGATTACTTTGCGATCTGAAGGGCTCGATGTGGACCTCTATAAAACACGGCTCCAGCGCGCATGGAGTGATGCCGAATCGTTATTTTCGCAAGTGTATCAAGCTCCCGCACAACAAGCGACTTATCCTGCCCTGAGCTCATTTAAAGAGCACAAGATGATGATTTCACATGTATGGGGAAATAAGGGCAAAGAGACGATTTTGATGGGAACAGGCATCGATAAAAACCAGTGCTTCCTCTTCATTCGTTATGTCAGAGCGCAAGTTGAACTGCAGCGCGAAGAATAGCGCACTTGGATTAGCAGCTAAGAGCCCAGTGGCAGCAGCTCATTGTATCGCTCGACCGCAAGCGCCTTACCAGTCTCTTCATCGACATCTAAGACGAGACCACAAAGTCTGACCTGTCCTTTAGCCACAGGAAAACGGGTCGGCATGCCCGTTTTGAAACGCCAGACCACGGATTCAACGCTGCGACCAAGAACCGACCGCTCAGGGCCACACATGCCAGCATCTGTAATATGAGCGGTTCCCTGCTCTAAAATACGCTCATCAGCAGTCTGCACGTGCGTATGCGTTCCCGCGACAGCAGACACCTTACCATCGAGGTGGTAACCCATCGCGATGGACTCGCTAGTGGTCTCTGCATGAAAATCGACAAAAATCACCTGCACTCCCTCTTTCTCGCGAAGACGCTGCGCCTCTTTTTCAATGCAGATAAAGGGGTTTTCGAGTGGCGGATTCATAAAAGTGCGCCCCTGACCATTGATCACTCCGACCTTTCCTTTTTTGGTCTCCAGCACCACACTACCGTTGCCTGGAGTTCCCTCGGTGTAATTAATCGGACGCAATAGGCGAGGTTCGGTGGGAAGATAATCGACTATTTCCTTCTGATCCCATATATGATCTCCTGACGTTAGCACAGCAACACCACAACGAAGTAAATCAATAGATATCTTAGGAGTAATGCCCCTACCAGCAGCCGAGTTCTCACCATTTGCGATGACAAAATCGATTTCCCTCTCCCGCTTAAGCGCAGGCAAGCGGCTAATCACGGCCTTGCGCCCGGGTTCACCCACAATATCTCCTAAAAAAAGAATACGAATCACGATCACAGTGAATCACACTGTCCGACATCAGCCAACCACTAAGCCTCAATCTCAACTTTTTTAATATCTATTATGCTGGCACCCAACCATAGCAGAAAGCTCTACCCTATCATCGGACTACTCCTCGTGCTACTCATTGTAGCGGGAGGGTATATTGCGCTGCTTGAAATGCAGCGCAAAGCAGCCACCTCAGCGCAGCAAAAAGAGGAACCATTGATAACCACCCCGCCTGAGAGCCAAGAAGCTACCTTAGCCGATCTTGGTGAGCAGCCAGACTGGACCACACTTGATCTCTGGCAAGACACTATTACCCATGACGACTTTTATTATTTATTAACGGAAATCTATACAACAGACAACACCTGGAAACGTTACATCACCATCCATCCAGATCATGCCATCATTCGAACAGACACAAGCAAGCCAGGTGCAACCTACAGGCTTAATTTTGCAAGTGTGATCAGTGAAGCTTCCCCCAATCGAAACTGGAATAGCGTTGGCGAACTACCGCCGGGAACCAAAGACAAGCCCTTGGCGGGTGTCCATATCGCAATCGACCCCGGTCACATTGGTGGGGATTATGCAAAAATTGAAGCTCGCTGGTTTCAGATTGGCGATAGCCCGCCTGTCAAAGAAGGAGACATGACTTTGCTCACCGCCAAAATCATCAAGGACGAGCTGATCAATCTTGGCGCCAAAGTATACTTAATTCGTGGCTCTAACCAACCGGTCAATCCTCGACGCGCAGATGACTACCGAGAAGCGGCCCTCGCCAAAGCCGCATCGCTCGGCAAGACAGATGAGGAAACGGTAAGCCAGTATCAGCAAAAATTTTTCTATCGCACCGGCGAGATCCGTGAACGCGCCCGCCGCGTCAATCTGGCCTTCAATCCTGATCTTGTTCTCTGCTTACATTTCAATGCCGAGGCTTGGGGTGATCCGCTCAGGCCCACGTTGACAGAAAACAACCACTTCCACGTGCTCTTACACGGAGCACTTACCCGCAGAGAAATCGCACATGACGATGAGCGTTTTGAGATGCTTGTAAAAATCCTTCAACGTAGCCATGAAGAAGAAAAAGCACTGGGAATCTATATGGCCCAATCACTCAGCAAGGCAACTAAGCTACCCGCTTATCAATACCTTAATGCAGCTAGCCGTGCCCGTCCCATCAAAGAAATTCCGGGCCTATGGATACGCAACCTTCTTGCTAATCGCATCTACCAATGTCCGGTTATTTTCCTTGAGCCTTATGTAATGAATAACAAGCAAGTCCACGAACGCATTCAACTGGGTGACTACAAAGAAACCAAAATGATTCAGGGAGAAGAGAAAAAATCCATCTACCGCGAGTATGCTGACGCGGTGGTCGTTGCTCTCAGACAATATTACCTAGACTACCGCATCATCTATAATCCTGAAGGGAGCTAAGAGCACATTGTGCTACCGACTTGCCCCGTAAATCTTTTGAACCTGGTCGAGGTAATGACTGGTAGCGTCATCTGGTGATACTCGGAGCTCCTCTTTTTTTAATGCCTCCATGAGGGCTCGGTATTTGGTGAAATTACCACTCAAATCAGTAGACTGCGTTATATAATACCAGTCCAAGTAGTCACGTGAGCGTATCGCCGCAGCCTGCATTCTCATGCGAACATCGATCAATTTGGCGAGGCGGGAACTAATATCCTTGTCTTCACCCTTCATAATATCGCGTAAAATGATGTCATACTCATTAAAAATGGGTCGGTAGGTGGGAAAGCATCGGTAACTAAGCCGCTCTAGTTCGGCACGTGCAGCTGCGACAGCTTCAATGCGTTCTGATTGCTCTAGCTTAAGCACCTGATCGTAATCATCAATCCCTACACTTAGAGCAGCCCCATCAAGGTCACGATAGCGCAGCTTCAACAGGCCATCCAGCCTAGATTCCGTTTCCAGCATAGAGTGCACCTGCGTGACTCGTGCCGTAGCCAACTCCAACAACTCGAGATTCACCCATTTACCAAGACTATTACTCGACTTGTTCATCCCCGAGAAATGTCGCCGCAGTAAATTTTCATACTCCCCTTTGAATGTCGCAAACTCTGCAAGGTAACTGGACATGCCAGATTTTCCATCAGGCTGGCGTAAGAGTGAATTGACGATCGCCCCAGAAATAGCTCGGAACGCGACAGGCTCACGTCCGATCATCTCTCGCCATTGATTTTCGGTAGCATCAAAAACTTTCTCTAATGGAAGAATAGATAAGAAATCGATATCGGCCTGATAGATCTCCCTATTAGAATCGCCGCTGCGAATATCTATGGCTTCTAACATGCCGATAATAAGCCAAGGTTTGATAACAACCCTGTCACCTTGGTCAACGAGCTGGCCATCCGCCAAACCTCTCTCATAGAGAAATAGTTCCACCAGATGGTAGCGGAGCAGATACTGATCTACCCCTTTCGCCAGATGAATGTGCAGCAATAATTGATACTGCCCTTGAAAGCTTGAAATCTTACTTAGAATACTGCGCGGCAATTCCTCATCACCCTCAGCACCATAAAGCTTAACAATCAAAGGCAACTTCATTTTACGCCCAGGATCTCCGCATAATTGATTAAGCTGCTCTCTGATTTCATTAGCAACGGAGGCAATACTTCCGCGCACTTGTTGCTCACCTCCGGTCACAGAAATACTACCAAATTTGGTAACCTGTATTTTTTTCGCTACTGCTTTAGCGCTGTCAGGATCTGGCTCCAGGTCATCTGCAGCCAGAACCCTCACATCGGCCATAACAGCAATGGCAATACTCAACATCAGTAGTAGCCATACACGGCACGACCCATGGTCTAATTCAACGACGACGCTGCTCTTCATGATCATAGCCTGTGTTCAACTCTGCGAGGATCTATGGTAATCCTACCTTCCTCAACACGCACATCAAAAATCTCATGGTCGTAATACGGTTGTAATTCATCAGCCAATTCATTGACCATATTTTGAAATGCAGGCATCAGTAAATGTCCAAAACCTCCCGGCAATCTAAGCTGACCAATATGACACGAGTGCCTTGAAATACTATAACCTGTCCTCGTACGCTCAAAGCCCATGAAAAGCGAAGTGATGTGTATGTTTTTCCCGAGAAGTTTGCGTTCAATGATCAGTTCGATTTCATCTTTCTTAAAATGAACCCATACGCCGCCCACCTCCACAAACTCTGCCAACACGCCCTGCTGTTTGATTTCTAGGCGCTTAGCTAGCCATGCATTGATTTCCTCTTCTCGAAATGTGATGGGGTAGTTGCGCTCAATAGCAAGTGCCAGACGCTGCTTGAGTAATGGTGGCTGGATCGACTTACCCTCGATGATCTCAACCCTGCCTGCGATGCTCTCAATAGGATAAGCTTGTATGGCTGGAAATATTTTCACCCCCGCCACCTTAGCCTCCATCACTCGGGCATTGAATACATCTGGACTGCCAGCAGGCTGCCACAGGAAATAAACGTGAACGCCCATATAAAGCATAATTGCTGACAGAAAAAGCCAAGATAGGATGCTCCCGCAACCGCTGTTGCCGTCGGCAGACTCTTGCGACTGCTTCGACTGCTGCATATACGGATGCCCCTTCTTACCCATACACTTGTGAGTAGCAAATCAACGCATTGATGGAAAGCTTTGATTCTAGATGGCCTGGTCAACAAGCTCCAATTAAAATCCCCTTGCATCCCTTTCATTTGAGGATGAAAATTCATGCAACTACTTATGATCACGGTGGTTTAATGGTTTAGCTCTGCAACATCATGACCCATCCGAACTGTCAGCCATCACACCTGAGACTGATCCTGGACCAAGATCACTATCCCCCTATGCCAAAAACCCCTGCAGACATTCAGAGCAATAATACAAGCAGTGGTATTGAACCTTCTGAAAATGATCTTGATGTTGCGCTCATGCTTAGGGTTGCAGGAGGTGAGGAAGCGGCATTCGAGCAGCTTATTGAGCGTCACCAAGGTGCCATCATCGGCACAGTTTCAAAGATGCTGGG
>JAFMDE010000142.1 GCA_017857425.1 Akkermansiaceae bacterium
CGCTCTGCTTAGGGCTTACCGCTCGAGGGGTTTCCTGCAGGGGGTTTGATAGAGATGCTAGGGGATGAATAGTTAGGTTGAGCTGGTGGCTTTACCGCAGCGGGCTGCTCGCCTTCCGCTATTTGTGCATCCGTTGGCAGAGCAATATCATCTGACGGGGTGCGAAAGAGATTGGTTGCGGCAGCTACGGTGGCAGTAGATGCTTTTGCTTTTGGTTTTACTATTTTCTTAGGAGCTTCTTCGATGGGCTCTGGTGCTGGGCTTTCTTGTTTAGCACACGAGGCACAAAACTGAGCGATACATGTCAGCAGAATGAGATGATGGATTGTTTTCATGGTCATTAAAAAACGTTGTCGGCAAGGCTAACCATTAAGCTTGTCTGGCTAAGGTGGCAATGGTGAAAGTGAGGAAAGTTAGACTGTCTAGGGGTGAATCTTTGGAGAGTTTAGATGATAAAGCAAACAGGCCCACACGGAAGAGTGTAGGCCTGTTGATTAAAGTGTGTTTTTTGTGAAAGTCCTTACGCAGGGCTTTGTAGTTGGCGATTAATCACAGAGACGTGGCGCACAAACTCGCGAGTTTCTTTTTGCCATTGGGCCATTGCTTGTCGTGATACACTTACCTTGTTTGAGATGGCCTGTTCGAGCTCGTTGTAACTGTCGGTGAGACGCTGGGAGAAATCATGAAATGCCTCCATGGCTTTGTCGCTGAGTGCCGCCGCTGGCTCAATGGCTTTGACTTTGTCTGCCTGGCGACACGCTTCACGCATTTCTGCCAGCAGGATTTTTTCATCCGATACACGCCGCAGGTTGCTGGTAAGGCCGAGCTTGGAGAGCACCCAAATCATCCATTTGGTGGGGTCAAACTGCCAAGGCTTGACGCCGTTGCGGTAGTCGTGCTGGAACGCGTGGTGGTAGTTGTGGTAGCCCTCGCCACAGGTGAAGACAGCCATAATGGCGCTATCGCGTGCGGAGTTCTCGGTGTTGTAAGGGCGTTTGCCGATGGTATGGCAGAGCGAGTTAATAAAGAAGGTGCAGTGCTGAACGACAACGATGCGCAGAATGCCGGCGAGCAGGAAGCCGCCGAGGGCGTATTGCCAAGTAGGCTGAACCATGTAGGCAAGTGCAGTAGGAACAACAACACCCAAGACGAAGCCGATCCAGTGCACATACTTGTGTTGCCACATGCAGAGCTTGTCCCGCATAAGATCATTGACGTTATCGACGGGCTCCTCTGGTCTCATCTTGAAAATGAGCCATCCAATGTGAGCCCACATGAACCCTTTGGAAATATCATAAGGATCATCATCATGGTCAACGTGCTTATGATGTTTGCGGTGATCGGCGGTCCAATCAAAACATGAGTTCTCGAAGGCGCACGCGCCGAAGAGGAGCGTGACCAGCTTGACTGGCCATTTCGCCTTGAAAGCAAGGTGGGAATAGAGCCGGTGATAACCGAGTGTGATACTCATGATGGTGATCACGGTGTAGAAAAAGAACATCCCGAACTGAAACCAGTCGATCCCGAAGTGCCAAAGATAGATGGGAACGGCGGTGACGGCGAGCAGAGCGGTGGTGATGAGGAAGATGCTCGTGATCCAGTTGACGCGAGAAAAAGGAATTTTGTTAAACATAGCGGGTAAAAAGAGGGCCACGTGAAGTAATCAGTATGATCAGTCTGTGGCCGATGTGGATAAAAATGGCAGCGTTTATTTGCCAAAGATAAGCTCCTATACACAGGCTTGCTTGTAAAGTCAAGCTTAGGGTGGGGCTAGGCGTAGCTGCTAAGCCGCACTAGAAGCCTCAAACACAACGTTTCCATTGAGTTACAAGGGAAACTGTCCATTGAAATTTTCTGGATGTTTCACGGATTAAAAAGGGTTCATCCGCCTTTTTGATCAACTTGAAAGAGGGGCAGAGCAGGTCGGATAGCCACTCAAAGGTATCCTGACTGGGTTGATTTTCAGGAGGGGTGAATTGTTCCAGCCAAGTGCATGGGGTCGCCAGAACGAGATGGCCACCAGGCAAAACCAAGTCAGGCAGCCGCTTGAGTAGTTTGGCGGGATCGGGGAGCCTGCAGATTAGGTTGGCGGCGTGAACACAATCAAATTGGCCAAGATTTGCGGGTAGGTCCATTGCATCAGCACAGAGGAACTGGATGCCTTCTGGATTGGAATGCTCGGGAATGCTCGCTGTCGCCCTGCTGTTGACTTGGCCGCTTTCCTTGATGGGGTAATCAATACTGCCATGTTGGCGCATTTCTTCAGCGGCTTCAATAAAGCTGGCAGAATAATCAATGCCGATGACTTCGTCGCATACTTTGGAGAGTTCAAAAGTAGATCGGCCGACGGCACAGCCAATGTCCAGACCTCGCGATGCTTTTTTCTCAGGGAAATAGGCAACCGTACGGCTTGGAAATCCGATCGCGTCAGCAGGCCCAAATGCCCAAGGCATGAGCTCTGCATCGGTGCCGTAGTGCATGAGTAAATATTCGCTGAGGGCTTGGTCTGTTTCGTAAAGGTTGGGCATCTGCAGGAGGGGTAGAAATAAACAGGGGGGAAGGCAAGCGGTAAGCGATGAATACTTGGCTCAGCTTTAGCATGAGAGGGCTCTGAGGATGTCGGTTTCAGCCGGTGATCCAATACGATTGAGCTGCACAAGAACTTTATCCCAGATAGGGATTTCTAGCTGTTCCTTCTCGATTTGCCGTTGATCCACAGGGAACTCGTCCGCAGGAAGAATGCTTTGTGCCAGATGAAAGCACGCCCAAGCTCGCCACGCACGCAGTTCTTTGTTGGGCCCGCTCATGCGGCTTGCTAGGTGCTGATAATGGCGCACGGGGTTGCCAATAAAACCTTCTTCATGCCGACGGGTATAGATCCAGACTTTGGCCTGATAAGGCAGAGGCCACTGAGTGAGCGCAATATCGTCGGGGGTTAGGGCGACACCAAGTGCATGGTTGAGCTGGAGTAGTGCTTGGGCGGGTTTGCCCTGTAGCCAGAGGGACTGAGCGCAGGTGAGCGCGGCAAGATAGTAGCAGCTGGAATCATCGCCCTCACGTGCCTGGCGGCTATCCGATGGGGTCAGTATCCTTTGTGCATGCGGCAAGAATGGGCAAGCTTCGCGGCCTGCGATGTGTTGGCGGATAGGCATTTCAATGGGCGTCTCTATGGGAATCTCTAATCGTCAAGGCTACGAGCTTCAGCCGTATAATCTGAAAAAAGAATCACCATTGGGCGACAGCACACTTCACAATCATAATCGACTTCGCATGGGCACTCCTCGGAGGGAGGAAGTGTAACGTCGAATGACTGAAAGCATGCCGGGCAGGTAACGGGAGTTGTTTCCACAGCACTAATTTGTTACCAAGTCGCATGATCGTCAACCAGCTTCGTGACCAGATTCCCTTTACCACTGCAGATGGATCTACTATCCGCAGTATTCTCGATGCCACCAATGCCCCTGTGGAAAAGCAGAGTCTTGCTGAGGCGAGCCTGCCAGAGGGTGGATTCACGGAGCGCCACTACCACAAACTCAGCGAGGAGATTTATTTCATTCTTGAAGGGCGTGGGCTCATGGAAATCGATGGTGATGAGCAGGAAGTGGGGCCAGGAGATGCCATCCTGATTGCTCCCAGCGCCTGGCACCAGATCAAGGCATTGACAGCGATACGCTTGCTTTGCTGCTGTGCACCAGTTTACTCCCATGAGGATACCTATTTCGAGTAGCTCTCTCGGTTATGGGCACAGGCTCATACTTAGATGCTCCCGTCATTTTTTAAGTTGGTAGAGGTGGGGAGATCGCTTTAAATGTAATCATGGCAATGGGACAACGTGACTGGAATCAAGACTATTTAGAGGGCCATACTCCATGGGACAAAGGGGCGCCGTCACCGTCATTGCTCGAAGTTATCACAAGTGGAGAGCTGCCAGCACAATCCGAGGTATTGGTCCCAGGCTGCGGATACGGGCACGATGTGCGTGCGCTAGCTCAGGCAGGCTGCCGAGTGACTGGGCTGGATGTCTCAGCAACCGCACTCGCAACAGCAAAGTTGGCAAACGGTATTGAGGGAGCACGCTACCAGGAGGCGGACTTTTTTGATGCGGAGCTTGCCGAAGAAAAGCGTTACGATGTGATCTGGGAGCACACTTGTTTTTGTGCGATCACCCCCGATGAGAGAGATGATTATGTAGATGCCGCCCATCGACTATTGGTGCCGAAGGGTCTGCTGATTGGAGTTTTTTTCGCCTTTGCTGAAGATCCGAATGGAGACGGGCCACCATTTAAAACCAACATCGAAACTATTCATAGCCACTTCAGTAAATGGTTTGCCCTCGAGTGGGAGCGCGTACCAAAAAAACATTTTCCGACGCGTGAAGGAGAGGAGTGGCTGATGTGTTGGAGGCGGAGTTAAGGCCGAAGTTAACGCGAAGCCACAGCAAGGTGGGGATCAGGGCTTGCGGAAGATAGCAAGGTGACGGTCCACGGATTTATTCGGCGCGTCGGTGATGATGCGAGAGTCGGAGTTTCGCTCAGAACAGACTAATTCGGCACCGAGTCCTTGGATGGCATCGAGTGCAAGGCGGTGCTCATGGTCGAAGTAAGAAGTGATCACCAATAGGCCGTCATCATCGAGACGGTGAAGTGCCTCGTCATAGATTTTTGTCCAGGTTGTGTCGCCGTTCCAGAAATTTTGGTGGCGCATGAAAGCGATGTCGAATTCGCTACCGAGCTGATTAAGGTGGTCGAGTTGTGAGGCGTCCTGAACGAGGAAGTCGGCACTTGCCTTACTCGGTAGTTTTTTCCAGCGCTCTCTCGCTTCACCTATTTCCCGTGTCCGGATATCGATGCCGGTGAGATGAATGGAGTCAGACTCACTGCCAAACACATCTGCGAGAACCTCTGTTTCGTCAGCTCGGCCACAGGCGAGATTGAG
>JAFMDE010000143.1 GCA_017857425.1 Akkermansiaceae bacterium
CCCATGTTGCTGTGGGCGATGGTGTAGAAGAAGAATTGTAGATACCAGATCAATCCAGCCATGCCGCTGAAGAGGTAGTTGGAGCGGAGGGGGATATCATCGTCGGGGGATTCGATCTCACGGTTGTAACGAGCAAGGTATTCGTAGCCGGATTTGTTCTTGAGATGAAGGAAGATACACCAGATGAAATTGGTGGTGAGTCCTCCGGCCATGATGACGATCAGGATGGGCAGTCCCGACCAGTGGGAGACGGTGCCTTGCTCGACGGCATTGGATCCAATAGGGCCTCCAGCATCAATCGCAAAGGCCATGAAGGCACTCATGATGCCGGCGAAGGCGGCGATCATCACTCCTTTTGAAAAGTTAAACTCCTTGATGGTCTTTTTCTTTTCTTGATCACTTAAGCCTCTTTCTTTTTCCATGCCGGCACGTCCAGCGATGGCGATGCCAACCACGGCGACCAAGACGCCGAGAAGCACGATTTTACCATCAGTGGGTGTCCAGATATCACTGACAAATGTGCCTGAGCGGATGGGGGGGATGAGGGTGCCAAATACGGTGCAAAAACCGAGCGCGATGGCATTGCCAAGGCCAACACCGAGATAGCGGATGGAGAGTCCGAAAGTGAGACCGCCAACACCCCAGCAAACTCCGCCGAGGTAGGTGTTGCGCAGTGTTTCTGAGTCAGTTGCTAGGATCGCCTCAAAGGGGGCGGTCGTCAGGATGAGGGCGAAGATCGTCGGCGCTAGCAGCCAGGAGACAATGCCGTTAGTCAGCCAGTAGGTTTCCCATGACCAGTTGCGAACCTTTTTGAAGGGAACGTAGAAGGAGCCAGCAGCAAGACCACCGATCCAGTGGAAGAGGACGCCATAGAGTGCGGTGATCATGGGAGTTGAAGTTGGCCGCTGCGCGGCAGTTTAAGTTTAAGTTGCTAGTTCGAGTTTTGAGTTCGAGTTGCCAGCAATATCAGAGCGTGTGGGGGGTGTCGTGCTCGACGGCGTGGGTGGAGACTTCCGTCGGGCGGAACAGGTTTTCACGCAGGGTGCGTGCTACAAACCAGAGCACCATGCCAATGGTCATGAGCAGGGTTACTTGACCAGCTTTCAAGCTGTCAGTAAGTAGCAGAATGGAGGGGATAATGGTGAGGGCCAGGCCGATCAAGGAGAGGATGTTGAGAATGGTTTTCATGGGTCTAAGTGTTTGTTAGTAATGACGACAGAGGGATTATTGGGCGGCAGTGGGTTTTTGTTTGCCAGAGAAAATGAGGAACAGAATGCCACAGGCTAGCCAGCAGGGCAGAGGGAAATACCAAGCTTTAATGCCTTGGGCTTGGATGAAGTAGACCGCTATACCCACGGGGATGAGCCAGGCAAAAAGCACGGCGAGGTTGAAGCTCTTGGCGGGTGCTGCATTGAGTAGATTGGCAGCATCGCCCTTGCGGTGGAAATACCAATCAAAGAAGATGACCGCACCCATGGGAGCCAAAATCGTGCCGTAGAGGCCGACGAAGGTCAGCAGTTTCCAAGCGAAGGCGGGGAAGATGCCGGCGATGGTGGCGATAATGCCCGCGGCCAAGGTTGCCCAGAATCTGGAGGAGCCTGGGATCATCGCCTGGAAGGCGAGGCCGGCGCGGTAGATCGTAGGGTTGGCAGTGGTCCAGCCGGCGACGATCACACAGATGATGCCTGCAAGTCCGACGACGTTATTGGCCATTGGTCCGGGCACGGGGTTGGTGTCGCCAGTCGTCTTGATCTGTGCTGCCAGCATGAGAGCGGCTGCGATCCAGGCCATGAAGTGACCAACATACATGCCGGCGGAGCTTGCCCAGCCGTAGGATGCTTTTTTAGCAAAACGGAATACGGACAGGTCTGCCATGCCAACGTGCATGGCTGCGTTACAGAACCACGCAAAGAACATCACACTCCAGAAGCCCATAGTGGATTCAGCTGAGCCATCTTGCGCGACAAGAATAGATTCACTCCATACTTTTTCCAGCCCTGACATGTCTGATACGCCGAGTTGTTTGAGAGCAACCAGACCACAGGCGAGGAAGACGAGCACCATCCAGGGTGAGGCGATGTTGGCGAATTTGGCCACGGTTTCGTAACCAAGTGAAGCAACGACGGCAATGACCGCGCCGACGCCGAGCACGATGAGCACAAAGCTGGTGCTATTGGGCAGCCAGTCGCCCAACGAAGGCATCGGCATGTCAAAGGGGATGCCGACGGCAGTCGCCGATACGGTGATCATAGCTCCGGCGAGGAAGCAGAACAGAATACCATTGGCGAGGTTGTAGATTTTGACCAGACCCTTGCCTGCAATGCGCTCAAGGTGATTGTAGAGGGTGAGCCGGGCACGGGTGGCGATGGGCGCACAGAGGTAGCGCCATGAGAGAACGGCGAGCAGGTTGCCTACCAAGAGGCCCAGCACGATGTTCTGTAGGGAGACGCCATTGAGCAGAAACAGCGGCCCGATCATGAACTCAGTACCTGCAGCGTGCTCGCCGGCATACATGCCCCAGAATTTGTTGCCGCCCTTGAGCGCGTTTTTAGGAACCGGCTCGTTTTCATACTCGCCTGAGGAGGCGCTTGTCTGTGTCTGGTCTTCTGTACTCATAGATTAAGTTTAAGTTTGGTCGTGGCGCGGCTTTGTTGATTTGTCCTAATTAGAGTAGATTAGCTACGCTGGGAGAGGGTGCTGGCTTCGTAGGATTTGATCTCTGCAAGGAGCTGACTTTCTCCCGGGGTGTCTTGGCGCTGGCAGAATTCTTCCCAGACGATGGACCATGGTAGTGCCTTGTTTTGCTCAAGCAGGGCGAGGCGGGTGGTGTAGTCACCTTCGAGCTCGGCGGCGCGAAGTTTGTCCTGTGGCTCAAGTAAGGCGAGCAAGAGGGCCTTCTGGGCGGCGCGCGTACCGATCGCCCAGGCGGCGATGCGGTTGATGGAAGCATCAAAGAAATCGAGGCCGATGGATGTGCGGGGTAGGGCGTCACAGCGGACGAGTTCTTGCATGATGGCTTGAGTGGGGTCATCGAGCAGGACGACGTGGTCACTGTCCCAGCGCACTCCGCGTGAGACGTGCAGTAGTAGGTGAGGCACATACATGAGCACGGAGGAGATCTTATCGGCGATGCTCTCGGTCGGGTGGAAGTGGCCGGCGTCGAGGCAGAGCGCGGTTTGGTTTTTCATGGCGTAGCCCATGTAGAATTCGTGTGAGCCGACGACCATGCTTTCAGATCCAATGCCGAAGAGTTTGCACTCAACCGCGTCGATGTTGTGGGCGAGGTCGAGCTTCTCAGAGAAGACGGTATCGAGGCTGTCTGAGAGACGTTGGCGATACCCCTGGCGGTCGGCGGGGTTGTCTTTCATGCCGTCGGGAACCCAGACGTTGGTGACGGCGGGTGAGCCGAGCTGTTTGCCCATTTCGGCAGCGATGGAGCGGGCGCGTTGGCAGTGCTCGATCCAGAAGTCGCGGATGCCGGCGTCGGGGCTGCTGAGGGTGAAACCACTACCAGCCTTATCGTGAGAGAAGCAGGACGGGTTGAAGTCCATACCGATGCCGTGTGATTTTGCCCAGTCGATCCAGCTTTGAAAGTGGCTGGTCTCGATGGCGTCACGGTCGACTTTTTGGCCCTGAAAATCTCCGTAGATGGCGTGCAGGTTGAGGCGGTGTGTGCCAGGAAGTAGCTTGAGCACCTGATCGAGGTCTTGGCGAAGTTCGTCAAGACTGCGCGCCTTGCCGGGGTGGTTACCCGTCACGGCGAGGCCGCCGCTGAGCTCGCCGGCACCCGTTTCAAAGCCGCCGACATCGTCACCTTGCCAGCAGTGAAGTGAGATAGGGGTATTGGCGAGGGTGGTGAGTGCTTGTTCGACATCGATGCCGAGCGAAGCGTAATGGTCTTTGACTTGCGAAAACATAGGTAAATTCTTAGTAACTGGTGGCGCGCAGTGTGACCTAAAATTATCATCTTGCAAATAGACGATTTGATTCTATTTTTGCACAAAATGACTGGATTGGATTTGTTCTCCCGTTACCTGCCAGTAGAGCCGACTTTGCTCGATTGGGGCATGTATGTGCTCGATGCTGGTTATTATGACGTGCCGGCGGGCAGCGAGTATCCGGTGGGCAAACACCCTGAAGAGTATCTTTTTAGCTGGGAAAAGGGCCGAGTGCTCGACGAATATCAGATGGTCTACCTGTCACGTGGGCAAGGAGTATTTGAATGTCAGGGCAAGAAGCCGGTCAAGCTATCAGCGGGGGACATGATAATTCTGCGTCCTGGTGTGTGGCATCGATACAAGCCGGATACGGAGGTGGGTTGGACAGAGAGCTGGGTGGGTTTTCAGGGGGAGTATGCGCAACGCCTGATGAAGAAGTTTTTCCCTGCGCGCAGTGTGGTATTACACCTTGGTCATGATGAAGAGCTGTTACGCAAGATGCAGTATGTGCTGCAGTTGATGCGGGAGAGCCCTCTGGGATTTCGTCAGATGATGGCGGGTGAGGTGGTGGCACTGCTGGCACGGGTGAGATCATTGGTCATGCGTTCTAGTAAGACACTGGGTGGCAGTGAGGAGAAGCTGGACAAGGCTCGCTATCATCTGCTGGCGCATGCCACGGAGGAAATCGACTTAGAGGCATTGGCTGCAGACCTGGGCCTGAGTTATTCGCGCTTCCGCACGCTTTTCCGCAAGCATACCGGCAGGTCGCCGCGCCAGTATCAGCTCGATATCCGCATGAACCGCGCCATGGAGCTGCTCAAGGAGAGCCAGCGCACGGTGACGGAAATCTCAGAAATACTCGGCTTTTCCGCGGTGTATTATTTCTCTCGTCTGTTCAAGCAGCGCGTCGGCAAAACCCCCGGCCAGTTCCGCAAGGGCTAGCCCTAACCGGGCTGATGAAGGATTTCTGATGAGGGATAGCCGCGAAGCGGCAGT
>JAFMDE010000144.1 GCA_017857425.1 Akkermansiaceae bacterium
TTCGCCGCCCCATGGCCAAATCAAAAGGTACAGCAAAGACCCGTAAGGCCGTCGCCAAGAGATTCAAGGTGACGGGCACAGGGAAAATTCTTCGCCGGAAGCAAGGGAAACGCCACATTCTTACAAAGAAAAGCCAGAAGCGTAAGCGCAGTCTGGGTAAGGCGGCTCTTGTATCCGACGCAGACTTGAAAGCCGTAAGAGCTTCTCTTCCCTTTGCCTAACATTAAGAATCCGGCGTATAACAACGCCAATCCGGCGGCCAACGCCAACCACCCGCATCACGGGTGGCCCCTACGCAGCCTTCCCGGCGCTCTAAACACAGAAAACCGGGACCGAATGGACGAGACTGCGGGGGGTGTGAAAATAACCGTCCGTTCCAAAACAAAGAAACATGCCAAGAGCAACCAATAGCCCAGCAAGCCGCAAACGCCGGAAGCGCATTCTTAAACGCGCCAAAGGATTCCGCGGTTTCCGCTCCAAACTCTACAAGTATGCCAAGGACGCTGTCCGCAAGGCACGCGAGTATGAGTATCGTGACCGTAAGAAGCGCAAGGGTCAGTTCCGTCGCCTCTGGATCCAGCGCATCAGCGCCGGTGTCCGTGCACAGGACCTGACTTATTCACGTTTCATTGAAGGCCTCAAGGCCGCCAATATCGAGGTAGACCGCAAGATTCTTGCAGACCTCGCCGTGCACGACATCGATGCTTTCAACAGCGTCGTTGCGCAATCCAAGGCAGCCCTCGATAAGAAGGCTCCTGCGACTGCTTAATTCAAGCGAGCAATAACAACTTACAACGGCCATCGGGTTTAATCCGGTGGCCGTTTTTTTGTGGGAGGATGGAATGTTTGTAGGCAGCGGGAATGTCCCAGTGGGACAATAGTGTGTGACATAATGACACCTATGGAGGTGTTTGAGTTGTTTTTTGAAGAGGTTCTATATTTGCAACCTGCTTGTAACCAGTAGTATACGATAAATGTAAACGGATTGGCATACAGATTGCATCTATGATTGCTGAACACATCAAATCAACAACGATTAACCACCATTATAATACCATGACTACCCATTACCCAATCAGCAACGGAATCTTCAGAGAGCTTAACCGCTTGGTCAATAATACCCTCGTGCCTGCTTATTCAGACAGGCAGCGCGTCACGCCACAGCCAAAACATAATCGAGCTAGCGTGGAATCTCTCAGCGATGATGAGCTTGGCGTTAAGCTTCGGCTTGAACTCCCCGGCTTTAGCAAAGACGAGGTCAAACTCAGCATCGATGAGGGCATTCTCTCTATTGTGGCGGAGACCGAGGACGAGCAGCGTAGTTTCCTGAGCAAACAAGAACGGCGTTTGAAAATTTCAGACGAGGCCGATACCGAGAATATCAAAGCGAAGCTTGAAAACGGTATTCTGTATCTAGAAATACCACATCGAGCCAAAGCCGAACCAAAAACCATCAGCGTCAATTAAGCAGCGCTGGCCCCAACTCCTCAGGCTCACCGTGAATTCACGGTGGGCCTGATTGCTGCGATACCTGCTGGCTGTTTTGTTTTACTCAGAGATTAAAGTTTTCAGGTTGAAGTTTGATCAACTGTGTCTAATAACCGCCTAGCCCAGAGGAGCTTTTTTTAGAGGGACTTTTTTTCATGAGCGAGGAATCCATACAGCCAGTCGAAGACTTTACCAAAGTAGAGTCCATCTTTGTGCGCCAACGTAATTGCCTGCTGGTGCGTGCTCAGTTCACACCTATTTTCACTGATTATTATCTGCACCTTCTAAAGCACAAGCTGCGCTATGAAACCAAGATGGACGCCACCTTGAAGGACCTGCTTGCGGTCTTAACATTGCATCTGACGGCTAGGCCTTGGGCTGAAACAATTGCCTGGACGGTTAACTTGAGGGCACCGCGGGTTAATTATTTTGTCACCGGCAGCAGTACCTTTGAAAATATTACCGGTCGTCTTTTTACCAAAGACATACGAGAGCCTGACCGTAATATGTTTTACTCTCAGACAAGTGTTTCAGGACAAGAGCCACGCACCACCACGCTGGATTTGGCGACCAACGATCCGATTGACTGGATTGAGCATTTTTACCAACAAAGCGAGCAGCGCCCTGCCAAGTGCTTCCGCCTTGATGATGAAAATTACGCCCTACTGGTAGCTCAGCCAGATTACGATGAGGAATGGTTTGAGGAAGTTGACGCCGCCAAAGTCGTCGACATCACCGAGGTGGAACAAACCAAGTTGCTAGAAACACGGAAGTTTTATTTCAACTGCGGCTGCAGCAAGGAGAGGATTCTACCGACACTAGCTTCATGGCGTTCTCGTCTTGATGAGCTTTTCTTGGATGACCAAGAGATTACGGTTAATTGCCCACGTTGTGGTTCTCATTACCATGTTTCGAGGGATGATCTCAGCGAAGAGCCATAAGGTGATTTAGCCGACTGTGCAAAATTGGCGATTGCCCTACGCCCGATAATCCCCTAAATCGACCCCTCCCATGAACCAGGAAATTGAATCGATCCAGACTGACGCGCTTGCCGCTATTGCCGCCGCGGGCGATGAAAAATCTCTTGATGACGCCCGTGTCGCCTTCCTTGGTAAAAAGGGAGTCCTGACGGCCGCATCTGCAGGAATGAAGGATCTTTCAAAAGAGGACAAGCCGAAGATGGGGCAGCTACTCAATGCAGCCCGCCAGGCGATTACTTCTGCACTCGATGAAAAGCAATCTGCACTCGCTGATGAGGCGGACCGCAAGTCCGTCCAAGGCATTGATCTTACCTTGCCGGCAAGGCCTTTGCCCTTGGGTGCTTTGCATCCGCTGACCCAGGCCAAGGATCGTGCGATTCAGGTGCTGCGCCGCATGGGTTTTGCCCTCGCCGACGGGCCTGAGATTGAGACCGAGTTTCACTGCTTCGATGCTCTCAACACCCCCGAAGATCATCCTGCTCGTAACGAGAAGGATACGTTCTATTTTGATAGTGGTAAACTACTGCGCACGCACACCTCTAGTGTTCAAATCCGAACCATGGAAAAAGCGATACCTCCTGTCAGGATTATTGCACCAGGATCGGCCTACCGCCGTGATGAAATTGACGCGACTCACTTGTCTGTCTTCAACCAGCTGGAGGGTCTCTATGTTGATGAGGATGTGAAGCTGGGTGATCTCAAAGGAACCTTGGAGTTTTTCCTTCGTAGTATGTTCGGTGATGATACCGAAGTGCGATTCCGTCCTCACTTTTTCCCATTCACCGAGCCTAGCTTTGAGATCGATATCAAGCTGCACGCCAAGGGCCAAGAGCCGAAGTGGATTGAAATCGCGGGCTGCGGCATGGTTGATCCAGCCGTGTTTGAGTCACTCTGTGAAGTGCGCGGTGATGATGTTTTCTCACCGGATAAAGTCACCGGTTTTGCCTTCGGTATGGGCATTGACCGGCTTGCGATGATCAAGTGGGGCATCAAGGATATCCGCCTGCTCATCGAGAACGATGTGCGCTTTCTTAAGCAATTTGCTTAAGAGTTCGCCTAAGGTAGCCCTCCCGAGCGTTGCCCTCAAGGGTAAGCATGCCCGTTAAGCCTAAGAGGCTAGTTGCGCAGGTGCTCGACGGCCTCGCGTATCATATCGAGGCTGACCTTGGTGGAGACTTCTGCGGCTCCAGGCGCGGTCAGCAAGACGAACTTGATGTTGCCGCCGGTGAATTTTTTGTCGTGGCTTAGCTTGTCCATCACGATATCTGTGCTGATGTGCTCAGGCAGAGTGAGCGGCAGCTGAAACTGTTTCAGCAGGTCGAGGATGCGCTTGCTTTGATCAGCAGGGAAGCCGTTGACTTTCTCCGAAAGGTAGAGCGCAGCTCGGATGCCGAGGGAAATAGCTTCACCGTGAAGCATGGCGCCGTAGGGTAGGGAGGCTTCTATGCCGTGGCCAATGGTGTGGCCGAAGTTGAGCAGGGCGCGTGTGCCTGCAGTTTCACGTTCGTCTTCCTCGACGATGCGAGCCTTGATAGCGAGGTTGCGTGCTAGCAGATCAGCGCTCGGGTGTTGATTGTCTGGGTCGAGGGCGGCTAGGTCATCGATCATGGCCGCGTCACGGATGGCGGCATGCTTGATCGCTTCTGCGTAACCCTCGCGGTATTCACGGCCTGGCAGGCTGTCGAGGGTGAGGGGGTCAACGATCACTAAGCGTGGTTGATGAAATGCACCAATCAGGTTTTTACCTTCAGATGCATTGACGCCGGTTTTTCCGCCGGCTGAACTATCCACTTGGGAGACAATGGTGGTAGGAATCTGGACGAAGGGAACACCGCGGTAGAAAATGGCAGCAACAAAGCCAGCGAGATCACCGACAACACCACCACCAAGGGCGATGACAAAGGAAGACCGGTCATGGCCCGCGCGGTTTAATTCGCCACAGAGCTCAGCTGACTGAGACATTGATTTGCTAGCTTCACCGGCACGCACGGTGTGCAGGCTTGCCTTGATGTCCACCTCCGCAAGCTTGGTGATAAGCATATCTGCATAGTGAGGTCCGACATTGCTATCGGTAATGATGGCAGCTTTACCTGACAAACCACATTCGCGTATCAGCTCACCTGCGCGGTCGAGCAAATGGTCTTCGACGAGAATATCATAGGAGCGCTCAGCGAGGTCTAGATGTACTGTAGGCATGGGAAAGGTGATTGAAGATTGGTGAGTGGTGAATTTGCAATGTGAGATGTGGAGAGGTGAATGCGGAGTGGCTTCGATCTGGCCGTGCGCGAAGGCAGGACTATTTTGATTGCTCGAGCATCCGCAGTAAAGGTGCCTCGGCACGCTTTCTGATGTCTTCTGGGAGTTCTACTCGTGGCTCGAGCAGATCAAGGCAGTCGTGAAGATTTTGCAGGTTATTCATTTTCATGAATCGGCAGTCA
>JAFMDE010000145.1 GCA_017857425.1 Akkermansiaceae bacterium
CCTTAAAAATGGGGATATAATAAATGATAAATCATGATAGAGTCCACGTTCCTATAAAGTGCGGTCATTGCACACGGAAGCCGATCTAAATCAGCCCGCATTAACAGAGAAAACATTACCGATGATCAAAAAAGCAATACTCACGACCACGACTATAGGAATGCTGCTCGCCACATTCGCCTCGGCCGAGCCTCAAGCCGAGAGCGAGCCTCAAAGTGAGACGAGAACCTACGAACTCTGGGAACCGGAAGCTGCACCTAACAACGGCAGAAGTAATTGGGAGGCGACCAAGGACAGTAAAAGGCCAAAGTCCTATGACCGGGACTGGGAAAGATGGTCTTACCCGATTGGCAACGGCTATACTGGAGTTTCCATCTTCGGGCGCACCGATACCGAGCGTGTTCAGATCACGGATAAAACGCTTCACAACAGAGGTATTTACGGCAAAGGAGGCCTCACTAGCTTCGCCGAGATCTTTCTCGATTTCAATCAGGACGGGGTAAAGAACTACCGTCGCTCTCTCAACCTCAACGAAGCCATCGCCCACGTTTCTTATGAGAAGGACGGGGTCGCCTATACACGCGAGTACTTTGCCTCTTACCCGGACAATGTCATCGTCATCCGCCTCAGCGCGGATCAGAAAGGGGCGCTCAGCTTTACCGTGCGTCCAGAGATCCCCTATCTTGCGCTGAAGCAACGCAAGGGCAAGATCACGGCAACGGAAAATCTTCTCACCCTCAAGGGATCCATGCCTTTGTTTAGTTGCAATTTTGAGGGCCAGATCAAAGTGCTCAACGAAGGCGGCTCACTGACTACTGATGCGAAGAACGGAGCCATCAAAGTCAACAAGGCCGATGCGGTCACGCTACTCATTACAAGCGGCACCAACTACCGCCTCAGTGCTAAGACCTTCAGTAATGCTGGCGCCAAAAAACTCAACCCGAGGGAATTCCCGCACGAGGCCGTTGCTACCCGGATGCAAGCAGCTCATGACTTAGGTTATGCCGAGCTCAAAAAGAGGCACCTCAGTGATTATCAAAATCTCTTTGGCCGTGTCTCGGTGAACCTGAACTCAAAACCAACAAGTGACCCGACCCACATCCTTCTGGAGAAATATCAAAAGGGAAAAATGGACAACTGGCTGGAGGAACTCATGTTCCAGTACGGCCGCTACCTACTGATTTCGAGCTCACGAGAGAAAAGCCTGCCCGCCAACCTGCAGGGAGCATGGAGCCAGGATTATTACACGCCGTGGAGCGGAGGATTCTGGCATAACATCAATGTGCAGATGAATTACTGGGGCTCGATGAGCACCAACCTGGCCGAGTGCTTTGAGGCCTATATTGCCTTTTTTGAGGCCTATCTGCCGGTGGCGAAACAGCATGCCACTGACTACGTGCGCAAGCACAATCCGGGGCAGATCAAGGAAGGGGAAGATAACGGCTGGATCATTGGCACGGGTGCCAATGCCTACCATATCCCCGGAGCCAGCGGCGGCCATTCAGGGCCAGGCACAGGCGGCTTCACCGCCAAACTGCTGATGGATTATTACCAGTTTACCCAGGATCAAAAATATCTCGAAGAAGTCGCCTACCCCGCGATGCTTTCCTTGAGTAAATTCTACTCCAAGGTCCTGAAGCCGCATGGAGATCTGCTACTGGTCGAGCCATCCGCCTCTCCGGAGCAGACTTCTAACGCCGAGCAGGTCAAAGGAATGCCAGGCCACATTCAGGGAAAAAATTATATTACCGCTGGTTGCACCTTCGACCAGGGTTTTGTCTGGGAAAGCTATTCCGATACGCTTCTTCTGGCTGATAAGCTGGGCAAAAAAGACCCGTTCCTCGATACCATCCGTGAGCAGATCACCAAGCTCGATCCAGTCCTCGTCGGTGCCAGTGGCCAGATCAAAGAATACCGCGAGGAAAACAACTACAGTGATATCGGTCAGGAAAGACACCGCCACATCTCCCATCTCTGCCCCCTGTTCCCGGGTACCTTGATCAAGTCCGACCAGCCAGACTGGATGCAAGCAGCGAGCAAGACACTCGACCTGCGCGGCAACAGGACCACTGGATGGGCACTCGCACACCGCATGAACTGCCGCGCCCGCCTCGGCGAGGGTGATGAGGCACTCAAGGCATACCAGACCTTCATTCGTGAGCGCACCGTGCAGAACCTCTGGACTCTCCACCCTCCCTTCCAGATTGATGGTAGCCTGGGTAGCATGGCCGGTGTTGCGGAGATGCTGCTGCAAAGCCATGAAGGCACCATCAACATTCTGCCTGCGCTGCCAAAGACATGGAATACCGGACACTTTGATGGCCTGGTAGCCCGCGGCAACTTTGTGGTCTCGGCGAAATGGCAGGATGGCAAAGCCACAGAAGCATCCATCTTATCCAGAAAAGGCGGCGACTGTGCTCTGAGCTACCCCGCTGTAGAGAACGCAACGATCACAGACAGCAAGGGCAACGCAGTCGAGACCCGTGCCGGGAAAAATCAAATCCACTTTGGCACCAAAGCTGGTGAAACATATACCCTCGTGTTCTAGCAAGAGCCATAGGAAAACATGGTGCTCTGGAAAAGCGATTTTCTATCCATTTAATTAGGCACCAGAACGACGTTCAGCCGCTGCTTTGGATTTTCGCCATCTGCTGCTGAAATTATGTGTGAACGACTCTCAAAGCCGTCGGCATCCACTTCGATGCGGCCGCCCGATTTGGGTAACAATAGGCTGACGGAGCCCGCCGACTCGCCGACGGCTTGGTTAAACCACTTTCGCTTCCAATGGTTGCCTTCGCGCCAAACCCGCTTGGAGTCCACGAGGAAATTATCGGCATCAAAGGCACGCACCCACAATGCCTTATCGGAATCGGTGGAAATGTTGCGTTCCGATGCTCCTTGTTCATTGATGAAGTTGATGGTCAGCAATTGCGTTTCCTCTGGCAGCGCCTGAGGAAGTTGAATCCGAATCTGGTGCGGGCCAGCTGGGCGAAGGTCATGCTCTACTTTAGTTAGTCCTTCTCTAAAACCTCGACTTATCATCAGAGTAATAGTCTCTGCCGGCATGCCATATATATAGAGCTTTCCATTGGCGTCGGTAGAGGCTAGGGTTTTACCTGTATCGCCGGTCCAAATCATTAAAGATTCACCACCTTGGTTGTTAACTGCAATTTTGACGCCCGCCGCGGCTTTGCCTCGCACATCCACAACTTCCACATCCACGCGCCGCTCTTCCAACAGTGAAAAATTGACCTCATATTCGCCGGCCAGGTAGTCAACCGCTTCTGACTCCGCCTTGGCATAGCCTTCAGGGTCACAAGCCAACCTATAGGAGGTCGCCTCAATTAAATTTTTGGATTCAAAGTAGCCATTCTCATTGCTCAAAACCTCCTCCACGCTATGAATAGTATGGCCCGAAAGCGTTCGCTCAACTTGGCCTACATCAACCTTCACCCCTTTGAGCGGTTCACCAGAAACTCGATCTGTGACTCGACCACGTATTGTCACCACCGAGCCATGAAATTCACCAGCTTGCAAAATCACACCCTCTGCGCCTGCCTGCGC
This sequence comes from Akkermansiaceae bacterium, assembly GCA_017857425.1. Taxonomy (GTDB): domain Bacteria; phylum Verrucomicrobiota; class Verrucomicrobiia; order Verrucomicrobiales; family Akkermansiaceae; genus Oceaniferula. The sequence continues at coordinate 3,565 of JAFMDE010000145.1, forward strand.
TTTGACCAAAGCTGCAGGCTTAGATACATAATTAATCCAATAACGGTCGGGCTCATACGTAAGTAGATACTCCCCTTGAGGGAGGTGGTCAAAACGGAAACGCCCCTCGTCATCGCTCTTCAACCACTCGAGAGCTCCATACTCCCGCGGATCGTCAGTCCGCGGACTGATATGTCCGAACAAGGTCCTCACCCTCGAGACGTTATCTGTGATCACGATATTTGGTCCACGCCTTAGTCGAATATTTCCGTTCGGGATTGGCTTGCCCTTTGCATCGACAAGCGATCCTTGAATGCTGAATGCCCTTTTTACCTTAAGTTCAATCAGCTTATCGGACTGCTTAAAATCCAATTCAACATGGTTTGGAGCGTAGCCGTCTTTCCATGCCACACAAAAATGAGGATAAAAGTAATCTTCTTCGACCGGCCCCAAGCGAAATTTACCGTCCGGTCCACTGGTTGCCTCCGCATTGCTCGGCGCAGCGTATATCTTGGCCCCGGCTAAGGGTTGCCCTTCCGGGGTTCGGATGATTCCTTGAAAATATTCGCCCTTCTCTTTCTTCAATTCAAATGGCAAAATGATAGGAGATTGATCGGGCCTGGCTGTGACTGACTTGGAAAGTGTGTAGCCGTCTTTCCTTCCTATTATTTCGTATTCCGCCTTCCCCTTGGGCATCAACAGTTGGAACGCACCTTTTTCATCCGAGACCGTTGTCCTTCGCCAGATTGACTCGATCATCACTCCCCGAACTGCGCTGTTTCGTATGCTCCCGAAATGATGCGTTGGCCTGACGACGATCTTGACCTCGGTTAAAGGCGCGCCGTCAAAAATGGTTTCACCGAACAAATTAATGGTCGGAAACACCTCAAGGACTTGCTCCGAAATTTCACTGGGTGCCTCGGATAACAAAACAAGGGCCTCCTTGGCCAGATAGCCCTCTGCCTGGGGGACCAAGCGATATTCGTCTGAACCGACCTCAGCAATGAACTTCCCAGCCGCGTCGCAAGAGACTTCAAATATGGGTTTCTGGGTCTCCAATCTCTGACCCCTTAGAAACACCTGCACCACGGCACCAGGGATGCCTTTGCCATCCACGACGATCTGACCTCGCACCACTCTGAGGTCTTCACCATTGTCGGCGACTTTACCATAATAGGTGAATCCGGCGAAAATCACGCAGGCAGCGACCAGTAACATTATGAGTTTTTTCATCAATACTTCTTTGTGTTGTTGTTTGTTCTGAGGGAAAAGTGGAAAGATAACCTCTCTTATCCATTCAATTA
>JAFMDE010000146.1 GCA_017857425.1 Akkermansiaceae bacterium
CCCTTACCTAAGTAATTACTAAAAAAGGAAAACAGGTGGCTGACGATGAGGCCAAGAGCTGCCCACAAACTACCCGCTTCCAGGGCAAGTTTAAACAGGTCAGAGAATTCTCCAAAGGGTGATCCCCCACTCGGCACAAAATCACCACCGAGCTCATTCTGGCCAAGTAGCGCAAAGACAAAGGCCCCGTGCACCAGGCAGAAAATCCCGTAATGAAATGTAAAAAAGGGAATAAAGAAGAGCTTGGATGCGTGATGCAGCATACCCAGCTTACTCTTATTGGCCTCTAGCTTATGGGTAAATTCAAAGGCCTCGCGCATTTCCTCCTCACTGATCTCACCCTGCTTTTCAATCATGTGTTGCTTGAGCTTGCCCTTGAGATCAATCTGTTTCGGATCTGGAGAGCAAGTGATCATCTTGAGAATATTGATCACCCCGATGATCACGTTTTCGAGCCAGTAAACCACGACCACATGAAAAACACTCCAGTCCCAAGCTAAGACACCCACCAGCGGAATTAGATTAGCGGCAATGAGCATTTTGCCACTGGTATCCAGCCCCTTGCCTCCAGCCGGGTTGATCTTATCTTCTCCACCAAAAATCATACCGTTACATTCTAGCCCCCGTGCACCTCAGAGCAACTCCCAACTGCCGCGAAGCGGCCTCATCCACCTTGGCGATCTTGGCGGCTTCGCGTGCAAAAAAAGAACTCACGCTAAGACGCAAAGGCGCTAAGAATCGGCCAAGGGCGGAGCAAATTTAATCCTTCATCGCTCGTCGCTCATCGCTCATCAGCCCGCTCAGGGCTTCTGGCTCCTAACTTAAACTTCAACTGCCACACAGTGGCTCAACTGCCACACAGTGGCTTCCCAACTGCGGCCTCTTGCTCCTTGACTCCCCCTGCTGATTCTAGTCTCCTCAAACCATGCCCGATGCTTCCAGCACCCGTCACCGTACCAGCGGCTCGACCGCCCGCGATGACTACCTCGAGCAAATCCTCCACCTCATTGAGGAAAAGGGCTACGCCCGCCCCATCGACATCTCCAAACGTCTGGAGATCTCTCAGGCCAGTGTTACCAACATGCTCCAGAAGCTTGATGCAGAAGGCCTTGTCACCCATGTCAAATACCGTGGCACCACCCTCACCGAGGAAGGCACACGCATCGCCCGCGCCATCATTGACCGCCACGAGACCCTGACCCGCTTCCTCGAACTCTTTGATATCGATAAAGATACCATCTACCGAGACGTTGAAGGCATGGAACACCACATCTCACGCGCTACCCTCGAGGCGATCCGTTCGCTGACCAATCACCTGCAGGAAAATCCCGACACCTTGGCTCGGGTCAAGTCCAGCTGAGCCGCCCTCAGTCATAGCGGTGCAACGGCGGCGTAATGACAATAAATTCCTCCCGCTCAGATTAAATCCTCCATCGGTGGATTCACCATTCATTCCCTTGCCATAAGGGCTCAGTGAGTGTATGCAAGCCCCCCAGCGCGAACAACAAATCTCGTGCAATCATTTCTATGCTCAAGTGGACTCTTCAGAAAATCGTCGGTAACAAGAACCAGCGCGAGGTCAAACGCCTCGGACCGGTCATTGCCAAAATTAACGAAATTGAGCAAGGCTATCAGGCCAAATCTCAAGACGAGCTACTCGCCGAGGTCAAGATTTGGCGAGATTACCTGCACCGCTACCTACCGCTTGAAGCAGCCACCGTTCGCCAGCTCCAGCTCATGGACGAGGCTGGCCTATCTGAAGCCGCAGTCGCCATCAACCAGCGCCTTGATGCCCTGCGTGATGAGTTCCCCGCCCTACCCTCTGCAGAGCCTAATGTAGAAAGCATTGAAGAAGCTAAGTCCGCCTTCCGCACTGTCGAAGAAGACCTCTTTGATGCTGCTCGCTCTAAGTATCTCGACCAGATCATGCCAGAGGCATTTGCCGCCGTTAAAAGCGCCGCGCGTCGACTCTGCGGCCAGACCATCCAGGTTTGTGACCAGCCCGTCGCATGGGAGATGGTTCACTTTGACGTTCAGCTCATCGGCGGCATTGCCCTGCACCGCGGCATGATCGCCGAGATGCAGACCGGCGAAGGAAAAACGCTTGTTGCCACCCTGCCCGTCTTTCTCAATGGCCTCACTGGCATGGGCGTGCACGTAGTGACCGTCAACGACTACCTCGCCAAGCGTGACTCCGAGTGGATGGGCGCCGTATTTAAGTTCCTCGGCCTCAGCGTCGGCTGTATCCAGAGCCAGCAACCCTCCCAACTGCGCCGCGAGCAGTATCAGTGTGATATTACCTACGGCACCAATGCCGAGTTCGGCTTTGACTACCTGCGCGACAACGGCATGTCATCCTCTAAGGAAGAGCAAGTCCAGCGTGGCCACTACTTCGCTATCATTGACGAGGTCGACTCCATCCTCATTGACGAGGCACGCACACCACTGATCATCTCAGGCCCATCCACCGTATCCAACACTGAGCAATACGGCCGCTTCAGACCACTCATCGAGCAGCTCGTCAAACGCCAGAGCACGCTCTGCAACGAACTCGCCGATGAGGTCAAACAACGCCTCGAGGCAGAGGACGAAGTCGGTGCTGGCCGCGCCCTCTTTAAGATCAAACTTGGCAACCCGCGCAACCGTCAGCTGATGCGCTTTATGGAAGAGCCAGACACTCGTCGCCTCATTGAAAAGACCGAACTCTCCATGTATCAGGACGCTCAGAAGCGTGACCTTTACGAGATCAAGGAAGAACTCTACTACACAATTGATGAGAAAGCACACGATGCTGACCTCATGGACATGGGCCGCCAGTTCCTCTCCCCAGACGATCCGGAAGCATTTGTTCTACCTGACCTTGGCACCGCATATGGCGAGATCGATGCCGACCTCTCTATGGAGGAAACAGAGCGCGCTAGCCGCAAGCAAGCACTCCAAGATCGGCTCGACACCCAAGGAGAGAAGATGCACTCAATCTCCCAGCTACTCAAAGCTTACTGCCTTTATGAGAAAGACGTTGAGTACGTCGTCACTGACAACAAAGTCATCATCGTTGATGAAAACACCGGCCGTGAAATGCCAGGACGCCGTTGGTCAGACGGCCTACACCAGGCAGTAGAAGCCAAAGAGGGCGCGCACGTTGAGGAGGAAACTCAGACCTACGCCACCATCACCATTCAGAACTACTTCCGTCTCTATCAGAAGCTCGCCGGCATGACCGGAACAGCTGAGACCGAGGCCGCCGAATTCCACGACATCTACAAACTCGACGTTCTGCCCATTCCCACCAATGTGCCTAACATCCGTATCGATCACAATGACCAGGTGTTTAAAACCCGCCGTGAGAAATACAACGCCGTAGTCACCAAGATTCAGGAAGCCTATGACCGTGGCCAGCCCGTACTCGTCGGCACCGCATCCGTCGACGCCTCCGAGCTGGTCGGCAAAATGCTCAAGCGCGCCAAGATCCCCTGCAGCATCCTCAACGCCAAGTATCACCGCCAAGAAGCAGAAATCATCGCCAACGCCGGTCAAAAAGGTTCTGTCACCGTATCCACCAATATGGCCGGACGTGGTACTGACATCAAGCTCGCCCCCGGAGTCGCCGAAGCTGGAGGCCTTTTTGTCATCGCCACCGAGCGCTATGAATCACGCCGTATTGACCGCCAGCTACGTGGTCGTTGTTCACGCCAGGGAGACCCCGGCATGTCCCAGTTCTTTATCTCCTTTGAAGATGACCTGATGCGTAACTTTGCCGCTGCCGAGCGCATGACCAACATGATGCAACGCTTCGGCATGGAAGACGGTGAGGCCCTCGAGCACAAGTGGCTCAACCGCTCCGTGGAAACCGCCCAGAAGCGTGTCGAGCAGCGCAACTACACCTGGCGTAAGCGCGTCCTTGATTTTGACGACGTCATGAACAAACAACGGGAAGTCGTCTACGGCTACCGCAATGAAGTCATCAACTCTGAGAACCCACGTGAGCTCATCGATGAAGTCATTGAAAGAGCCATCCCAGATGCCGTCTACGGCTACCTCGAAGAGCGGGACGAAGGCGCTCCTGACTACGCCGAGCTCCTCAGCTGGGTCAACTCCACCTTCCCGATTCAACTCACCATAGATAGCAGCGGCTTCCATGACCGAGACACCGTCGGCAATGCCGAGTTCCTCGTCGCCAAGGTCAAACAAGCTTACGAGCTGAAGATGAAGCAGGAGAACCCAGAGATGCTCGACATGCTCGAGCGCCATATCATCCTCACCGGAATCGATAAACTCTGGCAAGAACACCTCTACAACATGGACGCCCTACGTGAAGGCGTGCACCTACGCGCCCAGGGTCAGAAAGACCCACTGGTCGAATACAAAAACGAGGCCTACTCACTCTTTGAAGTCCTCATGGCCAGCATCGAGAACGAGACGCTCAGTAACCTGTTCCGCTCCACCACCAACCTCGAGCAATTTGATAACTTCATGCGCAGTCTGCCTCAGCAGCTCACCAGTGATGCCAACGCCCAGCCTGCTGGAGCCCTTGGAGCTACAGGGGGCACCTCCCAAGCCAACATCGCTCAGACAGGCAATACTAGTAACCTTGCCATGACCCCATCAGAGGACGGCCAGCAGATCAAAATCAACCTGCCCAAACGCCGGCCCACCGTGAAAGTCAACCGCAACGACACCTGTCCCTGCGGCTCCGGCAAGAAATACAAAAAGTGCTGCGGGCGCGAAGCCTGACAGCTTCTGGCTTTTGGCGATTAGCTTTTGGCGGTTGGCGATGAGTGAAATAGCCGCGTCGCGGCCAAATGCCTCAAAGTGGCCAACCA
>JAFMDE010000147.1 GCA_017857425.1 Akkermansiaceae bacterium
GAATGATGCGGCCTTCGGCAGACCAGATTTCAGAAATAGCGGGGGAAGCGTAGCGTTCGGCGAGGACGTTGGGAATCATTTGAATAAATAATGAGTGGAATGAATCGATGAAGCATTCATCTTCGCGGCTAATCAATACGCATTGGGCGTGGGATGCAATGGTAAAAGGGGGTCTTGAATCAGGAGATTGGGACTATCTGCTTCGTGCTGATTTTTTTTAGTTTGTCAGGATTCGTCAGGCACTTCAGAGGTTGTGGTTAGCGTTTTTTTTTTTAGTTGTAATAATACTTAAGTTAAGTTAAGTATATTTTCAAGTAGTTGAATATCTATTATTATTGGGTCGATTAATTATCCGATTTTAAACAGCTAGCCCTTACTAAATTCTACTTACTCATCCCACCCTGAATAACATGAAAAGCCTACTCATCGTCTCGATTATTGCCCTGCACATCTATCCAGTTACAACGGCGAAGGCCGAAACAACGGAACTTATCAGCCTCAGCACTACGCTGCGCAACGCCTTGCGGCAAAACCCTGACCTGAAAAGCCAAAGAGAGGGAATTGAGATCAGACGTGCACAAGTGCGGGGTGAATTACTGGATTTTGAATGGGGTATAGAGGCACTAGCCCGCTATGAGGATAGGTCGAAACCACAGAACACCCGGGAATTTATTGCTGTTGGTAGTATCAGTTTACCTGGAGATGATGAGCGCATTTTTGTTGATGAAAATCTGACGAGCCGTATCGGCTTGACGAAGAAGTATACTACCGGAACCGTGGTTGAGCTCGGCTCCCGTTATTCTCGTTTGGAAAACACCTTGAACCGGACTTCCTCTAGCTCGCTTTATTCTCCGGAATATGAGACTTTTACAGGGCTGACCCTGACCCAGCCTCTGCTTCGTGGATTTGGACGTAGTGCCAATCTAGCGGGCGTTGACATTGCGCGGCATGAAGTAACATCTCAAGAGTTGTTAACTCGGTTGCAGGCCATGAATATTGTGGCTGAGGTTGCGAGTAGCTACATTGATGTAGTGGCGGCAGATCGCTTGCTTTCTGTGCGCGGCAGAAATGTTGCACTGGCTGAGCAGATGCTGGAACAAAACCGTGAACTGCTTGAGAGCAAAGAAGGTCTTGAAGCTGATGTCGTAGCGGCTGAGCTGGTGCTCTACCAAAGGCAAGATCAATATATCAATGCAGCGGTCGATAAAATTGCACGTATCAATGCCTTGTTTGCACTGATTGACAGAGGTCCTGATCTTGATCGCAAAACCCGATTAAAACCAAGTAATGGATTTTTCTCTGCTTCGTCTTTGAAAGACAAACGTGAACTTATTAGTTATGGTCAGGATCAGAGGTTGGACGTGGCCTATTATGAAGGTCGTGTTGAAATTGGCAAAATCATCGTATTGCGTGCAAGGGACTCCACCAAGCCTGAGCTCAATCTCACGGGAACAGCGGGGGTTTATGGATTATCTGACGACGGTAATGGGGCTTATCAAGAAGCCGCCGATGCACAAGGCACAGAATGGTCGGTAGGATTTAACTTCAAGATGCCACTTGGCCGTGAGAAAAACACCGCTGCCATTGACGAGGCATTGGCGCAGCTGCGCCAGGCAGAGATAGACCTCTCAAAAACCAAGCTGAAGATTTCATTAGAGGTCGATACGGCTTGGAGCCGAGTGGATGCAGCCAGAAAGCGGATCGCCGCATCCAAGAAGGCAAACCAGTTGGCTAGAAAAAGGGTTCAGCAAGAGCAGGATTTGTTTGATGAGGGTGAGGGAGACTTTTACCGTGTGATCGAGCAGCAGGAGATTTTGGCTGATACAGATGAAAAGGTCGTACTTACCCAGGCAGCACTGAGCAAATCGGTTATTTCGGTCTGGTTGGCTTCTGGGCAGATATTTGATCGTTTGGGTATTTCTGACAAGGATGTGGAAGTCGCACTCATGCTCGCCAACCAAGAGGATAACTGAAGAGCTTGACTTTTTTCAGATTAAGTGGGTAATAGTGGCTTATTACACATCATGAATCGATTTTTCATTATTATTCAAATATTCGTCTGCTGGGTTTCCGTTTGCCATGCTGATGTCTGGGTGGAAGGCTCTAGCCAGCCGGAAGAGAGGATTACCATAAGCTCAGCTGTGGAGGAAATTGTAGACAGCGTTGCCGTCAAGGAAGGCGATGTCGTGGTGGAGGGCCAGGTCTTGGCAACACTCTTTGCCACAAGAGAAAAGCTGGAGGTCAAGCGGCTGGGCTATATGATTGTCAAGGCCACGGAAGATGAAAAAACGGCCTTGGAGCTGTTTGAAAAACAGATGAAGAAAAGATCTTTCCTGCTGGAAAAAGAAGTCGAGCTACAAAGGCTGAAGGTCGAACAGGAGATGGCGCAATACTCAGTCGATCAGAGAATCATCAAATCTCCAGTTGCCGGAATAGTTGTCCACCGGCTCAAGGACCCAGGTGAGGCAATCGGACGCGTGGAGCCGATGTTTGAAATCATTGACGCATCGAAAATGAAGTTGGTGTTCTATCTGCCGACAAAATACCTCGCCTCTCTCGCGTTGGGCATGGAGGCGGATGTAATCTTTCCGGAGCTCCCCGATGTGGGCGGGCAGACGGCCAAATTAGTATTTATTGACCCGCAGGTTGACTCCCGTAGTGGTTTGTATCGAGTCAGGTTTGAGTTTGATAACCGCGAGAGCAAGATCAAACCAGGTCTCCGGGTGAAAGTGAAACTACCTAATATGGGGAGCGCCAAATGAATCTAGAGGATATTCTCAATAAGGATAACGATCCTTCAGATTTCTGGAACAAGCTCGCGCAAGCCGCAGCTGATGACTGGCATCTCAGCCAGTGTGTCGTATTGCAAGTTGAGGCCAAATCAATAAAACTCCACGGTACCAGCGCAGGGAGCAATTTGAAATCGGCTCCACTTGCCATCCGTAAGGCCATCATGGACAATCCCCATGAAGCCCAGCTCATTGAGCTCGAGGGTGAATATTGGTTGATTCAGCCCATAAAAATAACAGCCACGGGAGGGCCTGGGCTCACGCTAGTGGCAGCCCGGACATCGGCTTTGAATGAGGCTGAGCAGGCCCACCTCGGTCACTTTGTCGAAGTGGCGGCGGCAGCATTCTCTGCACAGCGCAAAGCTGAAACCTCGGAGAACTCGCTGAACGAAATTTCACAGGTGGTTGATCTGGGCCTTATGATTGGTGAGTCAGTTCATTTTGGTGAGGCCGCCATTAGGCTCTGTAATGAGCTGGACTCTCAGCTCAATGCCATGCGTGTGACACTCGGATGGCGTAAAAAAGGACTCATGGAGCTGATCGCGACCAATCATGGTGGACGGGTTCGCAATGACACCGAGACCGCAGCAGCCTTGGCACGTGCCATGGATGAGGCTGCAGAGCAGGATTGTGAAGTAGGCATCCCGCCCGTTGCCGGTGCAGAGATCAATCAACAGCACCGTGCTTTTTCCCAATCACATGGAAACTGTAAAATGGTATCACTGCCATTGCGCAAAGATGGCGAGGTCCATGGCGCTGTTACCGTGGAGTATTCTGCCGAGTCTGAAGGGATGAACCAAGAAAGAATGGATGCATTACGTGTGGTTCTCGATCTCGTTAGTCCGCAGCTAGTGACCCTGCATGATAAATCAGGCTGGCTGGGCGCGAGGGCATGGCGATCTGTTCGCAGGCGTTTTGCATTGCTGCTGGGCTATCGCCACACTGGCTGGAAGCTTACTGGGCTGGTCATTTTATTGGGGTTCTTGCTCTGCTGCGTTATTCCCATTACTCACAAAGTAAAGGCATCCTACATTCTGCGCACCGAAGCATCCGCTGATCTGACAGCGCCCTTTTCTGGTTTCATTGATACCGTGAAAGTCGACGTGGGAGATGTGGTCAAAGCCGGTCAGCTACTGGCGACCTTGGATCGGCGTGAATTGGTCATGCGCAAGACGGAGTTACAATCTGAGCTTGACCGCAGCTCGTCGGAAGCCCGCAAATATGAGGCAGAGGGGGATTTGTCACAGATGAAGCTCGCACAGCTAGCCGTTGAACAAGCAAATGCCAAATTGAAAGTGGTCAGCTACCAGCTTGCCCGCACAGAAATCCGTGCACCCTTTGATGGCATCATTGTCGAAGGTGATTTGAAGGAGCGGCTCTCTTCACCCACCGAAGTTGGTGAGGTGTTATTACGTATTGTCCAGATCACAGACCTCTATGGTGAGCTGCAGGTCGATGAGAGGGATATTCATTTCCTTGAACAGGGGATGGAAGGGCGCATTGCATTCACCTCACGTCCTGACGAGCGTTTCGATGTGCTGCTGGACACTTATGAGCCGGTAGCCATCGTCAAGGATACCGGTACGGATTTCCGCGTCAGAGTATCGGTAGTGGATACTCCAGAAGCATGGTGGCGGCCCGGAATGAGTGGCGTATGTAAGATCGAGATCAATAAACGCTCCATCGCATGGATTTACCTCCATCGCAGCTTGAATTTCCTGCGTATGAAACTTTGGATATAGCGCTTGTGTTCTAAGCTTGCTGCTGAGTTCCAACTCACTTGATGATGAAACAGAGGACGGTTTTCGATGAGTCCTGGTATCGGATAAGCCGTAGCCATGTGCGCCTGTTGCCGGGTGTGGAGATGATACGTCAGATGTTTCGTGGCGAGCCATGGTATGTTGTCTGTGATAAGTTGGGTCACCGGTTTTTCCGAGTTCGCCCTGCGGCGTATCGTTTCATCTGCTATCTCGAGGATGCCGAAACCGTAGAAGATGCCTGGCAGCGTGCACTTGATATTGATCCCCACA
>JAFMDE010000148.1 GCA_017857425.1 Akkermansiaceae bacterium
CTGCGATAATTGGTTTGCGCATATTGTTATTGGAATTAGGAATGGGTAATTAGGACTTGGTAATTAGGACTTGGAAAGTTGGGAGGTGCGTCTCCGGGGAGACGTTTATTTGTTGGTGAGGGCGGCGACTCCTGGGAGCACTTTTCCCTCGAGTAGCTCAAGCGATGCACCACCGCCTGTTGAAATGAAATCAAAATCGTCCGGATTGCCGAACTTCTTAACGGCTGTTACCGAATCACCTCCGCCAACGATAGTCAATGCGGATGATTCCGCTACCGCCTTGGTGAGAGCCTTGGTGCCTGCAGCAAAATTGTCCATCTCAAACACACCCATGGGGCCGTTCCAGAGAACCGTCTTGGCATTAGCTACGATCTGGCAGAAATCACCGATCGCCTGATCGCCGATATCGATACCTTCCCAATCATCCGGGATCTCGCCCCCTTCTCCATAAACTGCGGTAACCTTGGTTTCGGCATCCGGAGAGAATTCCTGAGTGATGCGCGTGTCTGCGGGAAGGTGGAAGTTGATCCCTCTTGTCTTTGCTAGCTCGAGAATTTCAAGTGCCAGCTCGAGGCAATCGTTTTCAACAAGCGACTTGCCAATCTTGTAACCCTGCGCCTTGCGGAAGGTATAGGCCATGGCACCTCCAATGATGAAGGTATCGGCCTTATCCATCATGGCTTTGATGACCTGGATTTTATCAGAAACCTTGGCCCCACCCATGATGGCAACAAACGGTTTCTCGGGAGATTCAAGTTTACCCTGAAGAAACTCAAGCTCGCGCTCAATAAGCAAACCCATCGCGCTTTGAGCGATATAATGAGTCACTCCCTCAGTGGAGGCATGTGCGCGGTGAGCGGTTCCGAACGCGTCATTGACAAAAATCTCGGCCTCACCAGCAAGAGCCTTTGCGAACCCAGCTTCATTCGCCTTTTCCTCAGCATAGAAACGGGTGTTTTCGAGCAGCATGACCTCTCCTGGCTGAATGGCCGCACGGGCAGCAGCAGTCTCTTCACTGACACAGCTCTCAGCAAAAGCCACATCCTTGCCAAGAAGTTCGCCAAGGCGAACCGCAGCCGGACGGAGTGAATACTTTAAATCTGACTCGCCCTTGGGCCGTCCTAGATGCGAGCAAAGTGTCAACTTGGCACCACTATCAAGCAGATGCTTGATGCTGGGCAGAGCTGATACGATGCGTGTATCATCGGTGATTTGACCGGCGTCATTGAGAGGCACATTAAAGTCAACGCGCATCAGCACGGCTTTGCCATTAACATCGAGATCGCGAATACTAAGTTTGGCCATTCTATATGAGGGTAGCTAGATTTGAGAAAAAAAGCGGGGAAAGTTTCCCTCCCCCGCCTTTGGTAAAGTGTCCGTTGAATTAGGCACCCAGTAGGGCTAGGCCATCAGCAGCGCGGCAGGAATAACCCCACTCGTTGTCATACCATGAACAAACTTTAACGAAGTTGCCATCGTTGACCATGGTGAGGTCTGCGTCGAAGATAGAACTGTGAGGGTCACTTACGATATCCTGTAGAACCAGTGGATCTTCAGAGTAGCTAAGAATACCTTTCATAGGACCTGCAGCTGCTGCCTCTTTGAAGGCGGCGTTCACTTCTTCAACCGTTGTGTCGCTCTTAAGAATAGCAACAAAGTCGGTGAGTGATCCAGTAGGAGTAGGAACACGGAAGGCTCCTCCATTTAGCTTACCCTTCATTTCAGGGATCACCTCGGCAATCGCAACAGCGGCTCCAGTAGAAGAAGGCACAATGTTAACAGCAGCAGAACGGCCACGGCGAAGGTCACCGTGCGGTGCGTCAAGAAGGTTCTGGTCACCTGTGTAGGAGTGAATCGTGCTCATGAAGCCTTTTTCAATGCCCCACTTATCGTTGAGAACTTTAACGAGTGGTGCAAGACAGTTAGTCGTGCAGGATGCGTTAGATACGATATTGTGCTTAGCTGGATCGTAAAGATCGTCGTTGATGCCAATGCACATGGTGAGGTCTGGGTTTTTGGCAGGCGCAGAAATAAGCACCTTCTTGGCGCCAGCATCGATGTGCTTTTGGGCACCCTCACGTGAGGTAAAGAATCCAGTCGACTCGAGAACAACGTCCACTTTCAGCTCTGCCCATGGGAGTGCTGCGGGGTCACGCTCAGCGGTAGCGTGAATTTTGTGTCCATCAACGATGATTGACTCATCATCGTAAGTTACGTCGTAAGAAACACGGCCCTGAGAGGAGTCATACTTCAGCAAGTGAGCCAAGTTTTTGTTGTCAGTGAGGTCGTTGATAGCGACGACATTTTTGAGTTCGCCATTTTGCACAAGCGCGCGCAATACATTGCGTCCGATGCGTCCAAATCCGTTGATTGCGTAAGTAGCCATGGTTGTAATATTAAATGATTGATTGCGTTATGCGTTTGCAGAACGGGGCGGGATTATGGTTACCAAATTCCACAGGTCAATAGCTGTGTTGATCATTTATTGACCTATGTGAGTCATCGTCCACGCTTGGGATGAGACCTCAATACCCAGAGTGGTTCGCTTTTAAAGTTGCTTCTGTGGCAATGCAAGCTTATGGCTCGCTCTCCCACCGCCCAGGCTTGTTATTAATTGTTCCGAACCAAGGAGCCCAAGCGGTATTTAAAGATGATCCAGACGGACCATCGACAAAACACCAACTATTAATAATATGACTGACGTTCCATTTTCCTCCCTCGGCCTCTGTGATGAGCTGCTCGAGGCTATCAACGACCAAGGCTTCGAAAGCCCATCCCCCATTCAAGCCCTCGCTATCCCCCCCATCTTAGAGGGCAAGGATATCGTTGGTCTTTCTGAAACAGGATCAGGCAAAACCGCCGCCTTTACCCTGCCTGCGCTGCAGATGATCGATCTTGATGCCGACGAGGCTCAGGTGCTGATCCTTTCCCCCACCCGCGAACTTTGTGTTCAGGTCTGTGAGGAAGTGCATCGTCTAGGAAAACACGTTAAGGGCCTGCGCGCCGTGCCTGTCTATGGCGGCACCCCGATCGATCGCCAAATCACCCAGCTCAAACGTGGTGCCCATATTATTGTGGGAACACCAGGCCGCCTACTCGACCACCTGCGCCGCAAGACCCTGAAACCAGCCACCATCAAGCTGGCCATTCTCGATGAAGCCGACCGCATGCTCGATATGGGATTCAGGGAAGACATGGAAGACCTCCTCGGTGCCATGAAATCCGATCACCAGACGCTGTTTTTCTCAGCCACCATGAACAAGCAGGTGCAGAAGCTGATTCAAAAATTCGGCAATGATCCAGAAGAAGTCTCGATCAAAGGGCAGACCAAAACCGTTTCCACCGTTACTCAAAGCTACTACGAAGTTCGGAACCGATCTAAAGTCGAGGTGCTGACACGCCTGCTCGACATGGACAGCCCACGACTCGCCGTGGTCTTCTGTAACACCAAACGTAGTGTTGACGAATGCACCGATGCGCTCACCGCACGTGGCTACGCCGCTGACAAACTACACGGTGACATCGGCCAACAAGCTCGTGAGCGCACCACTAAACGATTCCGTGAAGGGAAATTTGACCTACTCATCGCCACCGACGTCGCCGCTCGTGGCCTCGACATCGATGATGTCGAGGCTGTTTTCAACTACGACATCCCCCAAGACCCAGAAGACTACGTGCACCGCATTGGACGCACTGGGCGCGCCGGCCGTGAAGGTCGTGCCGTAAGCTTTGTCTTTGGCCGTGATATTTATCGTCTGCAAAGCATCGAGCGCTATACCAAGCAAAAAATCACACGCGCAAAAATCCCGACCCAAGAAGAAGTCGAGGGCAAACGCGCCGACCAGTTATTTGAACTGGTGCAAGCTCGCCTAGAAAAAGAAGTCAGCCGCAGCTACCGCCACTACATCGATCGCCTACTCGACCAAGGCCACACCGCCACCGATATTGCCTCATCGCTCTTTGAGCTCCTACGCGAGTCCCTTGGCCGCGAGGGCGAGGAAATCATCGAAGATCGCCCCGACTATAATGCCAACAAAGACCGTGGCGCACGCCGTAGTCGTGAAAAAGGTGACGATCGTGACGATCGCAGAAGCGCACGTGGTGACCGTGGTGACCGTGGTGACCGTGGTGACCGTGGTGACCGTGGTGACCGTGGGGGCCGTGGCGACAAAAAAGAGGCTGGCATGACCACCCTGTTTGTCAGTCTTGGTAAAGCCGCGGGGGTAAGACCTAGCGACTTATTAGGCATGTTCTACCGTGAAGGCAAAATACCGGACAACTCCGTGGGTCGCATTCAGCTCTTTGACCGCCATTCCTTGGTCGATGTGAATGAGAAAGTCGCCAGCCAACTCTGCGATGCTCTTTCAGATTCCAAGCTTCGCAACCAACGCTTCCGCATTGGAGCTGACCGGATGGGATAGTAAACTCCACTCACACAACCTGATTTCCCATGGCCGCTGATCAAAAGAAATCCGAAGAGCTTAACTACGGCATACTGGGCGAGGATACCCAGAGCACCCCCGAGAAACTTGAGAAATACACCGGTGTGGTGGATTGGGAATATCTCAAACCTCACTTCGAGTCCGGTGCCCTGATCTACGTGGACACCACCCTCTCCATCACTGAGGTCGGCCAATCCCTCGCGGGTGATGACAAGGACAAGATCCAAGCCTGGCTAAAATCCGGTGATCTGGTCAAACCCTCAGAACCTCATGCCAAATGGTGGCAGGAAAACCCGCAAGATTTTACCGCCCTAGTGGTGTCCCCCTTTGTGCTGATGCAGCCGCTACGCGGCAGTTGAAGTTTTAAGTT
>JAFMDE010000149.1 GCA_017857425.1 Akkermansiaceae bacterium
ATTCCATCATGCAGTCACCACTGAGCTCCAGATAATTTTGCCAATAACGCAGCGC
The DNA here is from genome assembly GCA_017857425.1 of Akkermansiaceae bacterium. Lineage (GTDB taxonomy): Bacteria > Verrucomicrobiota > Verrucomicrobiia > Verrucomicrobiales > Akkermansiaceae > Oceaniferula. Next base: position 56 of record JAFMDE010000149.1, read on the forward strand.
CCACTGCATGTCCGACATGCCGGATTTCTCCTTAAACTTAATGTCCGGCATCCTATTGGGTCGCTGCCCTCCGCAGTAAGTCGAGGAAACCGAGAGCACCTCACCAATTTCACCTCCCTGGATGCGCTTATGCAGTTCCATCAGGTGCGGGGAGTAACGCCAGACCAGGCCGGTCATCACCGAGAGACCGGCTGACTGGGCTTTCTTGGCGTTATCCACCACGCTCTTCAATCCGGGAATATCATTAGCGAAGGGCTTCTCCATGAAAACGTGCTTACCAGCTGCAATTGCGGCTGCAAAATGCTGAGGGCGGAACACGGGTGGAGTTGCCAGGATGACGATGTCCACACCGCTATCGATGACTTTCTGGTAAGCGTCAAAACCAAGGAAAATACGCTTATTACCATCGGTATCTATCCGTCCGCCCTTCGTATTGCCCTCGTATTTCTTAGTGCGCTTTTCGAAAATATCGGCCACCGCCCAGATCTTGGTATTTGGATCCGCCGCCAGGATATTGTTCAGAGCTCCACCACCGCGGCCACCAAGACCAACCACACCTACCTTGAGGACTTTATTGTTGCCGTTCTGAGCCTGCACATAAGGTGCTGCCAAAGGACTCAGTGCCACCGCTGCTGCGCCAAGGGACGCTTGTTTGACAAAATTACGGCGCTCCAGATTGAACGAGCCATCATTCGTTTTCGAGTTAGTTTTAGCGTTGTTTTTATTATTCTGATTCATGATCATGATGTTGTGATTGTAGATCGAGGGTCTTAAAACCTGCACTGTGCCATAGGTAACAATGCATTCTTACTATAGGAACGCTCAGTTCAATGACAATCTGTCATTCATGGCCCGCCGCGTCTTGTAGGAAACCAGCATCGCGGTGTATAAAAAACATGATTTGCCCCGAATACAGCCCATCTAATTCAAATCATGCCCATCTACCGGCCATCACATCACTAAAAACCCTTTGCTTTTAGGATATTCAATTGACCAGCTGCTCGATCAGGTGCTTGAATAGATCCATGTACGAGGCAAAAGGAAAAATTAAGGTCATTTTTGACACCCAGGAGTTCCCCAGCGGATTCAGTAAGCGTGAGTTTGTAGTCACCACAGGAGACGACAACTACCCACAGGATATCAAATTTGAGATCATCAAGGACAAGTGCGCATGGCTAGACAAGTTTGAGGCCGGCCAAGAGGTCGCCGTTCATTTTGACATCCGTGGTAACGAGTATAAGGACAAATACTACGTCAATCTCAACTGCTGGAAAATTCTCGGTGGAGCAGGTGCTGGTTCAGATAGCAGCCAAGCAGCACCACAATCATCCGGTAATGAGGTAGAGCCCTCTCCGGACGATCTCGTCAATGACGACATCCCGTTTTAGAGCTTTGCGTCTAAAGCATTGCAGCTCTTTATGGCGATAATAAACAACCAAGCATGAAGAGCGATTTTCTCGTTATCGGCACTGGTATTGCCGGGCTAAGTTTTGCTCTCCGCGCGGCTAAGCATGGCACGGTGAGCATCATCACCAAGGGCAAGCCCATGGACTCTAATACCGCCTGGGCTCAGGGTGGCATTGCCAGCGTCTTACCCGAGGGTTTATGTGAGCAGGGTGACAGTGTCGAAAGCCACGTTGCCGACACCTTAGACGCAGGTGCTGGTCTCTGTGATGAGCTAGCCGTTCGCACCATCCTCTCCGAGGCTGGCCAGACCATTGAGGAGCTCATTTCTAACGGTGTTGATTTTGATAAAGAATCACCCTCTGATGAGGCCTTCTCACTTGGCAAAGAAGGCGGTCATAGCCACCGCCGTATTCTCCACTCTAAGGACACCACAGGCCGGGAAATCGCCGAGTCTCTTCTCGAGACTGCTCAGCAAACAGAAAACATCACCTTTTACGAGCAGCACTTCGCCATCGACCTGATCACCTCCCGCAAACTGGGTATGGTGTCAGAGGACCGCGTTCTCGGTGCCTATGTGTTGGATGAGTCCACAGGTAAAGTGCACCGCTTCCGCTCAGACCGTGTCATTCTCGCCACTGGCGGCTGTGGCAAGGTCTACCTCTACACCACCAATCCAGACGGCTCCACCGGAGATGGTGTCGCCATGGCCTGGAGGGCGGGTGCCACCATCGCAAACATGGAGTTTGTCCAATTCCATCCCACCTGCTTTTACAACCCCGCTGCCACTGGCGCCAAAGCTCGTTCTTTCCTCGTCTCCGAAGCCGTCCGCGGTGAAGGAGGCATCCTGAGAGATGAAGATGGTGACGAGTTCATGAAAAAATACGATGAGCGCAAGTCACTAGCACCACGTGATATTGTAGCTCGGGCGATCGACCATGAGATCAAGAAAACAGGCGCTCAATGCGTTTACCTCGATGTCACCCATAAGCCAGAGGGCTTCATGCAGGAGCGCTTCCCTCACATCTACAACACCCTGCTCGAATTTGGTCTGGATTGTGAAAAAACGCCCATCCCTGTTGTTCCCGCTGCTCACTACCAATGCGGTGGAGTCGCTACCGATACCGATGGCAGGACCGATATCCGAGGCCTCTTTGCCATTGGTGAAGTTGCTTGCACTGGCCTGCATGGAGCCAACCGGCTTGCCTCTAACTCCCTGCTAGAAGGTCATGTGGTCGCGCGTCGTTCACTGAAGAAAATGCTCAGCCTGCACCCACTCGACAAACCGTCCCCAGAGGCGCCGGATATCCCAGCGTGGGAGTATGGTGATACAGCCCCTCCGGATGAGCTCGTCGTCATCTATCACAACTGGGACGAGATTCGCCGCCTGATGTGGGACTACGTATCTATCGTCCGCACCACAAACCGCCTCGACCGAGCCGCGAATCGCCTCATTAACTTGCGCCGAGAAGTGCGTAGTTTTTACTGGGGACATCGAGTCACATCTGATATCCTAGAGCTTCGTAACCTGGTAGCTACAGCCTCACTCATTGTTGATTGTGCTCTCCGGCGCCACGAATCCCGCGGCATTCATTACACCTTGGATTTCCCCCAGAAAGACGAACGCCAAAATAAGCCAAGTACTTTAAGAAGGTTCTGACCCTTCACCAAGCTCACCCGCCGACTATGAAGTATCCCTTACTACTCATTGCAATGGTTCTTACTCTTCCCTGCATGGGACAGAGTAGCTCATACCAGGTGAAGACATCCGCTCCTCAGGTCAGCACGCCCAGAGCTTCCGCTGACCCCTCCAGAGTCAACCGCTATCCGTGGAAGCAAAACATCACCGCCACCGTCTTCTGGATCGGTGAAAAACCTACCGCCAGAAACCCCACGTCCAACCACGCCAGCTCATGGGATACACGCTGGCAGGAAAATTATGGTGGTTATGATAACCCGGATCAAACTGCACGCATTCAATATCGACCCAAGGCATTCACACCCAAGCTCAACCCCTTTTATATAGCCCTGCCCTACAATGATTGCCTCAACTACAAAACACACTGCCCACACGCAAGCCGGGTGATACCATGGTGGCATCAACGATCGGACAAACGGCCCGGCAAATCATCTTGTAAAGGCCGCTGGCTTCAAATCGTCTACGGCAAAAAAGTCTGTTACGCCCAGTGGGAAGACTGCGGTCCATTCACCACCGACGACTGGCCTTATGTGTTTGGCAATCAGCGTCCCAAAAACACGCAAAACAAGGCCGCTGGTCTGGACGTTTCCCCTGCCGTACGTGACTACCTCGGCATGCCCTCCAAGGCCAAAGTGCATTGGCGTTTCATTGACTTTGCCAATATACCTAAAGGCCCCTGGGCTCGATACGGCACCAACAATCCGTTTCTCCATACTCACCTCGACCCACGACGCAAGGCACTGCAAGAATACATGGATCATCTGCGCAAATTACGTGACGAAGCCTACGCGCGGGAAAACAACCGACGCTAACCTTGTCAGTAAAATCATGCACTGCTAGCTCGCCAACTACGCACGCTGGATACTTTTTACAAAGATTCACTTGCTTTTTCTCTGCGAGGACACTAATTCCCTCCGCACCACGTATCTACGTTTGGCACCAGTGCTCGGGTGGCGGAATTGGTAGACGCGCTAGACTAAGGATCTAGTCCGGGTTAACCGGGTGCGGGTTCGATTCCCGCCTCGAGCACCATTTTAAAGCTCTCATCCCTCATACGGATCGAGAGCTTTTTTGCGCCCACTCACCATTACCCAAAGAGGCGGGATGAGAACCCTTCCGAAGCAAGCTGGCAAAGCCAGTGAGCGTAGGCCCGGGTTTGAACGCACACGAAGTGCGTGCATCACGCATCTATATTCCTAAATTTCCGGAGGAGGAAACTTGCAGACCAGCATAGATTGAGCGGAGCGAAATCATTCCCGCCTCGAGCACCATTTTAAAGCTCTCATCCCTCATACGGATCGAGAGCTTTTTTGCGCCCACTCACCATTACCCAAAGAGGCGGGATGAGAACCCTTCCGAAGCAAGCTGGCAAAGCCAGTGAGCGTAGGCCCGGGTTTGAACGCACAATCATCGTGTATCACGATGTATCCATAACATCAAAATGCCGGAGGAGGCATTTAGCAAATCAGCATAGACTGAGTGGAATGAAGTCAACGCACACGAAGTGCGTGCATCACGCATCTATATCCCTAAGTTTCCGGAGGAGGAAACTTGCAGACCAGCATAGATTGAGCGGAGCGAAATCATTCCCGCCTCGAGCACCATTTTAAAGCTCTCATCCCTCATACGGATCGAGAGCTTTTTTGCGCCCA
>JAFMDE010000150.1 GCA_017857425.1 Akkermansiaceae bacterium
GAGAGCAGACTGATAGCCGATCAGCACGAGCTGTCAATGTGCATGAGGTGGACATATGTCAGCGCTGAATGCTTCCGTATTTCAGGTAGAACTGATTTTGGAATAGTTCCTGAGGGTCATACTTGCGTTTGAGTGTGAAAAACTCAGAGGCCTTTGGGTAGGCTCGGTGAAATTGCTTTTGCGTGGCGTGCAGTCGGTAGGGTAGGTAGTAGCGGCCCTTGTTCTCAAGGGCAGCATCAATCAACTCGTGGGTAAGTGACTCCATGGCACGCTCTCCGGCATCCGTCCTTTGCTGAACGTAGAGCATGACAAAGGCGATCATCTGCTGGTCTGCGTAACGCAGGAAGGTATCTTCATCGCGCTCGACACTGCGCACGGTGACATTGAGTAAGTTGGGTTCGTGTTCCCTGAGAATATCGCGCATTGCATTGACAAATTTAGGCGCTCGGTGCCGCGGCACAAAGTACTCGTGCAGGATATCGGTGGTCTCGGTGCTGCGGTTCTCGAACACCTCCACGCCCTCGTTGAAGAGTTGGTTGCGCGAGATGTTCTTGTCCTTCAGAGTAGGTTGTAGCTTGGTCTCTGCATTCCAGCGCAGTTTCTTGCCGAAGTCGCTCTCTGCTGAGCCACGGAACACGCTGCGCCGTAGCTCGATCATGGTTGGGTCTGTGAGTTCCTCGGTTTGGCCGCCAGGCACAGAGTAAAAGGCATTGAGAATGACCTCTCCGAGTAAATCTTCCGGCACGATGCTCATGCGGGCGTAGACCATCTGTAGGCCCGGCTGGTTTTTGATCTTACTGTCAAAGGTCGCCATGGATTCGTCTGCGGGCACGATGTGCTGCTCAATCCTGTAGAGCTCGTTAGGCACCACACGGAGCTCCACATCCAGAATGATGCCAAACAAGCCGTAGCCTCCAAGTGCCAGTGAAAATAGCTCGCGGTTCTCTTCCCGGCTGCAGCGTTGAGTAGTGCCGTCTGCGAGCATGATCCGGAATGACTCAACACTCGAGGCGATGGGTGGGCGGCCGTATTGCCAGCCGTGGCAGTTGACACTGATTGAGCCGCCAACAGAGAAGGAGTGGTTGGACTGCATGATGGCCACTGACTTACCGAGCTTGTTGAGGTAAGGTAGGATGTCTGACCAAAGGGCGCCGCTCTGCACCTTGAGGATATTGCGTTCAGCGTCCAGCTCCATGCCGTTCCAGGAAGCGGTGTTAATGACGATGCCATCCGGATAGATGGTATGACCGCCCATGCTGTGTTGGGCACCCGCGATGGAAACTTTCAAACGATGCTTCTGTGCCCGTTCGAGTAGCTCGGCAAGCTGTGCTTCAGCATCATCAGTGTCGACGGGGATGTGCCAAACCTCGCTGACCTTTGTTTGGTTTAAGCGACTTGCATCGTCGACGTGGCCGGCTGGTAATCCGTCCCGTGTTTTATGCTTACCTGAGATAGTCTTACTCAGTTGGATCGCAGGATTGATCGAAAAACCAGCCAACGCCAGTAGCGAGATCAAGATAATCGCTCGAATAATACGACGTCGTATGTGTTTCTTCATCGTGGTTGATGGGTTGGGGTTTGCTGACGCGCTCGGGCGCTTACTCATATAATGACCGATGAATACGGAATCTTTTTAAGTGACAATGAATTAGCCTACATGATCGGTGCGCTGATGCCAGTATATTTAATGGGGGTTCTTGGTTGCTGGTCGTTTTGCCTTCTCGCTTGCTGCTTTCCGCTTTCAGTATTCAGTATTCAGTATTGCCTATTCATAGCTCAGAGGTGAAAGTTCAGTTGTATTTTACCCTTATTTCATCCGCCTACTTCTGCTTTCAACTCATATGCCATGCGTCATTCATTCATTTTTTTTGTCTTTCTCATCGGCGTCTTCGCCGCAGCACCTCTCCATGCCGCCCCATCTGAGCAGCCATCTGAGCAGCCATCTCAGGCACCACCTAATATCGTGCTCATCATTAGCGATGATCATGGCTTTCCCGATTACGGCTTTATGGGCCACCCTGATATTAAGACTCCACATTTGGATCGCTTAGCGGCTGAAAGTCATGTCTACACTCGTGGCTATGTCAGCACGCCGCTCTGCTGTCCGTCACTGACCACTATGCAGACCGGCCTCTACGCCTACCAGCATGGCTACACCGGCAATGATCCAGCAGAGGGCGGAGATCGTCAGCCTTGGCTCGATCGCTACAAGACCACGCCACAATTACCACTGATGCTGCAAGAAAAAGGCTATCTCAGCCTACACACCGGCAAGTTCTGGCAAAAGGATCCTGCGATCGCCGGCTTCACCCACACCATGGGTGCGACGGGACGCCATGGCTCAAGCGAGTCACTAGGCATTGGCCGTAATGGTATGCAGCCGGTCTATGACTTTATTGATGAGGCTCAGGACAAGCAGAAGCCATTCCTCGTCTGGTATGCGCCGTTTCTGCCGCACACACCGCATAATCCTCCCGAGCGCTTGCTGAGCAAATACAAGCACCTCGGACACAGTGCAAAGTATTATGCCATGGTAGAATGGCTTGATGAGACCTGTGGTGAACTGCTCGGCTACCTCAAGTCAAAGGGGCTCGAGGAGAACACCGTGGTGATGTTTGTTTCTGACAACGGCTGGCCTGGTAAAGATAAAGTGTATCCCTCTGAACTCGGCATGCGCACGCCCATCACCATCAAGTGGCCAGGCAAGGTAGAGCCGAAGATGGATGTATCCAACATGGCGAGTAATATTGACCTGGCGCCCACCATTCTGAGTATCGCAGGCCTAGAGACACATCCGATGATGACCGGTATTGATTTATTAGACTTCGATATGGTCGAGAAGCGCAAGTATGTCTTTGGTGATAATTACCACCATGACATGCTGCAGGCAGATCGCCCCGAAGCATCACTACGAGGTCGCGTGCTGGTCAGTAAGCAGTGGAAGCTGATCGTCTGGCAAGAGAAGCAACCAGACCTTCGCAAGATCCCATGGCAGACTGATCCGCCTGCTGATCAAGTGGAGCTCTTCAATCTTCAGCTCGACCCCTTCGAGCAAACTAACCTTGCCGCAGCTCGCCCCGACCTTGTCAAAGCACTCCGCGCAGAGCTCGACGCATGGTGGACGCCGAGGGAATAGTGAATTGAGAATAGTGAATGGCCGCTACGCGACAGTTGAAGTTTAAGTTAACCGCCTAAGGTGGTGGGGTTCTTAGTTCCTCGTTCTTTGTTGGTGGCTATATAGATTATGCTTATGGCAGTGGCTCGATTTTGACCTCAGGGAGTTTGATGTCCTTGGGCAGCTCGGGGAAAAAAGCCCATAGCTGGTCGGGGTTTGTGTTTACAAAAGTACCATCAAGGTATTTCCATTCGCCCGTCTCACCCTTAGCCGCGATCATAAACGAGGTGCTCGCTATTTTTTGGTCTTTTATAGTCATCACAGAGCTCATGGGCACAAAGCAAACGATCTCATCACCCGCTTTGTAAAATTGACTTGGTTGCTCAACCTTCAGCTCGCCAATCTTGATGCCCATCTCCATGATTTGCTTAACCCCTTGTGCTGTCGTTTTCTCGAAGTTTTCTTGGCCGCCGACAAGGTTGTGAATGACTGGATGTGTCTTCTTGATGAGTAGCTCACTATTCCCGTCGTTGAAGGCCGTCATCATTTCCTGCACTTCCGTAACAACGGCCTTGCTTTCCGATGCGGGTAGGTCTTCTTGAGCGTTTAAGCTTGTGGTGAAAAACAGGAGTGCGATGAGCTTGAGTGCTTGTTTCATAAGTCGGCTGATTGATGGGCTGATTGATTTAGATATATCCAGTTTAGTAAGACGAAGGGGCTAGTCTAGGTTTCGGCTGAAGAGTGTCAAAATATTTTTCATGATTGGGTTTTTATGCACATTAAGGCTAACTCCAGGCCATGAGCATTCAGCGACAAGAGACCAAGCAACGTATGAGCCGCATCGTCATTCACAATGACACCGTTTATTTATGCGGGCAGGTTGGTAAAGACGCCAACCAAGGCATCACAGAGCAGACGGCAACAATGCTTGAGAAAGTTGATGAGCTACTCCTTCAGGCAGGGTCAGATCGTCAGCACATGCTCTCAGCCACCGTCTACGTGCGTGATATGAAGGACTTTGCCGCCATGAATGAGGTGTGGGACGCGTGGGTGCCAGAAGGGCATGCCCCAGCGCGGGCCTGTGTGGAAGCGCGCATGGCACGGCCTGAGCTCCTTGTGGAGATCTCCGTGGTAGCGGCGCTTAAGGGGTAGGGAATCTAGAATGGAGAGTCTAGCATAGGGAGTCTAGCATAGTGAATGAGGCCGCTGGGGGTAACCAGCCTCATCCTAGCTAATGGGCTCACTACGTAATTACCAAACTGATCGCCGTGGTGATTAACCAGGCAAATAGCAGCCAGCAAATTAAGTTGAGTGCTAAAGTCGTTAGTAGATCGATCCATGTCGTATCTACGAATTGATTAGTTGGTCGTCCCTGCTTGTTTCCCTCAGTCCAAGGTTCAACTTCATCTGTTGTTTGCTGAGCTTTCATAGTGTTTCATGTAGTTTCTTACTACACCTAACATCTACAGAGAAATAGAAGCCGCTACTTCGCAGATCTTGCTCATTTGTGTGCACTTCTTGTTTGAGCTCTCAGTTCGAGGTCTCAGTTCGACGTCTTCGTATGGACTGGCTTCTGCTTTGGAGTCAGCAGAGGGCGCAGCACCAGCGGGGTGCGATCTTGATCTAGCAGCACCCATGGATATTTATCCTTACCAAAGTGCCCCCACCAAAGGCGTC
>JAFMDE010000020.1 GCA_017857425.1 Akkermansiaceae bacterium
GTTGGCAAAGAGTGTTGACGTTGACGGGCTGCATAGCTTGATCGAGTGGATGCGCGCCAATCATATAGAGCTCTGTGTGGCAGGCGAGGAAAGTTACCTCGTCAAGGATGAAGGGTTGGCCAATCTCTGTGAGCAAGCGGGTATTCCATGCTGGGGACCGCACAAGCAGTCTGCACAGCTCGAGGCGAGTAAGGAATTTGCCAAGGAGTTTATGTTGCGTCACAGTATACCGACTGGCGCAGCTGCTGGTTGTGCCAATATAGAGGAAGCTCGTGTTGCTATCGATGGGGTCTACCCCACGGTGTTAAAGTTTGACGGGCTTGCGGCAGGCAAGGGGGTTGCCGTGTGTGCTGATGAAGCCAGTGCGGAGGAGTTTTTGAATGAGGTGCTCGTAGAGCGTAAATTCGGTGCTGGCAGACTTCTTGTAGAGGAATGTTTAGTTGGTCCTGAGGTGTCCATCTTTGCGGCGGTATGTGATGATAAATATCTGATTTTCACGCCGGCCCGGGATTACAAACGCATTGGAGATAATGATGAGGGGCCCAACACTGGTGGTATGGGTGCCGTTGCGAGTAGGCAGCTCATCGATGCTGAAACCTTGGCTTTGATTGAGAAGACGATCGTTAAGCCGACTGTAGACGGCTTGATTGAAGATGGATTGCCTTACCGTGGTTATCTCTACTTTGGTTTGATGATGACCGAGGCTGGCCCCAAAATTATTGAGTATAACTGCCGCTTTGGTGACCCTGAGTGCCAGGCGGTGATGCCATTGGTTCATGGGGATATCGCCAGTTTTTGCCTAGCGGCGGCTAAAGGTGAAATGAAACCGGAGCTGCTTACTTTTGATGAAGGCTGGAGCGTCTGTCTAATCCTTGCCAGTGCAGGCTATCCTGCAAGCTCACGAAGTGGGGATGTGATCTCAGGCCTCGAGGAGCTGCAGGATGCTCGTGTCTATCACGCTGGAACCAGGCTCAATACGAATGATCAATGGGAAACCAATGGTGGGCGTGTGCTTGCCGTGGTGGCTGGTGGCGACGAGCGACTCTCTGCGGTTGATTTGGCATATGCCGAGTTGGCAAAGGTCAGTTTTGATGGTGCCCAAAAACGCACTGATATTGGGCGCATGCATTTTTAGGGGTCGATTTAAGGCTCGATATAGAAAAGGGCCTATTTAACTGGGTCTAGCCCAGAGAATACACAGGCGCAGGCACTAAAAGAGAACTTCGTCTATTCAGGTGCGCAGAAAAAGGGACACAACGCGAGGCTGTGTCCCTTTTTGTAAAGTGTATGTAATACACTATGAAAGCTCTAGTCTTGTGACTAGGACTTATAGCGAAGGCGCTTCTTATGGCGATTAGCCTTCATGCGCTTTCTGCGCTTATGCTTACTGATTTTCGTCTTACGACGTTTTTTGAGACATCCCATGGTTTTGGTATTCTAGGTTAGGTTGTTATAAGGACTAAAACGTATAGTGATTTATATTAGAGAACGATTTTGGAGAGAGGGTATTCGATAATTCCTTCAGCTCCGAGCTCTTTGAGGTCAGGAATGAGGTTGCGTGCTACGGCATCTTCAATAATGGTCTCAATTGCTACCCATCCTTCCTCTGCGAGGTGCGAAACGGTCGGACGGCGGAGAGAAGGTAGTTTCTCGAGCACAGCTTGCAAGGACTTTTCCGGAAGATTCATCTTCAGTCCCACTTTGCCTCGAGCCTCTAGCGCTGCTTTGAGCATCAGCACCATGCGGTCCATTTTCTGTTTTTTCCAGTCATCTTGGTAAGATTCCTTGGATCCGTAAAAATGGGGGAATGAAGTGAGCAGGGTGTCGACAATACGGAGATCGTTAGCTCGCAGCGAAGCCCCTGTTTCGGTCACATCGACGATCGCATCAACGAGGTCAGGGACCTTGACTTCGGTAGCCCCCCATGAAAACTCAACCTCAGCATTTACACCATTCTTTTTAAGGTAGTTACGAGTAATTTCCACGCCTTCTGTCGCAATGCGTTTTCCTTCCAGATCCTGCACTGATTTGACCGGAGAGTCTTCTGGAACGACCAATACCCACTTCGTTGGGCGCACGGTGGCTCGGGAGTAGGGAAGCTCGGCAAGATCGATGAGAGCATCCTCGTCATTAGAGGCCCAATCCAGTCCTGTGATACCGCAGTCGATGAATCCAGAGGCCAGATAACGAGAAATTTCTTGGGCTCGGATGAGGTAAATATCGAGCTCTTTGTCATCGGAATCAGGGCGAAGGCCACGTGATGACGTGTATATGTTGTACCCCGCTTGCTCAAGCAGCTTGATCGTTGGATCCTGCAGTGAGCCTTTGGGTAGTGCTATTTTGAGTTTTTTGGACATTACTTGCGAGAGCTTGAAGTAACCAATCTCTAGAAGAGCGGCGGGCGGCTTGTTTAACGTCTAAATGGCAAGAATCAACGCGAAATTTTTGTTTTGTGAAGATTAATGAATCTTTGACTGAGCTTTTGAGCCGAAAAGTGTCAATTCTTGCCAGTTTGACATGATTCATGCTTGCCGAAACCAAGCTTGGTGTAGATTCTCCGCGCGTGATTAATACAGATCTACTTAACCAGTCCGCCAATGAGGCCCGAGGTCTTGCTATCGATGCTGTTCATGCCTGTTCATCAGGTCACTTGGGGCTGCCTTTAGGTTGTGCCGAGATAGGAGCTATCTTATTTGGCGATGCAAGCAATGGATTGAATTACAACCCAGATGCTCCCAAATGGCTCAATCGTGACCGCTTTATTCTCTCTGCTGGGCATGGATCTATGTTTTTATACAGTTGGCTGCATCTATCAGGCTATGCCGTATCATTGCAGGATGTCAGTGATTTTCGTCAATTGGGTAGTATTACACCGGGTCACCCTGAGTTTGATGAAACAGCTGGGGTGGAAGCGACCACGGGACCATTGGGACAGGGCGTTGGTAACGCAGTAGGCTATGCATTGAGCGGTAAGCAGGCGGCTGCGAAGTTCAACACAGCTGAGCACGCCATCTTTAATCATCACGTTGTTGCTCTCTTGGGCGACGGATGCCTTCAGGAAGGTGTTTCGAAGGAGGCGATTGCCTTTGCAGGCCATAATGAGCTCGATAACCTGATTCTTATTTATGATAGCAATGATGTGACCTTGGACGCGATGGCAGATGTCACCCAGGGTGAAAATGCCGAGCAGTATTTTACATCACAAGGTTGGGATGCTGTGACCATTGATGGCCATGACCTCCTTGCTGTTTCAGAGGCCTTGCATTCTGCTAAAACGAATGACAATGGTAAGCCGAAGGTTATTATTGCCAAGACGGAGATAGGTCGTGGAATCCCAGAGGTTGCAGGCACTGCTAAGGGCCATGGCGAGGGTGGAGCCAATTTTGCCGAGTCTGCGCGTCGCGGTTTGGGGCTTCCTGACGGAACTTTTTATGTCTCAGAGCAAACTAAAAGCTACTTTGCCGAGAGAAAAGAAACCGGCAAGGCCGCATTCCAAGCATGGAATGAGATGTATGAAGCATGGAAAACGGCAAACCCTGAACTAGCTGAAGAGTTAACGGCGAGTATTTCTAAGTCCATACCGAGCGATTTGATCGATCAGATTCCCGAGTTCTCATCAGATTACAGTAATGCAACACGAGCTGCTGGTGGAGATGTCATTCAGGCAGTCGCCAAGGCTCTACCCTCACTGGTCACTGGCTCAGCGGATCTCTACGGATCTACCAAGAATTACATCAAAGAAGCAGGGGACTTTGGCCCTCAAAACTATGCCGGTCGCAACATCTGGTATGGTATTCGTGAACACGCGATGGGTGCTATTTCTAATGGCATAGCCTATGACGGCTTGTTCCGCGCATCATGCGCTACCTTTGCTGTATTTGCTGACTATTTGCGCCCGTCGATCCGCTTAGCGGCTCTGGCAAAGTTACCTGTGACCTATATCTTTACTCATGACTCTGTCGGTGTGGGCGAAGATGGTCCTACTCACCAGCCTGTAGAAACAGTGAGTGGTTTGAGGGTGATTCCTGGACTGGATGTTTTCCGCCCAGCCGATCCGGAGGAGACAGCTGGAGCCTGGGCAGCATCTATGCAGCGTATCGATGGTCCTAGTGCTTTGTTCCTAACCCGTCAAACCGTGCCTACCTACAATGAGGCTTCAGTCAGCACACGGCGTGAAGGCACTGCTCTTGGTGGTTATGTTTTAAAGAAGGAAACTGGTGCCTTAGATACCATTTTGCTAGCCAGCGGTTCTGAGGTTGAGCACTGCATGAAGGCTGCCGAGCAACTCGGTGCCGGAGTCCGTGTGGTATCCATGCCGTGCATGGAGCGCTTTGACAGGCAGAGCGATGAGTATCGCGCAAGTGTGTTACCTTCATCTTGCACTCGCAGAGTTGCGATCGAGGCAGGCGTTTCCCCCTTATGGGTGAAGTATACAGGTTTTGAAGGTAAGGTCCTCGGCATCGACCGTTTTGGAATTTCTGCACCTGGAGACCTTGTCATGGCTGAGCTGGGAATGACCGCAGACCACGTCGTTAAGGCTGCGCAGAGCTTAGCCTAATCCAAGCCAATCCATTTAATACGACATCAACATCTAACACTAATACCAAAGACTTAATCAACATGAATATTGCCATAGGAGCCGACCACGGCGGAGTAGACCTGAAGCATGCAATTGTAACGCGCTTACAGGGAGCAGGGCATCAAGTCCAAGATTTTGGAACCAATAACCAAGATTCTGTCGATTACGCAGATTTCTCGAGCAAGGTTGCTCGCGGGGTAGTCAGTGGTCGTCATGACCGAGGTATACTTCTATGTAAGTCAGGCGTGGGAATGTGCATGGCGGCTAATCGCTACCGCGGTATTCAAGCTGCCAATGTGCGCAGTGTCGCTGAGACCATCATTACACGACAGCACAATGACGCTAATATTCTGTGTCTCGGCGCAGGCCTGCTTGATGCAGATGAGGCTTTAGCTATGGTGGATGCTTTCTTGGCAACAGAATTCGAAGGCGGCAGGCATCAGGCTCGCGTAACGAAGGCGTCAGGTAGTCGTCTTGCGGTAACCGATCCTGAACTTTTTGAGGTGATCGCAGCAGAGGAAAACCGCCAGAACCTCAACATTGAATTGATTGCTTCTGAGAACTTCACCAGTGGAGCTGTGATGGAAGCACAGGGAAGCTTGCTGACCAACAAGTATGCCGAGGGTTATCCTGGCCGTCGTTGGTATGGTGGTTGCGAGTTTGTTGATATTGCTGAGCAGCTCGCTATTGACCGTGCCAAGGAAATCTTTGGTGCTGATCACGCCAACGTTCAGCCTCACTCGGGCTCACAGGCAAATACGGCAGTTTATTTTTCCGTGCTCAAGCCGGGCGACAAAATCCTGACGATGGACCTCGCCCACGGTGGTCACCTGACTCATGGACATAAAGCGAATTTCTCCGGGAAATTTTATGAGGTAACCCATTATGGGGTGCGTGAAGAGGACGAGCGCATTGATTACGACGCGCTGGAGAAAGTGGCGGAGGAAGTGAAACCTAGGTTGATCACCACCGGTGCGAGTGCTTACCCACGTGAAATCGATTTTGAGCGAATGGGGCAAATTGCTAAAAAGGTAGGAGCATACCTTTTTGTAGATATGGCCCATATTGCAGGTCTGGTTGCTGCTGGTGTGCATCCTAATCCAGTGCCGCACGCTGACTTTGTAACCAGCACCACTCACAAGTCATTACGTGGACCTCGTGGTGGAATTATCCTGTGCACCAAGGAACATGCCAAAAAAATTGATAGCAACGTATTTCCAGGAATTCAAGGAGGGCCTCTGATGCATGTGATTGCAGCCAAGGCGGCATGCTTTGGGGAGATTCTCAATACCGATTTCAAGGCGTATTCACAGCAGGTTGTCGATAATGCCGCGGCCATGGCTGCGCGTCTTGCAGAGCACGGCTACCGTATTGTCTCCGGTGGAACAGACAACCACCTGATGCTCGTTGACCTTCGGCCAGCCGGTATCGATGGCGATATCGCACAGAATGCGCTGGATGAGTCGGGTATTACCGTGAACAAGAACTCGATTCCTTTTGATACGGCAGGTCCGTTTAAGCCAAGTGGTATACGTATCGGCACTCCTGCCGTGACCACGCGTGGCATGAAGGTAGCTGATGTGGAGCAAGTAGCCGACTTCATTCACGAAGCGCTGCAGAATCGTGATGATGAGGCAAAGCTCGCCGAGATCCGTGAGCAGGTGTATGCCTTTAATCGCAATTTCCCACTACCTGAGTAGCACGCACCTCCGCGATGGGGGTAATCAACAACAATCAATAAGGGAGCGAGGCTGAGACATGCCTCGCTCTTTTGATTTACAAGATGCCGTTGATGAACTCTTCCTTCTGGAAGGGCTTAAATAGCTCTGGTTCCTCGCCAAGCCCAATAAAGCGGGTTGGTATGCCGAGTTCTTGCTGAATGGCCACAGTGACACCTCCTTTGCCTGAGCCGTCCATTTTAGTGACCACAAGCCCGTCGATTTCGATGGCCTTGTTAAATTCTTTGGTTTGAGACAGGGCATTACTGCCGGTGGTGGCGTCAACCACAAGGAGCTTGAGATGCGGAGCATCTTCGTCCTGTTTGTTGATGGTGCGCTCGATTTTCCCGAGTTCCTCCATGAGGTTGTGTCGGGTGTGAATGCGGCCTGCGGTATCACAAATCAAAAACTGGACACCTTCTTGGATGGCTTTTTGATGGGCCGTGTAGCAAACCGAGGAGGGATCAGCATTGGGAGCCCCCTTGACGACGGGCACGTCCAGACGCTCGCCCCAGACGCCGAGTTGCTCTACCGCTGCAGCACGGAAGGTGTCTGCAGCTGCCAGCATGACAGAATAACCCTTGTTTTTGAGTAAATACGCCAGTTTTGCTGAGGATGTGGTTTTACCGGTGCCGTTGACTCCTACAATGAGGATGACGGCTGGTTTGCCGTCGGATCGAGGGGTGAGCTCAGTGGCATCTTCGGTGAGAATATCCCCGATATGTTGCTTGCAGACGTTAATTATATCTTCGGCGGAGACTTTACGTCCCTTTGCTTGAAGCTCATCGACTACACTCATCGCTGTGCGAGCACCAAGATCGGCTCCTATAAGGTCTGCTTCCAGTTCATCCCAATCAACATCTGCCCGATTGGTTACTTTATTAAAGAGTTGTTTGAAAAATCCAGCCATGAAATCTGTGAGTGTAGGCACGATGTAGCTGTGTAGCGGCAAATTCGCAAGCGAATTACAATGTATGACCTGAAGAAGCGGAAAGGTAGATCATCAAGAAATATTTAATCAGTGTAAATCCTTTTAAATAAGTGAGTCAGACAGTCTTGAACTACGGAAATGAAAGTAATGTTAATTTTCTTTGAACGAATATAGTCATGAGGGGTCTATGATCAGTGAACACCGTATGTTTCGGTGCTCAATCACTTACCAAGTGAACACAACAGTTGCAGTTGTCAGATTTTCCAATACATCAGCGTGTAAGGAACTGAATTTAATGCCCCGGGAGACTCCAAGCTCCCGGGGCCTTTTTTTGAAATAGGTTGAGCAATAGGGGGCTTGCTCAACTAGAGAAGCTTTCTAGTTATTGATAAGTCCTGAGAATTTCTTGCGACCAACCCACAATAAATAGGCTGATAGCACAGTTACTGCGATAACGGGTGGGTCAAATAAGCCGGCGCTCTTGGTAAGAAACACCTGAAAGGCGAGAATGTTGACGACAATCGGGCCGATAACCAGCAGTCCAAGGTTACGCGTTTTGGGCAAGACGACGAGAATACCGCCTATAATTTCGCAAACTTTGACAAAGCTGAGAAATCCGGTTGGCCCTATTGCGCCAAAAAACAGATAAGGAGGAGATCCTTCGGGGGGTTTAGGGACTTCGAGGAAATGAAGAAAGTGATTGGCACCAAAGATGACGAAGGCCAGGCCGAGCAGGCCTGCTGCTATGTTTGGGATGTGTTTCATGGTTATAGTCTAGTTTGTGTGGGCTAACCTTCATTTTAGAGCGCTTTAGATAGTAGGGGAATAATAATTTTCAGCATGCTAGCTGGATTAGTTGAAAATGAACTATCCTTGCGCTTGCATGGTGAGGATGCACAGGTAATGTCTGCGCCTGTGATGAATCTGCCATTAGAAATAGCTGGGCGCCGGTTTCAATCCCGCCTGATGGCTGGGACCGGAAAATTTGCGTCTAATGCACTGATGAGAGATACTCTGGCATCATGTGGTAGTGAGATTGTCACCGTGGCTTTAAGACGTGCCGATCTCAGTGGGGGCGACGATCCTCAAGCAGACATCCTCAAATTCATCGATCCGGACAAGTATTTGATCTTACCTAATACCAGTGGAGCCATGGACGCGGATGAGGCCGTGCGTCTTGCTCGGCTTGCTGAAGCTGCCGGACTTCCTAAGTGGGTGAAGCTCGAAATTCATCCCGACCCGACCTATTTGCTGCCAGATCCAATCGAAACATTGAAAGCCGCTGAGATTCTGGTCAGGGAGGGCTTTACCGTATTGCCTTATATCAATGCTGATCCCGTGCTTGCTAAGAGGCTGCAGGAGGTTGGCACGGCGGCGGTGATGCCGCTGGGAGCACCCATTGGCTCAAACAAGGGGGTAGTCACACGCGACCAGATCAGGATTATCATTGACCAGGCGATCGTGCCGGTGGTGGTCGATGCTGGTCTTGGAGCTCCAAGTCATGCAGCGGAGGCGATGGAGCTGGGTGCTGATGCAGTATTGATCAATACAGCTATGGCAATTCCCTCCGATCCAGTGAGGATGGGGGAGGCGTTCAAGCTCGCAGTCGAGGCAGGCCGCGCCGCCTACGAGATAGGGCTGCCTGAGGCCGATGATCACGCATCAGCAACAAGTCCACTGACCGGTTTTCTCGAGTGATTTGTTATCTTTCTGGCTTTCCCTTTTTGGCTTCGGCCCCCGTTTTCACCTTGTCTTTTTCCGTTGATCTTAATTTATCTGCTTCTGACTGATTGGTTTCACTCATGCTCTTGAACCAGTAACCGAGGAAGAAATGCTTTTCTTCGAGGTTAATAAATTCGTCTGATTTGCCAATGAACGGTCTGAGTGTAGTGGTCATTTGTAGGGTAACGAGGATAAAGACAATGATCCACAATTTGAGATGGCCCCCTTGGCCGCCACCCATGCATTGAGATGCTCGCATGATCACACGGAGGCCAAAAATGAGGCAGACAATCCAGATGGTAATGGCCAAAAAACCAAAGAATACCGATGAGTTACTCGATGTGGAGAACAGCCAAACAACGGGAGCAAAGCCAACAAGCAAAAGCGAGGTGATGGTGATAAAGGTCAGCATCAGCCCAATAACATGCTGAATCTTGGCATCCATGCCGCCGAGGGAGCCAAAGATATACAAGCTAGGCAGGCAAATAAGGGCGCTGAAGAGCACGCCGCCGATTACTTTTAGAGGGGCGGCCCACAGCTGATCGCCGGCACTGAATATGCCGATGACAAACCCGAAAATAGCAAGGCACACCAGTGTGATGAGCAATAGGGCTGAAGCTGGGCTTTTTCCTTCATGATTGAATGAGTAGACAATGCTCATCGGTTTTCTGAGCAGATGACTCAGGATTTGAGAAAATCCGGAACCCTCCATGGCGATATAATCAGGGTCAGGGTCAGGGCCGGCGGGCTTTGCCTGTGGCGATCTTGGGATTGCAGGTGAGGGCTGCTTTACTGGCAGCTCAGGTGGTTGTTGGTCTGTCATGGTTTATTGTGGTTAGCGGTGATTTGAGGAATGGCTGTTTTTTGAGGAATGGCTGTTTTGATCCAAGGAAGGGTTTAGAGAATGAAGATATTCATGAGGCTTTTCCAGATGGTGTCGTAGAAGCTGCCATTCATGGGGTCGTCCCGTAAAAATTGGACTTCTAAACCGGGAGAGCCGAAGAAGGGGCGCATGATCCAAGAAATTTGAGCGCCGACAAAGAGGTTGCCGGCGAGCCAGGCGAAGAATGTGCGAGTTCCGTGTGATGGACTGGTAGCGAAGTCTCGAACTTGTCCCAGCAGGGAACTGTGTGAGACAATGCCCGCGTATGTAATCATCAAGGTATGGGAGAGCAGGATAATACTATGGAGTTGGCCTGCACCAGGATCTGTTGGGTCTGCAGCATGAAAGACAACAAATAATGCCACTGGACTGAGAGAGAGCAGGATAATGGACATGAGAGCGAAGCCAGCCAAGAGAAACTGAAAGCTTTGCCTAAAACCGATGCCACTTCCCAATGCCATAGCAAGCATACCGTTGATCATGCCGTTGACCAGCAGAGTGGCCAAAATGACCAATGGAAACTTGATGGCAACATACGTGGCCATGGTCCACCCTTGCCACATACCCATGGTGAATCCATAGGCGCCACAGCCCAGGATGATGGCCGGGATACAGAAGCTCAGTGAGCGAGCTGGGTTGCACTCAAGCCAATCCTGTAAAAGTGCCCGACTGCCTCGGCAGAGCGCGGGAACATTATTCATCGTTTTGATAGTCACAGTTTCAGATGCCACAGCGATAACCTAATGAAAACCTATTACTTATGCCATAAAAAAGCCGTGGCCTCATTCAAGGACACGGCTTGCAAGCGTTGATGCTATAGAATTCTACTTCTTGGTATTGCGAAGTCCAGCTTCCGCAGCTAGCCAGTCACCATGTTCGTCCCCGTGCATGCCTTGATCTAGGCGGCTCATGTAATTGAGATATGCAGCGTGGCTGATTTGTTCGCTACTTACTTTTTGAGGTAGAGCATTACGGGTTCTTTTTCGGGCTACTTTTTTGGCGGCTTTCTTGACTACCTTCTTTGTTGCCTTCTTTGTGACGGTTTTTTTGGCCGCTTTTTTAGCGGTTTTTTTGGCTGCCCTTTTAGCAGTTTTTTTGGTGGCGGCTTTCTTGGCCGCTTTTTTGACAGTTTTTTTAGCCATATCTGTGAATAGTAATGTTGTTAGTTATTGTAAGAGCTTGGTGTCCTTATAACACATCCATCGATCTTTGCGCCATGATAATCTCTCTGCTATGACAGCATTTGTGCAGTTGCATTGAGAGGGATACATGGACAATCATGCCGAAAACACTTTTCAGTGCTTATCGGTGCGAGCTTCCTTATCAAGGCTGCTCAGTATGAGGTAGTGAACTGGCGCAGGTTGGCAGCGGCCAGAGGCCTAAGCTAGTCCAGCTTGGGTCCTATTTTCGGTGGCCCCTCAGGTTTGGGCTCCTTTTTAGGTGGGTTTTTAGGCTTGGGCTTGGGCGGGGGAGGATCTTTGAGTCGATTGACTTCAACCTCCTTGATCATCATGCCGAAGCTGCCTTGTGGGGTTACCCTGCCTTTGCCTGTTTCCGTATCAAAATCCATATGTTCCATTTTCCATCCAGCAGCGATTCCAGCCTTATCCGTAAGGCTTCTAGCCTGCAGATAGGTGTTGAAAGATTTGGTGTCTACGAGGAAGAAAAGGACTGCCTTTTTGTTGTTGCGCAGCTTGCTGAGAATACTCACGAAGGTATTTGTCTTAGCGCTCAATTCATCAATGTGTGTGCCACCTTCCTTGAGGTCGGGGACAATATTCATTGAGATTTTTGTGCTGATCGGGTTAGTGATGATTTTGACCTGCTGTTTGCGTGTGTTTTTGAAATCGAAGGTACTAAAATATTCCGCCATCTGAGCTTGGTCATAGACTTTGATGCGATCGTTACCCCTTTTCACTCTTTCAATAAGCCACTTGCGTTCATTTTTTTTGAGCTGATCCTCTAGCGTTTCGACAGGAGTAAAGGGGTCAATGAAGTGCACACGATCTTGGGTCACGATGGCGTAATAGGTCTCCGAGCTCTTCGGCACTGGCCTGCTGACTGGAATGCTGACCTCTGTAGCTGGAATGTTAAGCACGGGAGTTTCATCGAGCAGCGACTCAAGACGGGCGATTTCCTCTTGTTTGAACACCGTTTTTTTCTCCTCTTGATCTCGTTGCTTGCGTTTCTCTTTTTCGAGTTTTTTGAGCTGGTCGAGGTTTGCAAGCAGCTCACGGTTTTTCTTTTCGGTGTCTTGGATGGTTTTCTCGAGTAGGGCAAGTTTGCGTTTTTCCTCCTCAAGATCTTCTGGGTTGGGTGGCTCCTCGGTGAGTAATTGATCGAGCTTCTGCTGCTCCTTTTCGAGTTCTTCGATTTTCTTTTTAGACTCCTCGACCTGCTCTGGGGTAGCAGGTTCCAAGTCATCGAAGAACTGCTCAACTTTTTGTTTTACATCTGCCGAAACGAGCAACAGTACGAGAATGAGCACAGCAACCACATTGGTCAGCGCATCCATGAGTGAGTCCAAACTCACCCCGCCGCCATCGGAATTTCTTTTGCGTGCCATGTGATGTTATTTAAAAGCCGACAGATCAATTTTGCCGTCGTTGGGCATGGGTAATTTACCGTGGCTGACGTTATATTTTGTTTCTGCAATACCTGCGGCCCAGTCATAAGCTAACTTTCCAGATTTTCTGACGAGGAAGAGCACCATGGAATCCCTTGATCTTTTAACTTTCTCGAGAAAATCACTAAACGATTCATTCGTGGGAATGGCTTTCGTGGAAATAGGTTTGCCAGGCTTAGAGTCGGTATAAATGACGATACCCGTGGAATTACATTCAACAAAAAAGATGTTTCTAGCACCCTTTTGGCCAAATCCACGGGGTCTTATTTTAACAGACTCTTGAGGTTTGGGCGCTTCTTTACGTGACTTTAACTCTGCTTGAAGTTCTTTGAGTCTTTTGTCCAAGGGGGGTTGCTCTTCTTTGAGGGCTGCAATTTCCTTGATCATGTTTTCGATCAGCTTTTGCAGGGCGGTATCGGATTGATCAGGATCTTCTGCTTTTTTTAGATCATCAAGCTTCAGGGAGAGAGCAATGGTTCGGTCCTTGAGGTGCTGGAGCGCGGCAACGGAAGACTTTTCCTTTTTGATTTTCTCTTCCTTTTCTTTTTTCTCTTTTTCCGCGATCTCTATTTTCTTCTTGAGATCAAGGTTCTCCATGGCGCGAGCTCTCTCTTCTTTGGTCTTGCCGGCTTTCTCTTCTTGTTCTGCTTGCTGGGCCTGCATCATCACACTGATCATGAGCGTCAGAATGCCAATGAGGCACGCAAGGATGCTCATGAAAGAGAAGAGATCTACCCCTTCGTCACTGTTGGATCGGCGCTTGGGCACGGCGGATTATTTTCTGGAAAATAGGCCTCGCTTCTTAGGAGCCGCACCAGGAATCTGTCGTTCTCCGAGTTGGCGCAGACTGCGGTTGATTGATTCAATGCCGCTGGCAATGCTTTCGAAAGACCGGGTGAGGTTGTTGTGTGATTTCAGGAAGATCTCGCTACTTGTGTCAGAGAGCTTGGAAACAGCTTGGTCTAATGAACCTTCGAGTTTGGTATGCGTTTGGTTGAGCTGAATGGTCGATTGGTTGAGGTTGACCAGGAATGTCTCATGAGCACGAGCCAATGACGCCACTAGCTGTGGTATGCTTTCGGCCTGCTCCATGAGTTCATCCGTTCCCAGCTGCTTGCTGTCGTTGAGCTTAGGAAGTAGCTTTTCTGTGCAGAATGTGTCGATGAGTGTAAGTGTCTCGTCTTCTTTCTTTTGCACTGCAGACAAAGGAAAGCTGAGCAGAATACTTAAGATGAGTCCAAGTAAGGTGGTGTCAAATGCCACACCAAGACCTCCCGTCAAGCTGTTGATGGATTCTTTCAGGGCTTCGGGATCACTATTGTCTCCCATGGCCAGCGAGCCAACGGCTACCGACAGACCCATCACCGTTCCGATGAAACCTAGAATAGGAATGGCCCACAAAAATACCTTAATGAGCGAATAGGAGCCCATGGAACGATTGGCATCGAGGTCTGATTGGATGCCTAGGAAACCTGCTACTTCACCATTATCACAACGTGATTCGAAGAGTTCGAGAGATTTCCGTATACGGTTCACAATCAGGCTGTCACGTAAGCTGAGTGGTGTGTTGTAGATATTGTCAATAAAGGCGCCCACGGTAGAAGAATTGATTTCTTTACCGATGTTTTCAGGAAACAGGTTGAGTAATGTGGCCTGACCTTGATGCTGATTTTTCTTCAGCTTCATGAAAAGGATGGTGAGGCCCCAGAAAAACAAAAGTGTCTCGGCCCAGTTTACCCACCCACGATCGAGGAATATGGCACCAAAGCGGTTATCCTTGAAGAGCATCATCAGCATTAACCAGGCAATAGTAATGCTGGCTCCGATGAGAAAGCTTTTGCCAAAATTGACGTTGGCATGATCACCTTCTTCCCAGCCTTGGCGCTCAGGTTTCTGGAAGTCTGGATCACTAGGTTCTGTGGGGCCTTCTGGAATTTGGAAGCGATTGTTGCACGCGGGGCATTGAACTTGTTGGCCAAAGTGTTCAGGGGCGACATCAAGTGCAGTGTTACAATGTGGGCATGAAATTTGCATAGATTTAGTATGGAATAATTTAAATTATTGATGATTTGTATGCGGTGAATGGGGCCTTGCCAATCACACAATTTTAAATTGTGACTTTTTTCATTTGCGATCTTAGGCCTGAAAGAAGCCACGTTGCCCATTATGAATGACTTAGGCCAATTCGTTGGGCAGCTAGTCTCTGCGGTTCATTTTGAATGATCGGTAATCTGCCTAGAATTGGGGCGCATATCCAATTGGCTGATGAGGTAGAGTATAGACGCCAACAGAAGTACAGAGGCGCTTATTTTACATGCGATTGAATACCTCGCGTGACTCAAGGTGATGGCATCGTAATCGGTCTGGCTCATGCTGCCCGCTTGCAGCTCTACTTCTGTAAATTGTTGTGATTTTTTAAAGTAAATGTTGGGGGTAATCCAAAGCAATGCCGCTAGGGTGATGCCGACCCATGCGATGCGCCATGGAGACATTTTTTTTTGGTGGGTGTTGTCGCCGCCATCATGATGAGATTCTGTTTTTTCTATGGTTGATTCCATGACTAAGCCAATGATAGGCATAAGGCAGAGATGATCCTAGATATAAAACGTTGGGATGAGATATAATAATGAACGACTGTTTCCTCTACTCTTTAGGTGCAAACCCTCAGTTGCCATTTACCCGAAATACGTTAATATGCAGCACCAATGGACGATGATTACAGCTGGAACGGAGGCTTGAGAGGAACATCCTCATTCAGGCTCCCAGAGAACGAAGGTATTGGTAAGTGGGTCGCTGTAGCCCTTTTGGTTGCTATCATTCTGCACGCTTTTGTATTTGTTATGCTGAGTCGCATTGACATCGAACTTTCTGAGTTTGTTGATGAGTCTGGGATTCAAACGGAGGTCATTAGGGTGAACCGGGTTGATGTCTCGGATGCAAGGCCGGAAATTAATAGGCCTGAGCCCAATGATCTAGTGGAGTCAGCCCCTGTCGTTCCTCCCGCTGACGAACTTGACATACTTGAAAATATGGCTGAGATGGAAATGGATATCAGCCCAGACATAGAGACGATACAAGTGCCGATGTCTGAACCCGCGGCTGCAGGTGAGCTCGACGCAGAGATGTTGGATCAGATGAATGCTCCTATTTTTGAACCATCCTTACCAGACATGGGTAAAACAGATGATTTTTTCCCGAGATCACGGGATAGTCAGCTTGCTGTTGATCCGGGTGAGCGGGAAGCGGCCGAGCATGACCCTGATGTATATACGGACGCGTTGCGAAAAGGGGCGGGTGGGAATGCAGAAAACGGATTATTGAAAGACTTCACATCGCTGGACGCGATGGCACGCATGGATGGTAATTCGCTTTTGACGAGTAAAGCGCTCATCGGCAGTGATCTCTTGTTCGATTTTAATAGTTCAACACTGCGTCAGAGCGCTCGAGTCAGCCTGATGAAGGTGGCTCTATTGATCGATAAACATCCCAATTTGATATGTTGGGTCGATGGGCACACCGACTTGATCGGTGCGGATCAGCCCAATTTAATCCTTTCTCAAAAACGTGCTATGGCTGTGAAGTCGTGGCTGGTTGATACTCTGGATTTGGACGAAGCCCGTATCGCGGTGAGAGGATTTGGCAAGACTAAGCCTGTGGTGAGCGCGGGTGATGTTCAAGCGCAAGCTCTCAATAGACGGGTAGAAATAAAAATGAGCAAAAGCCGTCCTAGCGCTGAGGTGAAAGTCGTTGATGGGGTTTCTGATGGACCTCTGACTCGTGAGAGTGTTCCCGCTAGGGCTGTGCCTGTTGAGGAGGACCCTATAGGCGGGCAGAGCAGAGTGCCGCCAAGGGCTATTGAGGAGCCTGAGACTAGTGTGCCTGAACGCGCTCCGTTGAAGGCCATACCTGTGGATGAATAAAAAGACCTTTGTCAGACGAGATAAGTTAATCACCCTCACTTCCTGTGAAATTACTAGCTCCATTTACTGAGAGTAACACGCCTCGCTGGTTGTTATCTTTTGATTTCGATGGCACACTCGTCGTTCCTGATGATGACCCTGCTGTTAGCCCAGAGTTTTTTGAGTTGATGAAAAGCATGCGTAGTTGTCATGGCTCGTGTTGGGGTATTAATACTGGCCGCTCGCTGATGCAGGCGGTTCAGGGCCTCGTGGATGCTCGGTTTCCCATTCTACCTGATTACATCATTGCTCGTGAACGTGAGATCTATTTGCCTAATAAGTTTGGACGTTGGGTAGGTAACGAAGATTGGAACAAACGCTGTGAACATGAGCATCATAAGCTATTTCGTCAGTGCCGTAAGGTTCTCAAGGGATTGAAACAATGGGTGGAAGCTGAAACTGCCGCAGTGTGGGGTATTCAGAAAGAGGAGCCTGCTGGCATTGTTGCCTCAACAGCATCCGAGATGGATATGATCGTTGGTAAGATTGATGAGGAGATAGAATCCAAGACGGCTCTCTCCTATCAAAGAAATGGCATCTATCTCCGCTTT
Source organism: Akkermansiaceae bacterium (assembly GCA_017857425.1). Taxonomy (GTDB): domain Bacteria; phylum Verrucomicrobiota; class Verrucomicrobiia; order Verrucomicrobiales; family Akkermansiaceae; genus Oceaniferula. The sequence continues at coordinate 16,970 of JAFMDE010000020.1, forward strand.
AGTCATAAGCATTTCCACAAGGGCACAGCGATGCTTGAAGTAGCACGCTTGATGGGATTAACCAATCAACATGCTTTTGCTATCGGCGATAGCCACAATGATCTGGATATGTTGAACCCTGAGATGGCAGGTTTATTGGCTTGTCCAGCTAATGCATGTGCTGAGGTTAAGCTTCAGGTGCAGAGCTCTGGAGGATATGTCGCCAAAGGGGAGGCAAGCAAAGGAGTCATCGAGGCACTTGAGGCGCTCTTCGCCGATGAGAAAAAATCGGAGGGATCGTAAACGCCCTGTGCTAGGAGGGTCGAGCGGGCAAGAGTAGAATCGAGATCAAGAAACTCGACGAGGTGATGAAAATACCGGCGGCGGGAATCGAACCCGCACTCCCTAGGGAACGTGATTTTGAATCACGCGCGTCTACCAATTCCGCCACACCGGCATGTGCTTTATATCCTTGGTAGAGGACGCGCGGAATTTGCGCTAATTTGAGAAAATGTCAAGATGTGAGATAATCCTTATCGCTGACATTTTGAGCAGTAAAAGGTCGAGCGATTTGAAATGACGATTTTTCGGATGCTTTTGCCGCAATCACGACATGGTTTGCCTGCTCGGTCATAAACTTGTAGGCGTTGTTTAAAGTAGCCTGGCTTACCATCCTCTCGGAGGAAGTCGCGCAAGGTGGTGCCGCCTTGTTTGATCGCTTCGCTGAGAACTTGTTTAATTTGCTCATTGAGTCGAATGAGTCTTGGTTTGGAGATGTTTCCAGCTTTGCGAGTGGGTTTGATGCCGGATCGAAAGAGCGCCTCAGAGGCATAGATGTTACCAACACCCACGACGGTTTTGCTGTTCATGATGTGTTGTTTGATTGATGTCTTTCTGTTGCTACAGCTGGCAGCAAAGTAATCTGAATCGAAGCGATCACTGAGTGGTTCAGGGCCGAGGTGCTGTAGGAGGGGGTGTTCCATCACGGGGCCATCATTGATGCCATGCCACAAGACAGCGCCAAAGCGCCTTGGGTCATGGAGTCGCATTTCCATGTTGCCCTCAAGGCCGACGATGAAATGGTCATGTTTCTTGAGTTCGTGGCCAGTGGGGCAGATGCGCAGGCTGCCTGACATACCTAGATGGAGAATTAATGTGCCAACCTTGGATGGTATCAAGAGGTATTTGGCCCTTCTCTCAACACTCTCAGCTTTGTGGCCAACGAGATCATGAACACAATCTTCAATAGGCCAGCGCATTCTGGATTCCCTGATTTCTATGGATTGAATCCTGCGGTTAATCATGTAGGGCTCAATGCCACGACGAGTGGTTTCTACTTCGGGTAATTCTGGCATGGTAATGGGATGTGCCTTATAAAAAATATCTGCCTTTGTAATTGGAAAAGTGAATTCTGAAGCTAGCTTAACGAGTATCAGCACATCATTTGAGGGGGCTCGTCAGCATTGTGCTTGCTATTCAGTATCATGCATTAAGATGCATTCAGTCGTGATTCGCCGGCTAGGGTAACTGAAGTCAATTAATAATAATTAACAAGATGAAAAAATATATTATACCGTTTCTGTTCACAGGACTACTTGCATTTGTAGGCTGCAACAAAAAATCCACAGAGCCATCGAGTGAGGCGCAGACTGAAGTTGAGGTCCCAACACCGCCCGTTTCTGACGCAGAGGTAAGTCCAGCGCAGCGCGCGGCCAAGTTGGGTTTTGCGCAATACTTGCCTACAAACGTGAGTGCATACAGCGCGGTGATCAATGGCAGTAGCGTGATCGATAGGATGTGGAAAACCCCAGTGGGAGAAGTGATTAAAGAACGTTTGGAGCAGGAAGGTGTTTCCTTTGATGATCTTTCTGACCCCCAGGTTCAGATGTCAGGAATACTTCAATTGGGGGCAGCGCAATATGGTGAAGACTATTTTGTTGCATACGGAGAGAGCACTCCGAAGGTAGGCCAGGAGGTCCTAGAATTTTCCGATCGTGTATCATATTATGCGGGACGAATGGCTGTCTATGCCGGTAATGCAGCCGTAGCGGGTAAAATGGCCGAAGCGATGAATGATCCAAAGAAAGTCTTCGCTAAGCCGCTCAAGGGTCTGCCTGCTGACTTCATTGATATGTTCCGTGAAGTTGACATGCCCAACTACTATCAAGGGGTTAAGGTGTCGGATGAGGATTCCCGTGCACTTGTTCGTGAGCAGCTAGAGGCGGTGCCAGATTTTTTTAGTATGATCGAGGTGGGTGTTGAGCCCGTGGTTGTCGAGCGAGGAGGTGCCCAATTCGAGGGTTATAAATTTAGTGGTAAAAAAATGATGGACCAGATGGGCGAGGGTCAGGGCCTAAGCCCTCTATGGGTCTCGAATTTGGGCGAGTTAGGTATGTCTGACGTCGAAGTTGGAGAATTTATCAAACTCATCGAAACTAAAACGATTGTTGCTTTGGTTGGTGAGGTTCATGGTTATATCGTTCTTTTTCTTGGGAGTTCAGAAGACGATTTTGTGTTAGTTGATGATGTTGAGGATTCGCTGTGTGCAAGCGATAAGATCAAATTTACAGATGATTATCTTGATAATGATTTGTTTACCTACGGATTCAATGATGGGGGGATGGCCTACGATGTATCGGCGCTTGAGAAAATATGTTACAACCTAGGTGGTTCTTTTGCGAAAGGCTTGTCCGATCAGCTAGCTAAGTCAGATTCACTGGGCGATACCCAAGAGATTGAGGTGATTCTTGATAATATTGATAAGCAGGCGCGAGGCCTCGCCGCTATGTTCAAGGACGCGGATGCAGGCTATGTGGCTTATCTTGAAGACGGCATCAAAATTGAGATGCAAGGTGGTTCTAATATGCCGCAATATGATATGCAATCAGCGCATACACTTGCACCTATGTCGCAAAGTAAAGATAACGTCTTATTTGCCAATTGGGCGACTAATCCTCAATATAATGAGGGTCTCATGACGCTTATTGATAGCTTTGTTGAGGTGAGTTACTTGATGTCTAAGCAGGTGCTGCCGCTTCTGGCATCACGGGCTGCGGCAGACGAGGGGAATGCAGACTTCATTCAGTATAACTCCAGCCTTCAAATGTTCGATCAAATGTTCAGCAAAGATCTGTTGGATGTGTGGCAAGCTTTACGCACCAACATGGCAGAGGGGCTTGGTGCAGAAACCGCTCTAGTGATCGATGTGAATGGTTCGCTTCCCAAGGTGCCCATGTTACCCAAGGCGATCATCGAAGGTGGCAAAATGCCGCGTGTTGCATACGTCAGTACGGTTGATGACCGTGAAAAACTGCAATCATCGTGGGTCCGCCTCAATAATGCGCTGGAGAGTCTACTGAAGAAAGCAAGTGAGATGACGGGGGCTGAGATTCCCATGCAGGTTCCAATGAGCAGCGAGAAGGATGGACTTAAAACCTGGTTCGTGCCGATTCCATTTCAGAACGATGATTTTGTTCCGTCTGTGTCAGTGAGTGACGACTTGTTTTTTGCGTCGACTTCGAAACGCTTTGTTGAGGGCTTGTCCTCGCTTGCAGCCAAAGGAGGCGGAGAGGCCCGCCAAGGGGTTTGGCTAGATGTCGATATGAAGGTGCTCCATAGCTACGCAGAGCAGTGGTTGAAGCTCATTGAGAAAAATGCTGCCGAATTCATGTCCGATGCAGAGCTTGAGGATTTTAATGCCAATAAGGAGATGATTGAAACAGCACTGGGCGCTCTGGGCATGATGGATAGTTTGACTTATCATATGCGCAAAGAGGATGGAGTGACACGCACGTCCATGCATTTAAAGACGAGGTAAATAATTTCTATTTTATTTTCCATGCCTCATGAGCGTTTTTGTAAAAGAGAACGCTCTGCCGACTCAATTTTAAGCCATGTCTGATAAGAACGTTTTATTTGTTTGCACCGGCAACACATGTCGTAGCCCGATGGCAGAGGCGCTGCTGCGGAAGGCTGTAGGAGGCATTGCTGATATTAAGATTAGTTCTGCGGGAGTCGGTGCGATGCCTGGGCAGTCTGCCAGTGATGAGACTGTAAGGATACTTGAGGGGAAAAAAGCTCCGCTACAGGGTTTCCACAGTCGCCAAGTAGATGAGCATCTGCTTTCAAGTTCTGACTTGGTTATTGCGATGACAAAGTCTCATGCGGAGATCGTCAGGCAATATTTTCCCGAGCGCGCTGACTCCGTGAGATTGCTCTGTGATTTCATCGATGATGATGAAGGGCTTGCGGGTGCAGATGTTCCTGACCCCATTGGCATGGGGATTGAAGCGTATCAGGAGGTGGCTGAGGTAATCGAGTTGGCACTTCCTGGGATCATTCGGAAGCTGAGCCAATAAGCTTCATGAACGATGCGGGTATGATTAACGACGATTGTCATATTAAGGAGGTTGCCAGTGAGTTTGCCATAGCTGGTGAGTTTATTGAAGGTGAGGAGGTGCATAGTGGTCACATTAATGCCACCTATAAGGCGACCTTTAGAAATGAGGATGGACGCAGACATCGTTATATTATCCAAAGGATTAATGAAAAGGTATTCAAGGATCCACTTGCCGTCATGCGTAACGTTGAGATGGTCACTAGCCATATCAACTCGAAGGTAATGCGGGTTAAACGTGACAGTGGAGGGCAGACCTTAAGTCTCTATCCTGCGAGAGGCGGGAGTTTTTTTGCCTCAGGCACGGGAGGTGGTATCTGGCGCTGTTATAACTTTATTGAGGGGTGCAGAACCTTTGAGGTCGTAGAAAATACACGGCAAGCTTATCAAGCGGCGCATGCTTTCGGGTCATTTCAAGATCTTGTCAGTGATATCCCCGTTGAAGATATCGAGGAAACGATACCTGATTTCCACAACACGCCCAAGCGCTATGATCGTTTGATGAGGGTGGTGGATACAGATCCTCGTGGCCGCCTTGCCGAGGTGACTGCAGAAGTTGATTTTGTCAAAGCGCGTAAGGCAATGCTTTCTAAGTTTATTGATTTAAGAAGCCGTGGAGATCTACCGGTGCGGATTACCCATAACGATACAAAAATCAATAATGTGATGATGGATGTAGAGAGTGATGAGGCGGTGTGCGTAATCGATCTTGATACGGTGATGCCGGGTTTGTCTCTCTATGATTTTGGCGACCTGGTTCGCACCGCAGTAAGCCCTGCAGCCGAGGACGAGCGAGACCTCAGTAAGGTGAATGTGCGCATGCCTATGTTCGAGGCTCTTGCTGAAGGTTATATCGATGGCTGCCATTGCTTATGTGATGCCGAGCTCGATAATCTTGCCTTTGCAGGTATTTTGATTTCTCTGGAGACGGGTATGCGCTTCCTTACCGACCACCTAGAGGGTGATGTGTATTTCAAAATCCATCAAGGCGGGCAAAATCTTGACCGTGCTAGAACACAATTCAGACTTGTTGAACTACTCGAAGAACATCAAGCAGAGATGGAAAGCTGTGCCGATCGTTTAGCGAAAGCGAGGAGCTGATGTTGGTCAGCTCAGCATCCTGGTAGCCTTGTGGAGGGCTTCGATAAATGCGTCCACCTCTTGTTCGGTATTGTAGGCTGCAAATGAAGCGCGCACCGTACCGGTGATTCCATAGCGTGCCATCAGTGGCTGACAGCAGTGGTGCCCAGTCCGGACAGCAACTCCCATTTGGTCGAGTAGCGTTCCTAGGTCGTA
>JAFMDE010000021.1 GCA_017857425.1 Akkermansiaceae bacterium
AACGTTCATCTTTTCACGCTCAAAAGTGCCAATGGCTTGCAAGCAAAGGTCAGCGAGCTTGGAGCCCATCTGATCAGTGTTATTCGGGTCGATGATGATGGCCATGAGCAGGAGCTCACTATCTCCCATGATCGCTTTCAAGGCTGGCAAGACAACTCGGCCTTCTACCTAGGAGCGACATGTGGCCGTTTCGGCAACCGTATCGCTCACGGTGAATTTAATATCGGCCAAAACCGCTACACGCTGGCCACCAATAACGCCCCCGCAGACATCCCCTGCCACCTGCACGGAGGCCCTACAGGATTCCACACTAGGCTTTGGCGAGGCGAATTACTTGAAGACGGAGAACGTCATGGCGTGCGACTCACGCTTCACTCCCCCGATGGAGATGAAGGATACCCAGGCAATCTTGATGTAGCGGTCACCTACTGGCTCAACGACAACAACGAACTCAGTTGGCATGCCGAGGCAACGACGGACCAAACCACTTTAGTCAACCTCGTCAATCACACCTACTGGAACCTCAGCGGCGAACTTAACTCCCCGATCACCGATCACCAGATTCAGATTCATGCCGATTATTTCCTGCCTACCAATGCGGGCATGATACCAACTGGGGAAATCCGTTCTGTTACCGATACCCCGATGGACTTCACGCGCCCTGAGCTCATCGGCAAAAACATCCAAGCGGATTACGAAGCCCTCCACATCGCAGGCGGCTATGATCACTGCATGGTGCTGCGCGACCACCACGATCAAACGATCGAACCCCAAACCGCTGCTATTGTTCACCACCCCGGCACTGGCAGAAGCCTAGAAGTGCTCACCAACCAGCCCGGCATCCAGTTTTACACTGGAAATTACCTCTCCGATCCCTTTGGCTATCGTTCAGGGCTTTGTTTGGAAACTCAAGGCTTCCCAGATGCACCAAATCACCCTAATTTCCCTTCTGTCGTGCTGCAACCCGGTGAAACCTACCGCCACGATCTAATCTGGAAAATCTCCTAAATGCCGATCTAAACAACCTCCTCCCACAAATACAACAACCACACCTATGAACACAACTATCGAAGTATCCCTGTTTATCATCGCCGTTGTCGGCGTTATTGCTCTTGGAATCTGGAAATCCAAGGATGGGGATGATAGCGAGCACAAAAAAGGCGCTGCCAACTACTTCCTCGCCGGCCGCGGCCTGACCTGGTGGCTGGTCGGCTTCTCACTGATCGCTGCTAATATCTCAACAGAACAATTCGTCGGCATGTCTGGCTCCGCTGCCAACTGGCTCGGCATGTCCATCGCCTCCTATGAGTGGATGGCCGCCGTCACCTTAGTCTTTGTTGCATTCTGGTTCCTTCCCAAATTCCTCAAAGCGGGCCTCTACACCATTCCGGAATTCCTCCAGTACCGCTTCGACGGCGTTGCACGCCTCGCCATGGCCATCCCCGCCATCGTCACGCTCGTCTTTGTCACCACTTCTTCAGTCATCTTCTCAGGAGCCAAGTTCGTCTCTGAATACTACAATGACATCCCCGTCATCAACAACCTGACCGCCATGTGTTGGCTGATCGCCGGCTTTGCTGCTGTCTACGTCTTTATCGGCGGACTCAAGGCATGCGCCTGGACCGACCTCATCTGGGGTGCCGCGCTCATTATAGGTGGTGCCGTTGTCATGTGGTTTGCCTTCCAAACCATCGCCGATCGACCTGCCGATGAACTCATCCTCACCAAAGTTGCCAACTCAGAAGCAACCGTAGCCGACCTCGAAGGCGCCTCTGCCTGGGAACGCATTAAGCTGCTCAACGACGGCGTTCGAGGCGAAGCCGAAGCTGTAAACGGGCCCAATGGCTCTGGAGGCAAAATGCACATGATACGTCCCAAGGAAGACACCGACATTCCATGGACTGCATTACTCATTGGCCTCTGGATTCCTAACTTTTTTTACTGGGGTCTCAATCAATACATCGTGCAACGAACCCTCGGTTCCAAGTCCCTTGCAGAAGGTCAAAAGGGTATTGTCTTTGCCGCGATGCTCAAACTGGTCATTCCTTTCATTGTCGTCATCCCCGGCATTCTCGCCTTCAATCTTTTCTCTAACGATCTGCACAGCTCAGCCGCGGGTAAAAACATCAAGGCCTTTGAGGAAATCGGTGACAAACAAACCATCGTCGTCGATGAAGCCTTCGTAAAACTTCAGCCGGAACTGGTTCCTGGAATCATTGATCACAACAAATCTCTTGCAGGCCTTCCTGCAGAGGTCGCTCCCGACGCCTCACCCGTGGTGCTCGCATCCATGATTAATGACCTGTCCAACAAGGCCCGCGAAAAAGACGATACCCTCACAGAAGGTGCCAACCTTTCAGGCTACGACTATGACGCAGCCTTCCCTGTGCTCGTTCGCAACCTGATCAAACCACACCCATTTATCTCATGGTTCGTCCTGGCTGCTCTCTGCGGCGCCGTAATCAGCTCACTAGCATCCATGCTCAACTCCGCGTCAACTATCGCCACGATGGATCTGTATGCGAAGTTCTCAGGAGAAACCGATTCTCACAAACTCGTGCAAGTCGGCCGGTTCTTTGTGGTCATCTTTGTTCTGCTCGCTGCATTGGTTGCGCCAAAACTTGATAACTTCGGAAGTATCTTCAAATACATTCAGGAATTCCAGGGCTTCATCTCGCCTGGTATCCTCGCCGTATTCATCTTCGGATTCTTCTCACCACGCACCCCACGCTGGTTTGGTGTTGTCGGCATCGTGACCAACATCATTTCCTATGGCTCCTTCAAATGGTTCCTCGGTGATTGGATCACCAGCAACGGCTGGTGGTATTCCCCGGAAATCGCCTTCCTTGACCGCATGGCCATCTGCTTCTTCATCGTGCTTATCATCGGTATCATCATCACCATCGTGAAGCCCATGCCGCAGCCCGTGGTACTGCCAGAAAATAAGGAAATCAACCTGGACGAATCCAAAGGAGCCAAACTACTCGGCGGCCTCGTTATTGTTGCCACCATCGCACTCTACGCTATCTTCTGGTAATTTCCGACAGCTAGTGCCATCTCAACTCATCATGGCCTCAACGTTGCGACGTTGAGGCCATTTTTCACCATCTCAAACTCAGCATCCAGCATTCGAATTCATGGACATCACCCATCTTATTGATGAAGCCAAAAACGGCCTTCAAGACACCTTCGGCCTAGAAGCCACCCACATTGCCGCCGCTCCAGGTCGAGTCAACCTGATCGGCGAGCACATCGACTACTGTGATGGTTTTGTCTTACCCTTCGCTCTCGAACAAAACATCATCATCGCCGCCAAGGCTAACGGCACCTCAACCGTGCGAATCGCCTCATCCCAAGGAAGTGACCCCGTAGAGATTGATGTCTCAGGCGAAATCCCGGAAGCCGAACCAAAATGGGCCAACTACCCACGCGGTGTGATGCAGTATTTCCGTGAGCAAACCAGCTGCACCTTGCCAGGCTTCGACGCCTACATCACCTCCAACGTGCCCTCAGGTGGTGGCCTGTCATCATCTGCTGCCTTCGAGCTCGCCACCGCCACATTATTAGAGGGCCTCACCGGCATCAAGCTCGACACCAAAACCAAGGCTCTGCTCTGCCAAAAAGCCGAGCACAACTACGCCCACTGCCCCTGCGGCATCATGGATCAGTTTGCCTCTGCCTTCGGTGAAAAGGACCGCCTTGTCATGATCGATTGCCAGTCTGGCGAACCTACCCTAGTCCCTTTTGAAAACCCAGATCTCACCGTGATTGTGGCCAATACCTGTGTTGCCCATGAACTCTCTGACGGCGGCTACGCCTCACGCCGTAAAGCTACCGAAGACGGCCTGCAGACCATTGGCAAATCAAGCTGGCGCCAAGTCAGCATGGCTGATGTTGATGCTGCCAAAGAACAGATGGGCGATGTTGTTTACCAACGCAGTCGTCACGTCGTCGGTGAGATCCAGCGCACGATGGGTGCCGCCAAGGCTCTTGAGGCTAACGATTTTGATACGCTAGGCTCTCTCATGTATGCCTCCCACGCCTCCCTGCGTGACGACTTCGAGGTGTCTTGTGAGGAACTCGATATCATGGTCGAGATCGCCCAGTCGCTCGGCAAGGACGGTGGTGTTATCGGCTCACGCATGACTGGTGGTGGCTTCGGAGGCTCCACCGTCACCCTCTGCGAGTCATCAAAGGCAAATAGCATTGTCGCCGCCTTGACTAACCAGTATACCGAACGCACGGGCATCACGCCGGAAATTTTCCTCTCTCGGCCCAGCCAGGGAGCCAGACTACTCTAAGCCTATACTGCATATCTTTTATTTCTCCAGAAACACGAGTTCCTCATGCCTGCCGACTACCACAGCCACACCCCTCTCTGCCAGCACGCTCAAGGTGAGCCTGAGGAGTATGTGCAAGCAGCGATTGAGGCCAAACTCAGTGAATACGGCATATCAGACCACGCGCCACTGACCCCTGAGCCCTTTGATGACTGGCGCATGCTCAGCAAGCAACTGCCCGACTATTTTGAATGGATTGAACGTGCCCAATCCGCTGCCAACGGAAAAATTCCTGTCCGCGCAGGTCTTGAATGTGATTGGCTGCCCGGCTGTGAACCTTGGGTCGAGGAACTCAAAGGTAAATACAACTGGGACTACCTCATTGGCTCCGTACACTACTTATCTGATTGGGATTTTGACAACCCTGCGTGGTTAGAAAAATGGGCCAAGACAGATATCGATGACGCTTGGAGTCGCTACTGGAAGACTTATACGGATATGGCTGAAAGCGGCCTCTTCGACATCCTGGCCCACCCTGACCTGATCAAAAAATTCGGCTATCATCCATCGGGTGATCTTAGCCGCTTCTATGAGCCAGCTATCGACGCCATTGCCACCTCCGGATGCGCGATCGAAATCAACACCGCTGGTTGGCACAAACCTTGTAAAGAAGCCTACCCCGCGCTCGACTTCCTTGATCTTGCCTGCTCTGCTGGCATCCCTATCGTTATATCTTCAGACGCCCATCACCCTGATGAATTGGGTCGTGATTTTGGAAAAGCCACAGACTTGGCAAAGCAGGCTGGCTATAACGAAACCCTGCTCTTTGATCAATATCAGCGCAGCTTCGAAGCCTTATAACGCCTTTGCTTTGCTCTGCCGCCATAAGGCAAAACCGATGAAGCCCAGCCCGGCTACAATCATAAAGGTCGAGTAAAACTGTCCCTTGGTGAGAGCCCCGATCATTGCCGAATCAGGCTCACGATAGCCTTCCACGATAATGCGAAATACCGCATAGAGCAGGAAAAAAAGACCGGTAATTATACCACTCGCAAGCTTTGGGAATCTGACACGAACCGTAAACAATACCGCAAACAATACCAAGCCCTCCAGTATCGCTTCATAAAGTTGTGATGGATGACGCGCCTGCAGGTAGCCTCCCAGGGTTTCCAGTAGCTCTGGATTATCACGGGCTGCGCTCACGATTGCATCATACGGGAGCTCATCAGTTCCTAGTTCAGGAGCTACCTGCCTGCAGGCATAATAAGCTTCATTGATGGATGCCTTATCGTAATTCAAGTCCTCAAAAAGTGAGGCGGGAAACTTCATCGCCCAGCTGGCACCAGTGGCGACACGACCATACAACTCACCATTGATGAAATTCGCCAATCTAACCAGGCCAATACCTATAGGCGCCACCACACACAAACCATCCCCCACAGCCGTCCATGAGACCTTATTTCGCCGAGCATAGACCCAAGTAAAAATCATCAGACCAAGAATGCCGCCATGACTTGCCATGCCACCATCCCATACACGCAATACCATCAGTGGATCGGCCATCAAATCGTGCCAACCTTGAAAATTATTTTCCGGAATCTGGTAGAACAAAATATAACCAAGCCTCCCTCCAAGGAAGACGCCGAAAAAAGCAGCATAGGCGATGAAGTCAGCAACTTTTTTTTCAGGCAACACCCAAAGCTTTTTGCGCGCCTGCCATCGCAGCAAGTAGTAACCGAGCACAAAAGACAGCAGGTAGCCCAAGCCATACCAGCGCAGCTTGATGGGACCGGCCACATCAAAAATGACCGGATCCATATTGTGAATGTAAGTTGCTAGCATGCGTTCAAATCACACCAATTAACCCCCGCTGGCAAGAGTTACGTTATAAATAGCAAGTCAGGGCATCAACCTCACTTTGATTTAGACTCTCTACCAAGGCGACGGAGAGCTCTAGCATGGAAAGATAATCACGCACATCAATAATTGCATTGTGGGAGTGAATGTAACGCGCGGGTACGCCAAGAACGATAGTAGGCACACCCGTTCCCGAAAGCTGAAAGGCTCGGGCATCAGTACCGCCACTGGTGCGCACCGCAAGCTGATAGGGAATATTATGTTTCTCGGCTACCGACACTGCAAGATCTACGAGTTTTGGATTCATCACAGCCGTTGGATCTTGAAGGCGAATTTGCACCCCTTGCCCCAAAGTCCCCTGTGATGAAGACATGGCCATTCCTGGCGTATCGTCCGCAGGTGTCCCCTCAAGCACGATAGCTACATCAGGTTTGGCTTTGGCTGCCGCAGTTGTTGCACCGCGAACCCCCAATTCCTCTTGCACTGTGCCGCAAGCAATCAAGGTATTGGCGTGACCTTCTTCTGCTAGGATTTTAGCGGCCTGAATGGTAGCTGCCATACCGACCCGGTTATCAAAGGCCTTAGCCATTAATAAGTGCGGCTCGTGCATTTGAGTGAACTCACTAAGCGGCACGATGGGATCCCCAATTTTAATACCGTAATGAGCCTCAACATCAGCGCGGCTAGATGCCCCTACATCAATCAACATGGCTTCGATGGGAAGCACGGCCGACCGCTCAGCCTCCGACAGAAAGTGAGGGGGCTTTGATGTGATCACACCTGTTATTTTTTGCCCGCCACGCGTCCCCACCGCCACACGCTGAGCCAATAAAGTGTGTGGCCACCAGCCGCCTAAGCTGACAAACTTAATAAAGCCATCTGGCGTAATGTTTTGCACCCTAAAGGCGACCTCGTCCATGTGCCCCGTGAGCAAGACCCGCGGCCCCTCACCTGACTCACAAAAAACAGAACCCAGACCATCAGTGCTTATTTCTCCAACATCATCGAGTTCATCCGCAAATATCGCCCGAACTTCGTGTTCAAAACCGGGAGCCCCATGAGCATTCGACAGCTCACGCAGTAGATCAATCGCCTTATCTTGCATGAATTACAAATTATCAGCCTGAACACATACTTCAATCTTGATTGTTCCTCTATGTTTCTTAACTCTCAGTGCATGGCTCAAGTCACTGACCTCCACATCTCCAGCAACATCCCCCTTCCAGCACCCGCGCTACTTCTCACTGAGGTTGAACGCTCTCATGAACAGGCAGAATTCATTGCCGAATCGCGCCAACACATCCGTAATATCCTCAATGGCGAGGATCAGCGTCTACTGGTTATTTGCGGCCCGTGTTCCATTCACGACCCCAAGGCTGGCATCGAATACGCTCACAAGCTTGCCAAGCTAGCTGAACAGGTCAAACACCAGATCTATATTGTAATGCGTGTCTATTTTGAGAAACCGCGCACCACCGTTGGCTGGAAAGGTCTGATCATGGATCCAAAGCTTGATGGATCGGACAACATACCCGAAGGCCTTCGCCAGGCTCGGTTATTCCTGCGCGAGATCATCGACATCGGGCTCCCCACCGCTACAGAATTACTCGACCCCATCACACCCCAGTATATCGCCGACCTGATTAGCTGGTCTGCTATTGGAGCCCGCACGACCGAAAGCCAGACACACCGGCAAATGGCATCAGGCCTCTCGATGCCTCTTGGGTTTAAAAATACCACTACCGGCGATTTGATTGCTGCGGTAAATGCTATCAAAGCGGCCTCTCAGAGCCAAACCTTCCTCGGTGTCAGCGAGCAAGGTGTCGCCTCTGCTGTCACCACATCTGGCAATCCGGACTGCCACATTATCCTGAGGGGTGGAGATAATGGCCCAAACTACGGAGCCGATGATATCGCCGTAACGTCGGACCTACTTATAGAAAACGGACTTCACCCATCGGTTATGATTGACGCGTCGCACGCCAACTGTGGCAAGAAGCAGGAGCGCATGCCGGCCGTCTTTGATGAAATTGTTCGCCAACGCACAGCGGGAAATAAGCACGTCACAGGAGCTATGCTGGAAAGCAACCTTGTCGCCGGTAACCAAAGCTTCCCCCAGCCCATTGATGAGCTCACCTACGGCCAATCCATCACCGACCAGTGCATCGATTGGGACACCACTGAGGCCATCCTCATCAAGGCTGCCGCCGCTCTCAAAGAAGCAGGCGTTGCGGGTTAAATCCGCAACATGGCGAGCACCGTTTATCTGAAACAACCCTCATGATATCTGAGCACACCTTTGCCGCCATTGATTTCGAGTCAGCTGGCGCAGAGCGCGGCAAAACAGATGTCCCTGTTCAGATTGGGATGGCCACATGGTCACTACCAGCAGGCCATGGTGATCACTTCACCTCCTTCATCCGAGCTGATCAGACAATCACTTGGTCTGCGCAGAAGATCCACGGCATCTCTAGTGGTGATCTTGCCGATGCTCCTGCACTCATGCAATTATGGCCAAGCATCAAGGCCACCTTATCAGGCCGTATCGTCGTGGCACACGGTCACGGCACAGAAAAACGTTATTTGCGTGCCTTCCCCAACCACGGATTTGGGCCATGGGCTGATACCCTTCAGCTCTCACGTGCCGCCTGGCCTGAGCTCAAATCACATGCACTTGGAGATGTCTGCAACCATTGGAACTTAACCCCACAGGTCAATAAACTGGTCGCAGCAAAAACCTGGCATGACGCTCTCTACGATGCAGCCGCTTCATTGGTATTGCTCGAATATATCATTGAGCAATTTGACCTCGTAGAATCTGATCTAGAGCCATTGCTTAAGCCCGACACCAGCTACTGGCACAGCCTGAAACGGCGAGACAGGTGATCACTCTCCTTGCCACTCACCATACTGGCGAAACTTCTGATAACGCTGGTCGAGCAAGTCATCCAGACTAAGTAACTGCAAGGACTCAATCTGCTTCAACACAACATCTCGGAGATTTATTGCTGCTGCAAGGTGGTCATGGTGCGCACCCTGTTTAGGCTCTGGAATCACTTCATCGATAAGCTTTAGCTCAGCAAGGTCGGGTGCGGCAATCTTCATCGCCTCAGCAGCTTCGGGTGCATGCTTGCGGTGCTTCCAAAGAATCGCAGCACAACCCTCGGGACTAATTACCGAGTAGTAAGCATTTTCCATCATCAACACTCGGTCAGTAACACCAATTCCAAGTGCGCCTCCTGACCCGCCCTCACCTAACACAACAGTCACCGTTGGCGTTTTCAATAACATCATTTCACGCAAATTATAAGCAATAGCCTCAGCAATATTACGCTCCTCGGCACCGATACCAGGAAAGGCACCCGGGGTATCAATCAAGCAAACTACTGGCAGGTGAAATTTTTCTGCCAGCTTCATTAAACGAAGTGACTTACGGTAACCCTCAGGGTGAGCACTGCCGAAATTACGCTTCAAGTTTTCCTTCGTATCTCTTCCTTTTTGGTGACCAACAACGACAACACGTTGACCGCCTAGGGTAGCAAAGCCACCCGGCATGGCGTGATCATCTCCAATGTGACGATCTCCATGCAGCTCACAAAAATCATCAAAGACATGTGAAATATAATCCAGCATAAATGGGCGGTTGGTGTGACGCGCTATTTGAACACGCTGCCACGGGGACAGATTATCATAGATCTTAGTTCTCGTATCAGACAACTTACCCTCCATTGTGGTAATCTCATCAGACATATCAATATCCTGAGTCTGGGCCTTGTTTTTGAGATTTTCAAGTTCGGCTTCTAGTTCGGTAATGGGCTTTTCAAAATCAAGAGGCTTCATATAAATTGGGTACCTGTTATCGTTATTGGGTATAGTGAAATGAAAAAACGGATTGGTCAATCTCCGTAGCTTTAAATCCTGGCGTTTTAGTTTCTTATCTCAACATCGTTCCCTGGCCTGAGCAGCAGAGGAAGCTCTTCCATATCGGCATGAGACAGCATAAAACCTAAGCTCTTTTCGCCATCACTATCACTTGAAAAACTCCTGATGGCGAGTGATTTATCAGACAAGATAATCACTTTACTGGAGCCCCTGTATTCCTCTGCATGACTGAGGTAAAGTTTACCTTGGCGAGCACCTCGAATGAGACTGATTTCGCATCGTTTGATGGCCGCTTTACTCTTATAAGAAGCCTCCAGCAGTGGGTATTCTTTGATAAATTCCCCTCCCTTCCAAATCGTTAAGGTATTAAGCCTCAAATCAATAACAACACGCATTTCCATGGGCATCACCATAAGCTTATCTCCGGGGTGCAAGCTGAGGTGATCGCTTCGTTTTAACTTACTCAGATGAACAAGGCTATCCATCGTTGTTTTATTTTGAGCGATAATACGCGAAAAGGTATCTCCTGGACGCACTGTAACCACCTTCTTGCCGTCGAGCCAATCTGGGTCCAGCAAACGATCAAGATTAATCTCCCCCAGAATACGCCGACACTCAGTTGCGCATTCGGCAGATGGATAAAAACTAACAATGTATTTCATCTTTTCCTCTGCTTGCTCCAAGGACTCCTCTGCCAATAATTCTTTGGCCCGTTGAAACGCTTTTTCGCCAGGCTCATTACCCGATGTATCTCCCTCTTCCGTCTTAGTCTTGAGCTTCTTTTCAACCATCCGCTGACGTTCCATCATTGCCCCTGGAAGGTCTTGTACAGAACCTGTATATTCCTTAATCAAATAGACGGTGCCGCCAATCACCCCAAGCATCAGCAGCACAGCTACAGCTTTAATGATCAGCGCAATTCGCATTGGATTAATGGTAACTGAAATTAAAGAAGACCCTTACGTTTGAAGTCGAACACGTTGATGTCCGTCGACTTGCCAATCATATCTATCGCAAATTTCAAAAGGCATACTTCCCAAGCATCGTCCACGCCTTCGATGACAGCAAGCATCGGGTCTCCAGTCGCTTTGACATCGGCCAGCACTCGATCACGAACGGTTTCCATGTTATCGTTGAGGATTCCCTCGGTGACATGAGTTCGTTTAAAAACAAAGCCATACTGAAAGAAAACAGGCTCGAGTTTGTTCGCCTTTAGCCAGTCAATAAATTCTCCAGCTTTCTCTTGAAAACCTTCTAGTTCAACACCCTTTAGCCCATCCGGGCGAATAATTTGAGGTTTTTGAGCTTCTATTTCTCCCTGCCGAATACGCACCTGCCCCACCGAATCCATCGGCTCACTGAGCATGGTGAATTTGAACCGAGTAGCTCCAAACGTGTCAATCCGCCTATCCGGCTCACACAGCAGCCGTGCGGTTTCCATCGCGTATTGAATACTGTCAGGCGAATGTTCCATAGAGGGCTTTAGACAAAATAAATCGTCGCAAGAGATGTTCGCACGAATTAGCTAACATGCAACAATAAGCAGACTACTACCGATCAATTAAGCAAAAAAAAGAGCAGACTCACACTGAGTCCGCTCTAATGATAAATACTAATCTCACTACATACAAAACCTTGGGCTCCGAGATGCAGAGAGGCTAACGAATTACTTAGGAATTAGCGCTGACGTAAGTCACCACATCACTGACGCTCTGTAATTTCTCAGCATCTTCGTCAGGAACTTCAATTCCGAACTCTTCTTCAAAAGCCATGACAAGCTCGACAGTATCGAGTGAGTCTGCACCGAGATCCTCGATGAACTTGGCTTCTGGCTTAACTTGGTCGGCACTCACGCCGAGTTGCTCGACGATGATATCTTTTACTTTTGATTCGATGTCAGACATTACTAATTGGTATAATTGGTTGGTTGGTGATGGTTTAGCCTCGGGGCTCTCTATTGGCAATAATGAAATAATTTTTTATCCTCTAGTCCTGCTTAGATCCTTCATCTGGCAAGACCTCTGCTTTTTCTGGATCATCAGCTGTGCTTTCATCTTCATCGACATATTCGATAACCTCACCCTTGAAGTGTTCCATTAGATAGCAAAACAGTCGTTCGGCCGGAGCGCCATCCTCTTCCTTAAATTGGCCATATACCATTCCGTCCAGCTTGGCCTTCTTTTCTACGTCTCCATCATTGTAATAGACCAAAGCAAGGCCTTTGCTATCCCAGTTTCGTTTATCAATGCGCAACATGTCGACATAAGGGATACGCTTTCCATCCTGAGTGTACAAAGCCTCCTCATCCACGCTGATACTTCTGCGCAGAGTTCGCTGCAAAAAATAGAGAGTGATCAGCGCCAATACACCGGTCACCCCAGCAGCATAAAATTGCTCACGAATCTTACCCGCATCCATCGGGTGATCCATGGGTTCCGAATCCCATTTTCTTTCTGCCGCATATTCCTCCCAGAGCTTAATGGCTCCATTCTGTCCACCCTTCGAGGCCATCAGCTCATAACTTGCGGCCAAAGACTCAGGCCACGCCATGGGCAAAGAAGTATCTTTAGGTAATATCGCATCTGCATCCTCGGGAAATTCGCATTGCTGTGAAGAGGCATGTTGCTTCCATTGAGGCTCAGAAAAAGCACTGTCCTCCTGCATTTTCTGAAACTGTAAACCGGCGCTCTTGAAATTCTCATAAATATAAAATTGCAGGTTCTTCTCGCGATACCCAGTTAAGCCATCTTGCAAAAAGAGCACCAAGAATACAACAAGCATGAGCATAATCATTAATGCCCGCCAAACAAACCACTTGGTAGGCCTGCATTTCAGCTCATCTTTCACTGTTGATGTATCCTCAGAGTCATTCATAAATAAGTAGGCCAAAGACTGCCTACAAAAGCCCAAACCTTGAAGCAAAAAAACCGCATAATATGGACTCGCTTTCGCAAGCTTCAGATGCAACCATCTTCTGGTCCAACTTTCGCCTCCCTTGATAGCCCATCTCTTTTTGATGACTTTTAAAATAACCAAACCCAATTTACGCCGCAATGAATCGTAAAGAAGTAGTCCGGCTCACCACTCTGGCCTCTTGTGCTGGATGAGCTTCCAAACTCGATCCCGGTTCACTCGCGCAGGTTCTGCGTGGTTTACCTCAATACCAAGATGACCGCTTACTTGTCGGTTCCGCGACAGCAGATGATGCCGGAGTTTTCAAGATTGATGATGAACGCGCCCTCGTTCAAACGACTGATTTTTTCACGCCTATTGTAGACGACCCTGTTCTCTATGGACGCATAGCAGCAGCGAACTCGCTATCTGATGTTTACGCAATGGGGGGGCGGCCACTGACCGCTTTGGCTATCGCCGGAATGCCTATTGAGCATTGCGATAATGATACGATTCAAAAAATATTCAGAGGTGGGGCAGAGATGTGCGTGGAAGCGCAATGCAGCCTCATGGGGGGTCATACCATCAAAAACCCTGAGCCCATTTATGGACTTGCCGTCACCGGTATCGTTCACCCAGACCGTTACCTCGGCAATTCCCTCGCCAAGCCAGGGGAAATTCTCGTCTTAACGAAGCCTCTAGGCAGCGGCATTGTCTCAACGGCTATCAAGCGCGGTCTTTGTAGTGAGGAATTAGCGGATCACGCCAGCCAGTTGATGGCAACACTCAACAAACCCGGAGCTACTCTTGCAGAGCGAGCATTACTGCGATGCTGCACAGACATCACCGGTTTCGGCCTCAGCGGGCACCTTATCGAAATGTGTAATGGTAGCAATGTCAGTGCCGAGCTCGATGCTAGCGCATTCCCTCTCATGTCAACGGAGCTCACTAAGTTCATCGAAGCAGACTGTGTTCCGGGTGGCAGCAGAAAGAATTTGGATTATTCTGCTCCCGATACCCACTTTGAGGAAAATGTAAGCGAAGCTCAGAAGCTTATCTACGCAGATGCTCAGACATCCGGCGGACTACTTCTGAGTGTGCCAGAGTACAATATCGACGCCGTCATGGAAACACTCGAAGAAACTTCTGCTCCTTGTGCTAGCATCATCGGTAAAACAACCGAGCGCCGTGAGCATGCTGTCTATGTCACCAGCTCCTAAACATTCGTGAAAAAGCATCTACAGATTGATCTCAATTCGTTACCCGAAGATGGTAAAACCTTCTCAGGAGAGCTGGATGGCTCTATTTTTTCAGATCATGGGGAAAGCATTAAAACTAAAGGGCCGCTTTACTACGACCTATTTGTGCAGAAATTTGACAATGAGCTACTTATTAGGGGCAACCTCTCCGCAAGCTTTGTTTTCACCTGTGATCGCTGCTTAAATGAATTCACCCAAACCATTGAGGCTGAAGGTATAGGGATCTGCCCTGAGCTCTCAAGTTCTAGGATAGACGTAGCTGATTCCCTTAGAGAAGAGCTTATTATTCGTTTTCCTGATTACCCACACTGCGATCAAGGCGACGATGAACGAGAATGTAATTTGGATTCTAGGTATTTAGCAGTAGACAAACCCCCTATTGATGGGGTAAAGACCCCCCCGCACGAGGAAGAACCCAACCCTTGGGATGCTCTCGATGCAATAGAGGATTCGTCTTCATCTGAGTCAAGCTGATCACACAAATAATCTCAAAGACTCAAAATCAATCACTTAAACAATCTCAACCTACTCAACCTACTAATACAATGGCTGTACCCAAGCGCAGAACATCCAAGATGAAGCAAAAGATGCGACGCGGCGCAAACCGCTGGCGCACTCCTAATCTCAAGACATGCCCTGAATGCGAAAGCCGCGTTCCTTCTCATATTGCATGTCCTCATTGCGGAACCTACCGCGAGCGCCAAGTTCTCGAAGTGGACGCCCTCTAAGAGGCCTCTCTTTGAAAACTACGTCTTGCTTACGAAGCGGAATGCCCTGGCATTCCGCTTGTTTCATGTATGCATATAGCTTTCCTTCGCAAGAGTATCTTGCTATTAAATTCATCTAGACCATGAAAATTGCCATTGATGCCATGGGCGGTGACCACGCGCCAACCGTTAATATTGTAGGTGCTCGCAATGCACTCAAACGCTATCCTGATATTGAAACGATTTTCCTCGTAGGTAATGCAGAAATTCTCAGGCAAGAAGTCGAAGAACACCAACTAACCGACCCACGAGCCATTATCGTTGATGCTCCTGAAGTGGTAGAAATGCATGAGTCGGGGGCCAAAGCCCTGCGTAACAAAAAGAAATCTTCCATCTCTGTGGCCACGGACATGGTGAAATCAGGGGTAGCTGACGCAGTCGTCAGTGCCGGCAACACAGGCGCTTCAGTAGCCGCAGCAACAGTTAAGCTAAGGACATTACGCGGAGTGGAGCGGGCCGGCATCGCCTCCGCCATCCCCAATGAATACGGTATTTGCCAGCTTTTAGACGCAGGTGCCAATCCTGAGGCCAAACCAGAACATCTTGTCACCTATGCCGTGATGGGCGCTGTCTACTCCCACTATGTTCTTGGTGTGAAACGTCCCAAAATTGGCATTATGTCCAATGGAGAAGAGGATGAAAAAGGAACCAAATTCACCAAGGAAACTTTCGCCCTCATTAAGGAACTTGAATCATCAGGCAAAGCCCCTTTCGAATTTGTAGGCAACGTGGAGGGCCATGATTTATTTGAGAGTGATCTCAACGTCGTGCTCTGTGATGGTTTCACCGGCAATATTATTCTGAAAAGCTGTGAGGCAACGGCCAAGGCAATGTCGAAATGGCTCAAAGTCGAGTTCAAGCGTAACCCCATACGAATTCTGGGCGCCATTATTGCCAAAGGTGCATTCAAGGCGGTGAAGAAAAAAAGCAGCTACGAGTATGTCGGAGGATCTCCCCTGCTCGGAGTTAACGGTGTCTGTATTATTGGACATGGTGGCTCTTCAGCACTCGCTATTGAAAACGCTGTCCGCGTTGCACGTGAAACGGTCAAACTTGAGGTCAATCCGCACATCGAGGAAATGATCGATAATATACATTAAGTGATCTTAGGGCACGCCCTGCAAATCCCTCTAGCCTTCGGCTATTTTGCTGTTCAAGCGTGAAATCTTGTTTAGATTTCTCGCATCTCCATATCGATTGACCTTATGAATTCATCCACATCTGTCGTTCCTGTCACTATTGCTGGCACCGGAAGTTATGTTCCTGAACGCGTTTTAACTAATGATGAATTAGCCAAGTTTGTGGACACGAGTGATGAATGGATTACCACTCGAACCGGCATCAAGGAAAGGCGTATTGCTGCAGATGATGAATTCACATCAGACATGGCCACCAAAGCAGCAGAGCGGGCCCTAGAGCAAGCTGGTATGGCTGCAGAGGAAGTCGAACTCATCATTGTTGCCACCATCACCCCTGACACACCTACACCCGCCACAGCATGTCATGTGCAGGCCAAGCTGGGTTCATTCTCTGCGGTTGCCTTTGATATTTCAGCCGCCTGCTCCGGATTTTTATACGCGATGAAAATCGCCAAGCGTTTAATCTCAGACGGAGCATACAGCAATGCAGTTATTATTGGCGCTGAAAAGCTGTCTTCCGTGACTAATTGGGAGGACAGGAATACCTGCGTGCTCTTCGGTGACGGCGCCGGTGCTGCTGTGCTGCGTCGCAGCAACGATGGCGAGGGACGTATCCTGGCCACTGAAATGGGAACAGATGGACGCCACACGAGCCTACTTGAGATCAAGGGAGGCGGATCTGCCTGTCCTATTACCGCTGCCAACGCTGAATCAAATCTCCAAACCCTTTCCATGCAAGGACGTGAAGTCTTTAAACTTGCCGTCAACGCAATGCGCACCGCAGCGGAAACAGTCATTGAGCGTGCAGGACTCAAGCCTGACGACATCAAACTGATAGTACCTCATCAGGCCAATTTACGCATCATTGATGCCATTGCCGACCGCCTTTCTGTCCCCAATGAGAAGGTCTACGTCAATCTGGATAAGTATGGCAACACTTCTGCTGCAGCCGTTGCCATTGCTTTAGATGAGGCTCATCGCGAAGGTCGCTTCAAGCGTGGCGACAATATCATCCTCGTTGTTTTTGGTGCTGGGCTTACTTGGGCCGCCACCGCAATTGAGTGGTAAAACCTAGCTGTATCGCCGGATCTGCTCAGCAGGTATTTCCTCATCCTCCTCAATTTCTACATTGCGGTGCACCCAAACACTCTGCACCAGCCCCAGCAGGAACATAATCATCATAATGAATGTTCCCGAATAACTTACCAGCGGTAAGGGAATACCGGTAATAGGCGTCAGTAGAACACACATACCGATGTTCTCAAAAATGTGAGCAAACATCAGCGCAACAACTGCCGCCGCAATAATTCGACCTGAACTATCCCGGCTATAAAAGGCGATGAAAAGGCACTGGATGAGTAGCATGGAATATCCCGTGAGCAGTAATAGACTCCCTCGAAAGCCCTGCTCTTCACCAATCACTCCAAAAATGAAATCATTGTGGGCTGTTTTCCATGGGATGTATTTCTTGTCGTGGAGAGACCCTCGTTGACTTGATGCATTCCAACCTAGCCCTTTCCAGCCGGCTTTACCAATCGAAGTAGACACCCAGTACGGAGCGTAAGCATCTCCGCTAATATCAACATCCCTGCCATTGAGCATAGCGAGATAAAGCTCGATACGCTCGGCACCACGTTCAGAAGCTTTGGGTAGGATGATGAAGTAGGCAAGTGCTACACAGCCGATACCCACAATACCTATAAGCAACATGTAGCGGTATGGTATGCCGCTAACTAACATAATCACTGCGGTAACAGGCAGCCAAACAAGTGCTGAGCCCATGTCCCCCATGGCTACTACAATAAGAAATGGCACACCGGCCAAAACTGCAATGACACCCAGCTGAATGAAAGGCAGCCTGAAAAACGCATGCCAACGTGGCAAATCCTGCAACAAAGAGCCCATGAGCACAATGCCTCCAGCAATACCAAGCTGTGTCGGCTGAAATGAAATGACCCCCAAGCTAATTTGATGAGCCTCACTCCCTCGGTAGATGGCCAGGATCATAAGGGCTAAACCAGACAAATACATCGGTATGCCAAGCCAACGAATCCAACGGTAATCGACCAATGCCGTGACTAGGAAAACAAAACACCCCCCGATGATCCAAACTTTCTGACGCTGAGCATAGTATTCACCACCATTGGGCAAGTGCCGGGCAGCGCTCTCAATAGCGTATACGCCAAAAATTGCCAATGCCAGCATCGTTAGTACCAGCAGCCAATTCATAGCGAGTATTTTTCGCAGTAACGGGATCATCATCTTGCAAATGAAGCCTTCAAGTTATGATTGATACATTCATTCACTAGCAGCAGCTGGCGCCAATTTATTTAATTCCTTAAGCATACTTGCCGTAATGTCTGTTGCGTCTTTAAGGTAGATAAAAAAAGAAATCTGGTTGGTATTTTTACCCGACTTATCGAATACAAAATCATATTCATGTTTCTCAGCAAAAGAGACCACCTTAGCCCGTATCTCACTCATAATACCCTGCATGCTGGCAGATTTACGCCTAGCAACCTCCTTTTTTTCCTCATATTCGACTCGCTTCATCTCCTCGATAAGCATCTTGCGCTGTTGATCAATCAATTGAAACTCTTGGCTATATTTTTGCTTTAGATTCTCATCAAGCAGCTCGCTCTTGAGCTTTTCATCTAAAGACTTCAGTTGAGAAATCATTTCATTGATCACCTCAACCTGCTGATTCACTTTTTTTTGAATACCCGCGTAATCTTGGTTGAATTGCTGCTGCGCCATCTCCGATCTGTAATATTGAGCGAAGAGCTTTTGCATGTCCACCATGCCGATATTAGGCTTCTCTGCTATAGCAGTGCTTACCGCCACTACTCCAACCAGAAGGATAAGGTATATTTGCTTCAATTCTCTCATTACAATGCCCTGATTAACAGGAAGACAAATTGCCTCTTTTAACAGTGATCGTCAATAGCATCTCCCTTCCCAGAGACAAAAAACACCCTCTCCCGGAGGAAAGGGTGTAATAAAATCAATCTAGTTGAGTGAAGCGTGCGTTAAACACCACTTACTCACCTGCAGGATTACCAGAGGCCTTGGGCGCATTTGCATTGAGCTTACTCAAGAGTGCAACGGTAACATCGGTAGCATCCTTGGTGTAGAGGAGAAAAGGCACCTGGTTAGCACTCAATCCTGACTTGTCCAAAACATAGTCGAAATCCTCAGCTTTTGCATGCTCAACAATCAGTTTGCGAATCTCCTCGAGAATACCTTGCATACTTGCCTGTTTTTTCAATTCAAGCGCACGAGTACGACGACCTAAAAACTCGCGCCTCTCACGATCCATTGCCTTTGCCTCATCGAGCTTAAGTTGGAAATCACGAGATTTATCACGCTTTACTCCATCTGCGATGGTTGGATCCTCAATTTGCTTTTTGAGCCCTTGCAACTGCTCCTCAAGCTCACGAATACCGGTAAGGCGCTCGTTGTTTTCCTTTTGAATACGGGCAAACTCCTCGCTGAATTTTTGCTGCTCATCGTTAGTGCGGTGATATTCTTTGAAGAGAATCTGCATGTCCACGGTTGCAATTTTAAGGCGCTGAGCTGAAGCTGATGTAGCACTGAGCAACGCGACGAGGCAGATAGCAGCGGCGAATTTAAGGTGATGTTTCATAGTCATTAGTAATAATCATTGGTGTGGCCCAGGAAGTAACCCGAGACCTATTAGCTACGTGAAATAAGTGATCATTTAAACGATTGTAAAAACTTCACGTTGCAGTGCAAAGCTGCACGGAATAGCATCCTGCGTCAACCCCTATCCCAAGCTATAGCCCTTCTCCGCAGACAAAATGAAAGTTGTCATTACCACTTCCGAACTCCGGCCACTATTGGCTAAGAAAAGCAGCCCGAAGACACGAGTACTCGTACCCACCATGGGATCCCTCCACGAGGGACATCTTGCTTTAATCCATCGAGCTCGAAAAATCGCCAGAGCTGAGGGAGTCGTTATTCTTAGCCTTTTTGTCAATCCTACTCAGTTTGATCAAGCCGACGACCTTCGACATTATCCACGTGCGCTTGAGCAGGACTTAGCACTTTGCAAAAAACATGGCGTAGATATCGTGTTCGCGCCTGAGAGTGGTGATATCTATCACTCGGACCATTCGGTCACCGTAACCGAATCCAGCCTTTCACAAAGGCTCTGTGGAGCATCCAGGCCGGGCCACTTCGATGGCGTTTGCACCGTGGTATTAAAACTCTTCAACCTCACCCAGCCCGATGTCGCTATTTTTGGCAAAAAAGACTACCAGCAGCTTGTGATCATTCGCCGCATGGTGAGGGATCTCAATATCCCCATTTGCATTGAAGGAGTTGAAACCGTCAGAGAAAAAAACGGTCTGGCCCTATCATCAAGAAATCAGCGTCTATCGGAACAGCAACACTCAGATGCACAACGCATAAGAAGTGCCTTGCTCGCTGCCCAAACAGCCCATCAACAAGGAGAGAAATCTGCACAGTCATTACTTAATACGATCAGAAAAATCATCGAATCATCAGAACTCGATGTAGAAATAGATTACCTCGAACTACTCGACCAAGATAATTTGAAGCCAATCGAGACGTTATCATCTCCTTCAATCATAGCCACCGCAGTGTTTTATGGGCCTGTTCGGCTCATTGATAATATCGAGCTCGATTAAAGCTGCGCAAACTTCTCCCAAAACTTGGCTGTTTGGCGGGCATCAGGCACGACTTCAATCAATGTCGTTTTCTCTCGAGGTTCAAAATCAAACCCCTCCATGCCAACCACTTTAGTATAGTGCATATCCCACATTGCGGCCCATGCCTCAAATCCATGCTTATGCTGATTGGTAACAAGTCCGGAAACTTTTTCTCCAAGCTGGTTCATCATCGGTAAGCGATCAAAGATCTTGCCTCCACCATTGTTGATGACCACCAGCATGCGACCCTGGCACTCCACCTGACCAAGCAGTGCAGGCGCCGCCAAATCATACATGGCTGTTAAGTCTCCAAAAACACCCCACGCATCTTTCTCGTCGGCACTAGCGCCCAACCAACTCGAAATCTGGCCATCAATACCGTTAGCTCCACGGTTCGCGCGCACACATTCATACGGTATTTCACGTTGAGCAAAATCATTCCATTCACGGATGGGTAGGCTGTTACCCAGATAGAGGCTACTCCCCATCGTCGCCATCACCGAGAGAGTGCGTATCATGCCCGGTTCACTCTCGGGCAAGGACTCCAACAGCTCGGAGAGTCGCCCGTGCTTACTTGCCGTAGCCCTAAAATGATCCATGGTATCACCCAGTGGCGCGACTTCACCGAGCGCTCGCACACATCGAGAAATGTCACCTGTAATGAGCTGGTTTTCTCGAGCAAGTCCAGCAAAGCCAGTTCTGCTAATCGATACAACATTGACCTGTGGCAAGCCCTCAAGGTCTCGCCAAAACCTGCCGGTAGGAACCTCACCTATTCGCAAAATATTTGCCGGAGGATTTTTCTTAAGCACCCGATCCCCATCGATCAAAGCCAATGGACCTAGCAGCTCACGTAAACCGCTGGTGCAGTCAGCCAAAACTGGAACTCCAAGCACTTTGAGAAAGTGCCATACCTCTTCACGATCGCCGGCATCAAGTCCACCGAGAATAACCACCAAACCCTTCCAGCCTTCTTTGATGCAATGCAATACGGGCAGCATATCGATGTTACCTCGTGCTTCGCCGATTTCACCTAAGCGCACCTTCGATCTTTTGATCGCACCGGCACCCTCGTTATCCTTACCATCTTTTTCCGTTTCAAAATCATCGATGCAGAGATTGATCTGCCATGGCGCACAGCCACTCCATCCTTCAAAAATGTTCAGCTCATCTTTCCAAGCCAAATCTTCACAGGCTTCAACATAACCCCCAAATAAACCTGCCTGTTCTATGGCTTGAGGAGCACCTGTTCCGCGGAAATCGAGCGGCCGATCAGCCGAAATAACAACCAGAGGTCGGCGTTGATAATGAGCCTCAATGACAGCAGGCAACAATTCGGCAACAGCCGTTCCTGATGTCGTCACCACCGCACACGGGATTCCCGTCTGCATCGTGCGACCTAGCGCAAAAAAACCAGCAGCTCGCTCCTCAAAATGAGAAAACAAGGTAATCTCACCAAGTTCGCCAGTTTCCGCATGGTCTGCAAGAGCAACGACCGCAGCGAGATTCCTAGCACCCGCACATACTACATACTCCTTAATACCGGCAGCAATACAGGCGACGATAACATCATTAACCCAACCCTTATAAGACACTGCTTAGATATGAAAAAATCTGCCGACTAACTACAAGGAGATGCGTCTAGGCTAGTGATCCAAGCAGCCGCTGTCCGTTGGAGCATCCGCAGCATCTTCCACCGGCTTAACCATGCTATGATCGAGCAGATATTGCTCAACTTCATCGCCGGAAACATCCGCCAGCATTTCACCATTAATAGTGACACATGGGCTTAGCTGCTGGC
>JAFMDE010000151.1 GCA_017857425.1 Akkermansiaceae bacterium
ATCAACTCAACCATCCAGGTCTGGAGTGCTTCCCAGCCATGGGATAAATCAGCCCCAAAGAAACGCAGAGCACTTGGCGCCTTGCTCTCCGGTAACCGTGTCCTTACCACTGCCGAGATGGCCGCAGACGCCACCTATATCGAACTAGAGAATGCAGATAATACCCGCATCATACCCGCTAGAGTGACCGCCATCGACTATGAGGCCAATCTCGCACTACTCGAACCAGACAACGGCGATATCGATTCATTCTTTGAAGACTTAGTGCCGCTTTCTCTTGGATCTTCAGCTAAGATTGGCGACAGGGTCGATGTCTGGCAACTTGAAGACAACGGCATGCCCATTGTAACCGATGCCGTCATTCAAAGTGTTGATATTGTTTCCAGCTTCGCCAATGGTCATTTCTTTCTCACCTATGAAGCCAAAGGATCCATGCAGAGTGCCTCCAACAGCTTTACGGTGCCCGTCGTCCGCAATGGCGAGTTACTGGGTTTATTAAGCAGCTATGATGCAAAGGATCAAATCATAGACATCATCGCTCCTGAGATAATCCATGCCTTCATCTCTGATACCGCTGATGGTGAATACATAGGCTTCCCCTCCCTCGGCATTGCAATCACCAGCACCGTTGACCCCAACTTTCGCGATTGGCTTAAGCTCTCCGACGATGTTGGCGGCCTTTATGTGACAAAAATCCGCAAAGATAGCACTGCCCAAAAAGCCGGCCTTGAAAAAGGTGATGTCATCATCGAAATTAACGGCAGGGCTATTGGTCGCCGTGGCTACTATAGCGATGAGCAATATGGTCGTCTCTATTGGAGCCATCTCATCAGAGGATCTCTCAAGCAGGGTGACAAGGCAGAGCTGACCATCTTGCGTAGTGGTGAAGAAAGGAAGCTCACCGCCACCCTAGATCGCCCTGAGGAGCCTCTTGTCGCCAGAGATACTTACGATCAGCCGCCACTATACCTCATTAAGGGCGGCCTCATTTTCCAGGAACTGACGGCCTATTATCTCAAGGCCTTTGGCAAAGACTGGCAAAGTAAAGCGCCGCTCAACTTATTAGATATCATGATGAACCCTGAGGACTATGAGGAGGGTCGCAATAAAATCGTTTTCCTTAGTGCTGTGATACCCACTCCCGCTACCACAGGCTACGAACGATTACGCAACTTCATCATCAACAAAGTCAACGGTCAGACCATCGCAGACATTTCTTCTCTCATCAAAGCTTTCGAACAAGCAGGTCCTGATGGTCTGCACACCATTGAGTTTGCCGAGGGCCCACCGAGAACGATTTACCTCGACGCTAAAATATCTGACGTAGTCGACACCGAACTCCTCAAACGTGGCATTCCAGCCTTGTCGAGACAGTGAGCATGCATAGAGTGTGAGGGAAATATTTTCCTCATGCTCGCACGAAACGCATCTACAAGAATCCAAGTAGGTCAGTCTAGGACTGGCTCTGGCATCATCGCAGCATGCTTGGCAGGCATACTCATTTTTGGTGTTTCGACACCCACAGATGCCGATGAGTTCAAACTAGAAGCCAACCTAGACTCGCTTATTATTCTTCCCGATGCCTACCAAAAAACTCCTGAAGATCTGGAGAAGGAATTCCAAAAAGGCAACTTTGAGAGCAATCCTTATTTCCAATGGCTCACCAAAGATAAAGACCGCGCTATTTTCAAACGCCAGCCCGCGTCAAACCTTGAAGTTAATCTTACTATTCTTAACGGAACGGTTCCCGTTGAAGAGCTCATCATCGATTTTCATGATGACAAATTCCTAGGTGTAACCATTTCTATTTTCAATAGGGGCGATGGCGGCGAGATCAGCAATGAAGAATTCTCCAAGCGTTTTGCAGCTATTGGCAAACATATCAGCAAACAACTAGACGCGCGTCCGCGCAAGCGAGAAGGCAACATACGAAAGGGAGTCATGACACATGGCTATACTTGGTCCTCCCCTCGCGGAAAGGCCGTCCTGCTCTGTAATCCTGACATCGAAGACCCCATGAACCCGAAAATAAAAGAGTTTATTCGAATGAGACTAGCAACAAAAGCAGCGCAGGGAATCTATGAGGCAGCTCTTAAGGAACGATCGCAAGCTACTGTTCGAAAATCAAAGTTAGTTGCTAACGTTCGGAAAAATAAAGGCTACGTCTTCATCAAAGGCATTCCCATGGTTGATCAGGGAAACAAAGGCTACTGTGTAGTGGCTTCTGCCCAACGCTTATTTGAGTATTACGGCATTGCATGTGACATGCATCAACTTGCCCAACTTGCCAAATCTGATCCAAACAAGGGAACCAACAGCCTCTATATTAATGAGCAGCTAGGCCGCATCGATTATTTGTTCAAAACGCGCTTCGTTTGCCTTGCGGTATCTCACGAAGGTTCCTTGGTAGAACTCAAAGACGATAAATATGTTGGCAAAGAAATACCCCGTCGATCTTATGACAAATTCATCACCAAGAACATCGAAGATGGAATCCCTCTACTCTGGGCCATGGAGCTGGGCATAAAACCCGAAGAGCCCGAAACCAATCTGCAAGCCAGTGGCGGTCACATGAGAATGATCCATGGTTACAACAAGAAAAAAAAACAGATCATCTTCACCGACTCATGGGGAGCTGGTCACGAGTTCAAGACAATGGATGCCGATGATGCTTTCGAAGTGACCCGAGGCCTATACATTATGACCCCGACGGTGAATTAGGCAAACTAGCTACTCACTCGCATTTTGCACCCTGCTCAAGCTTGCGAGCCCACAGCCAGAGGATATCAGACAAACGGTTTAGATACTGGCAAGCAACGAGCGGACGGCCATCACCCAACGCCCATGCCGATAGCTCTGCGCGACGACAAATAGTACGCGCCATATCCATCCAGGCGGCTCCCACATGTCCACTAGCGCCTGGCCGTGCCCAACCGCTAAATTCCGTGGGCATCTCGACGGCGATGGATTCTAGCCAGTCAATCTCCTCCTGAGTGACCGACGGGTAGCCATCAGCAAGATACTTATCACGATTTTCTGATGGAACGGAAAGTAAGCCCATCAACGCCACCAAATGCCCCTGTATCTTATCAACTTGTTGAGAAATATCATCAGGAATGCCAGAGACACGCAGCAAACCGAGAGAGGAAGTCAACTCATCCACTGCCCCACAGGCGACCACTTCGGGCGCATTCTTAGAAGTCCTGCCACCATACATCAGGTCTGTATGACCGTCATCGCCCCTACGAGTTATAATGCTCATGCCCATTGCATAGCACAAGCAAGCACCCAAGGGCTATCAAATTACTTGCTCCTCATAGGAATAGATCTAGCATCTCAGACAGCCATCATAGGGACGAAAGCAACCCCTAGGCTTCCCCCATAACTCTGCCCACTGCAACCAATCCCCATGGCTACAACCACCATCAAACTAGCCCGCCTTAACGGTGAGCCTGAGATATTCCACAGTATCCAAGGTGAAGGTGTCAGCATGGGTATTCCATCCGTATTTGTGCGGGCATCACTTTGCAATCTTCACTGTATATGGTGCGATACCGATTACACATGGAATTGGGAGAACACACCATGGAAGCACGAAAAAGATACTGATCCACAATACAGAAAATTCAAAAAAGAGGATTATCTCATTGAGATGAATACCGATCAGGTGGCAGAAAAAATAGCCGCCATACCATGCCCCCGAGTCATCATTACCGGTGGCGAACCGCTGCTCCAAGATGAAGCCTGGCAATCCCTAATTGAGCACCTTTCACTCAAGAGCTCTGATTACTACTTTGAAGTAGAAACCAATGGCACAATCACGCCAAGCCATGAACTTGATCAGAAGGTCCACCAATACAATGTGTCTCCAAAGCTGACAAATTCAGGCAACTCCCCCACTCTACGCATCAACGCCGAGGCCTTGGCGTTTTTCTCAAAATCACCAAAAGTCTGGTTCAAATTCGTCGTCGCTAGTGAGTCCGATCTAGCCGAGATCAATGAACTCATCACAGAGCACTGCCTGCCCCGCCAACGTATTCTGCTCATGCCTGAAGGACGAGACAACGCAACGCTCGAAAAACGGCGCCTCTGGCTCGCAGAAATATGCCGTGAACAGGGCTTCCGCTACAGTGACAGGCTCCACATACAGCTTTGGGGTAGTAAACGAGGCGTGTAATTTTCTTTAAAAAACGCGCAACTATTGATTAATCGAATGGTTTAAACCAAGCAATGAGTCCCATGCCACCAAACCGCAATGAGCAGGAAACTCCCATCAAGGAGCAAGATGATCCTGTATGGCATTTACTGGAAAAGGCTTCCAAGAAAGAAGCCAGCGCGTTTTTCGCACGTAATATCATGCGAGAAACTCGCCTTCATGCTAAGCACTCACCTTCTCTGTTCTTCCGTCTCCAATCTCTGCTGACAAGTAAAAGGATAGCCTCCCTTGCCTGTGTTTGTATTTTGGCCATAGCGGCTTTTGAGTTCTGGCCTTCTGACAAGTCTGTGGAAACCGTTGATTCTATAAATCAAGAGAATCAAATAACCAGCGCATCACCATTGAGCGAGTTACTCATCGAGGAAAGTCTTAATGTAGCTGCCGAGGATCCTTCCATCTATACCCGTGATGAAATCGTGGCCATGATCGGATTCTAGTTGCTCCCTATGAAAACCGTGGTCAATGGCGCCTTGATCAACAGAAAAAAGGCCCCCGCCCAGA
>JAFMDE010000152.1 GCA_017857425.1 Akkermansiaceae bacterium
ATACAATCGAAGTATTTGGCGGCGCGCGCTTCATCTTCATGGACGATGTCCTTGGTGGAGAATCTCTTCTCGACGAAGAAGTTCACTATGAGCTTGGTGCCCGTTACAACTTCTAGTCTGCCGACAACAATCAATCCTATCAACCCGCATGGCTTTGGCCGTGCGGGTTTTTTATGATGTTTCGCTAAGCTTACTGCGTAGTGCTAGCCAGCAAATGCAAACCATCATCAGGTAAGCAAAGCAATCACCAGCAAGGGCGTAGAGGGTAATAGGGCCGTGCACGGGTGCGTAGGCATGACCGTAGATGCTGGACCTGACAAAATGGCTGCCGTTTTTGTCTTCGATGACTTGGCGCTTACCGGTGACGGGGTCGACTAGGCTACCGGTGGTGGAAATGATGCCGCTAACGCCAGTATTAGCACTGCGCACCATCGGCCGGCGCAGCTCGATGGCGCGGAACCTGGCATTGGCCATGTGCTGTCTGGCGGCCTCGCTATCTTTGAACCAGCCGTCATTGGTGACATTGATGATGAGCTGTGGCTCAGTGCGGACAAACTTGCGAGTGAGGCGCCCGACGGTGTCTTCAAAGCAAACACTGGGGATGAGTTGAATATCACCATTACCTACGGGGACTGTCATGGGCTCGAGCGAATTTCCTGCATCAAAGTTACCTGTATATTCAGAGCCAGAGGAAAATTTAAACAGATCGGCGAGGAAAGGGAGTTGGTCAAACAGGGGAATATATTCCCCAAAGAGAACAAGATGCACTTTGTGCCATGTGGTGATGCTTTTTTCCAGCTCGCCCTCTGGCGCAACTGTGGCGATGCTATTATACAGGCGACCACGCTCTTTCCAGATAGCGCGCTCCCCATCGAAGTCAGCTTCAAATTCGTTCATTCCCGAAATGAGGGTGAATTTGCCTAGCGGGCGGATTTCCTCATTGATCAAGTGGTGAACTTCGCTGCTGAGGATGTAGCCTTCAAAATTATCGGCAAAATAGAGAGGGTTGGGTATGGCACTCTCCGGCCAGATGACGAGGTCCGGCTGTTTGAGCTCTACAGCATCACCATTCACATTCGCCTGCAAGCGTTCTAGATTATCTTTTTCTAGCTTTTCAACAGCGTTACTCGTCGTATCAGCATAAGCCTGCAAGATGGCGGCAACAGACTCCGGGTCCCACTTGACGTCCTGCGGGATGTTTCCTTGCACAAGTAGAATTCTGACTCGCTCAGTTTCCCAGCCATTGACGTGATTGATGCGCCAGACGCCGTAGCAGAATTGTAGGGCGAGTAATAGGGCCGCGACACTGAAGTCGAGCCGTGGTTTGAGCTTGCCTGCCGCGGCTTCCGCCTTGAGGCGTACGGCGGTTTGAACCAGAACGGCACTCATCAAAACGGGTAAAAAGGCGAGCCCTGTGATGCCGACAAGATCAGCCGCTTGAGCGAGCACTGGGGTTTCGTGGAAAGCAACACCGAGACCATTCCAGCTAAAGCCGGTGAAGATCCAGCCACGGAGCCATTCAAGTCCGACCCAAGCCGCCGCATTGATGAAGGCAAATTTTAATGAGCGCAGCGAGCCTTCGAGGGCGCCGTTGAATAAGCGCGAGCCTGATCGTGATTTTTGTTGCTCGGCGGTTTTTTGGTCGATCTTTTGTTGCAGACTACTTGTCGCCTGCTGCTCAGAGCTGCCTGTTTTGTTTGCTTTGTCTTTTGTCTGATCTTTTGGCTTTCTCCAAGGGTTTCCAAGGCTGACAGCGATCGCGCCCCACGCCCCAAAATAAAGAGCGAGGAAGGCGGCCATTGCCATGGCACCAAGACCACTGACAGTCCACAGCCACTTGAGGTTGAGCAACCAGAAAACCAAGCCAGAGAGGTAAGCGATGCCAAAGCCGTAACGCTTATTGCCTCCTCGCCAAATGGCAGGCAGAAGTGGCAGCATCCAGACCCAGATAAGCCCTGAGAAATTCCCAAAGCCCGGGAAACACATCGCCAGAAGCACACCACTGACAAGCGCCGCGATAAGTGGCCACAGGCTCCGATTGGATGTGTTCGACATGATTGTGGCGAGCGGTGTATTGCTCTAATGTGGGGGCCGGCTAGGCCATGCGTGACTTAGCATCTGCCTCCAAGGCCACCCAGAGTGACTCTAGTCCATTGGCGACCTTAAGCTTACTTGCCGGCAAATCATCCGAGGGCGCATCTTTGCCAAAGAGGTAGTACTTGATTTTGGGTTCTGTGCCGGAGGGTCTTACCGCGCAGGAGCGGCCGTCTGCCAGATCGATAATGAGCATGCCTTCCTTGGGCAAGGTGTCGCCCTCTGCATCTTCGAAATCATCTTTGGAAAAATCTCGCACACGTGAGACGGCAGCGCCGTCAATCTCACTGGGTGGATTTTCAGAATAGGAGGCGGAGAGCGCTTTGATTTGTGCGGCACCATCGGCACCTTCCATCACGAGGGCTTTGCCCACTTCGAGGTGGTAGCCGTATTCCGTGTAGAGGTCGTCCATCAATGCGGCGAGGGTTTTGCCCTCACTTCTGGCATAAGCAGCGAGCTCGGCAAACATAACGGCGGCGCCATTACCGTCCTTGTCTCTGATGCTGTCGGTGCCCAGGTAGCCGTAGCTTTCTTCACCACCGAAGATGAAGAAGCGTGAATACTCAAGGCGTAGGGTGCGGCTTTGCTCTGGGCTGAGGGAGCGGTAATCACCTTTTTTGTCAGCAGGGATGGCGTCTTCGTACTTTTGTAACTTCGCTGCGATGTACTTGAATCCAGTCAGGGTATCGACGATACCGACGCCAAATTTCTCTGCAATAGCACGTTGAAGCTCGGTGGTGACAAGAGTTTTGATCAGAACGGCACGGCTGCGGTTGGAGTCTGTGATGATGCCTTGATCGATAAATGTTTTGGTGCGATACCATGCCATTAAGGAGCCAATCTGGTTGCCAGTCAGTAGCTGCATTTCACCGGCATCGTTGCGCACGGCAACACCCATGCGGTCACAGTCGGGATCGGTGCCGATGACAATCTCGGCTCCATGTTCGTTGGCGAGGGCGATGCCCATGGCAAGAGCTGGACCATTTTCTGGGTTGGGGGAGTCAACGGTGGGAAAGCGGCCGTCTTGAATGTCCTGCTCGGGAACAGTCAGCACCTCAAAGCCAAGCTCGTTGAGTAAGGGAACAATGCAGTGGCCACCGGTGCCGTGGAGGTTGGTGAAGACCACCTTGGTTTTATCCTCGCCGCCTTGCATTAGGTCGGGGCGTAGCAGTAGGCTCTTGGCATCATCCATGTAGACGCGGTCCATGTCCGCAGCCAGCACATGAAGTGTGCCTTGTTCGCCTTCCGCTAAAACATCGTAGGCCTCACTGGTGATGGCGTTGACCTCATTGATCACACCAGAGGCATTGGGCTCGACGAGTTGAGCTCCTTGGTTGAAGTAGGCCTTGAAACCATTGTCGTGCGCTGGGTTATGGCTTGCGGTAAGTACCACGCCCGCATCAGCATTGAGCGCGCGGATGGCGTAAGAGATTTCTGGAGTCGCTCGTGGTGCGTCAAAGAGGTAGACATCGCAACCAAGCTCGGTGCAGACCTTGGCAGAGAACTCAGCGAAGTCGCGTGAGAAGTGCCGGGTATCATGGCCAAACACAAAGGCGGGTTTGCGTTCGATGCCTTGCTCAGCAAGATAGCGTTTCAGGTAGATAATCATGCCGCGGACAGCACGGCTGACGTTGTAAAAATTCATCGAGGCGGTGCCTACGCAGGGGTGCTCGGGCCGTTCATTGGGGCCACCGGCACCTTGCTCAGCGCTGGTAACGATACGGCCGACGGTCCTGCCACGCAGGCCTCCTGTTCCAAAAGCGAGGGTTTTGAAAAAGCGGTCGTTGAGCTCTTGCCATGAGCCGTTATCCGCAAGTTCGGTAATGGCGGCAGCGGCGACGGGGCTGGTAGTTCCCTCGAGCAGGGCTTGGATATTATCACGTGAGGACTCAAGCAGCTGGCCAGAGGCCACCGCATTATCAAGGGTATCGAGAACAGATTGAATATCAGACATTTCGAGCTGGATGATAGAGAGAGATCATGAGATTGCAACCCTGTGATCGGGCATAAACTGCAGTCAGCCATCGACAAACGTGCATCTATACTGGGTGCAGGCACGGATGCGTTGAGGCTGATCGATGGCGAGGGAGACAGCTTGCCTGGTTTGTATTTGGATACATTAGCAGGCCGCTGGCTGGTTTCTACCACAGCGAGTGAACTCGACACGGAGGTGCTGACATGGCTCAAAGGGCAGGGGGATAAAGGCCGCACTATTTATTGGAAGCAGCTCGACCAACACGAAAAAACGAACCCCACGCACATTGCGGGACCAAGCCAGGACGAGGCATTCACCATCAAAGAAAGCGGTGTTGATTACCTGTTGGATTTTCAATCCGGATATTCCCAGGGAATTTTCCTCGATCAGCGCCTCAACCGCCAGCGAGTCCGTGCTCACAGCAAGCATGGGACTACCGTGCTCAACACCTTCGCTTACACTGGGGCGTTTTCTGTCTGTGCGGCCTTGGCTGGGGCTACGACGACGACGCTTGATCTTTCCCAAGTCTACCTCGACTGGGCACGGAACCATTTCTCAGCCAATGATATCGATCCTAACAATCATTATTTTTGCAAGGGTGATACCTTTCATTGGCTGAAGCGCTTTGCCCGTCAGGGAAGAA
>JAFMDE010000022.1 GCA_017857425.1 Akkermansiaceae bacterium
TGCTCGATTTCACGCTGTTTTTCCTCATCTTCAACCTTTAATCCATCGGGCCAGGTGACGTAAAGGGTGTCCATAGCGGCGCCTTTTTCCGTGCAGATACGGGCGTGCACGGTGGCGAGGCCGAGGCGGTCAACGCTGAGAAAGAGGTCGTGGAGTAGGCCAATGCGGTCCAGTGCTTGGATGCTGATGGCCGTGCAGGTGGAGCTGATTTCATTGGAGACGTGGACTCTGGTGGGGAAGGGGATGCCGCCGTCATTGGAGTCGGTGCGTAACAGGTTGGTTTTGGTTTTGAGATATTGTTCGGGCTGGTATTCAGCGAATGGGTCGGGGTCAGCGTTGATGGCACGGAATGTTTGCAGGACTCTCTTGCGGTCACGCTCCGAGGTGACCGGCTCGCGGTCTACCGTGCAGACTTGGAAGAGGTCACAGACGACACCATCTGCGCGGGTATAGACATCCGCGCTAATGATGTTGATTTCATGGGCGGCCAGAGCGCAGCAGATTTTTTCCAAGAATAAGGGCCTGTTCCAAGCGGTAACAACGAGCTCCGTGAGAGACCTATCGTCTCGGTCGATCCAGCTCATATCACATTCAAAAGCACCTTCCTCTGCATCCTTCTCACGATTAAGAAAGGTCTGCACGGATTTGATGTGAATCGAGATATTGCGAGGTTCGCGGAACCTGAAGTAGGGGGCCGGCATCAGCTCGAAGTGCTGCTCCATCTGTTCATGGTAAGATGATCCGAGGATTTTGCGGCAGCGTTCTAGTAATTTGGCTTTGTTTTCAATGAGGGTGGATTTGAAGGTTTCTTTACCCTTCTCGAGCCAGAGACGCGTGGAGCTGTATAGCTGGAGCATCAAGGTTTCCTTCCATGGTGACCATGCTTCTTCGTTAGTGCCGTTTGAGTCTGCCCAGGTGAAGAGTAGCAGTGCGTCGAGGTTGCGTTTGTCTTTGATGATTGAGGCAAATTCTTCGATGACGGAAATATCGCTGAGGTCACGGCTGGTGGCGAAACGCCAGAAGGTGAGGTGATTGTCCACCAGGAACATGAGCATCGTTCGGCGCCCACTGCGGATCTGGAGTCGGCGGCAGACTTTGTCCGCCAGCATGGTGGAGCCATCGATGTGCTCGCGGACGTTTTCTGCACGTCCAGAGTCATGAAGAATCAATGCCAAATATAGCGCGTATGGGTCACGGATATTGTGCAGCAGCTGGCGGTAGAGTTTACGACCGGGGTCCTGCTCGTCTAGTTGATCGGTAAGGCTGTCGAGCATATCGATACAGCGCAGGGTGTGTTCGTCAGCGGTGTAGCGGTGGAAGAACTCGTGCTGTACAAGGCAGTCCATCGCGCCAAACTCGGGCAGGTAGTTGTCGAGCACCTTGGTGCGGTGCATGAGGCGAAGGATGCGAGCGACTTCTCCTTTTCGCTCCAGAATGGCCCTAAATGTCTCTCGGTTTTTGGCGTTGTAGCGGAATGAGCGATCGATTTCTTTTGCTGCAATATGCAGGTATTTCCTGGCCTCAGGACTCAGCCCGAGATTGCGTAACTGGCAATGCTGAAATAGCCGCATCACTCTGTTAGGATCTTCTTCGAGGGCGCTTTTATCTTGTAGGAATATGCGGCCGTTGCGTGAAATGAAGCCGTCAAATTTTACTGTTTTAGGTTTTTTCTTGGTGAAGGGAATGATGCTAAGGATTCCCTTGTTAGGCTGGTCTTGTGTTTCGATCTCGAAATACTCCATCAGCGAGGTGCTGTGGGTGTAGATGGCACGTGTGTGGCGGTAATAGTCCCGCATGAAGAACTCACAGCGACGGAGAATGGTTTTCTGAGGGTAGTTGAAGTTGGTGGCGACAACCCCTTGTAGTCTCAGGGTAAGGATATCTGTGCTGCGCCCACTTTCATAATGCAGCTCATTACGCACTCGGTGAAGGAAGTCGTAACCTTTCTTGAGCTGACGGCAGGTGCTTTTGGTAATGATTTTAGCGCTTACGAGCTCATCGAGGCTGGTGAAACCACGTTTAACGCGAGCCACCCAGAGAATATTCTGATAGTCACGGAGGCCGCCGCAGCTTTCCTTGACGTGAGGCTCCTGGAGGAAAACGGTGTGGGAGTATTTGCTGTGCCGTTGGCGAATATCGTTGCGCCGCAGATCAAAAAAAGCTTTCTGCCCTTTTCTGATGCACTCCTTGTCAAAGCGTTTGGTAAAGGTGTTGAAGAGTGTTTGGTTGCCAGTGATCAGACGTGCGTCCATGAGGGCGGTTTTGCTGATTTGGTCTTTGCGGGCCTCGCTGATGCACTCGGCAATAGAGCGGCAGGCATGGCCAACCTTGAAGCCTGCATCCCAGAGGATGTAGAGAACTTCCTCGATGATGGTGGAGATGCTTTTGGGTATTTTATGCGATGCCCGGGGAAGCAGAAAGAGCAGGTCGAGATCGGATCCTGGGTTGAGCTGGCCGCGGCCGTAGCCACCTTGGGCCACGAGGGCGACTTCTGGGGCAGCTCCTTTTTGACGCTTGAGGGCAGCCTCAAACATGACCTCAAGCACAGCATCGAGAAGGGCTGCGCGGGCAGAGGTGATCTCGAGTCCTCCGGCGCCGCTGCGATGGCGTTCGAGGATGTTTTTTTCCTCGTTTTTGATGAAGTCCATGACCAGCGACGCGCTTTCGGCAGAGGTGACTTGCCCGCTGCTGATGGCTTTGAGCTCACTTTTGGCGGATTGCTTGAGGTCTTGGTTGGTATCTGTGGCTTGCACGGGTGGGATGTCTGGCTGGTTGCTGATAAGAGGGATGATGAATCAGTAGCAGATAACGTGCAATTTTTTCTTAAAGTTATTAAAAGATCTTTATTCAGGCAAACAGGTTCAGAGGAGTCTAAGCGAGGATGTCTTTGATGAGGTGGGCGGGTTTGGTAACGCCAGGAAGGGTTTGATCCAGCCCTTGAAAAGGGAAGGTGAGCTTGTTGTGTTTCATGCCCATGAGGTGAAGGATGGTGGACTGGAGGTCCTGGGTGGAGACTGGGTTGGTGATCGCTTTATAGCCGATGGGGTCGGTTTCACCGTAGGAGTGGCCGCGTTTGATGCCCGCGCCAGCCATCCAGATGGTGTAGCCACCAGGGTTGTGATCGCGGCCGCGCGCTTCGATGTCGTTGTTGCCGCCACGGTTTTCCTTCATCGGCGTTCTGCCAAATTCCGAGCCCCAGACG
This sequence comes from Akkermansiaceae bacterium, assembly GCA_017857425.1. GTDB lineage: Bacteria > Verrucomicrobiota > Verrucomicrobiia > Verrucomicrobiales > Akkermansiaceae > Oceaniferula. The sequence continues at coordinate 3,203 of JAFMDE010000022.1, forward strand.
AGCAGGGTGTCTTCGAGTAGGCCTCGTTGTTTGAGGTCGGTGATGAGGGCGTGAATGGGGCGATCGATTTGTTTGCATTTGTTGGCAAACTGGTGGTCGAGAGAGTCGCCTTTGCTGGTGCCGTGTGAGTCCCAACCCCAGTCGAAGAGCTGGATGTAGCGCACTCCTCGCTCAGCGAGGCGGCGGGCGAGCAGGCAGTTGTTGGCGAAGGATTCTTGTCCGGGCTGGGCGCCATAGAGGTCTTTGATGTATTGGGGTTCCTCCTTGAGTTCGAAGGCTTCATTGGCATGGATCTGCATGCGGAAGGCCATTTCATACTGTGAGATACGGGTCAGTGTCTCTGGGTCGTTGCTTTGAGCGTGAGCTTCTTGGTTGATCTTGGTGATGGCCTCAATGGTGGATTGGCGCATATGGCGCGAAACTTTGTCAGGATTGGAGAGGAACAGCACGGGGTCGCCCTTGGAGCGGCACTGAACACCTTGGTATACAGAGGGAATGAAGCCTGATCCCCAGGCTGATTTGCCTGCGGAGGGGCCTTTGCCGCCTGAGAGCAGCACAATGAAGCCGGGTAGGTTGTCGTTTTCTGAACCCAGTCCGTAGGTGACCCAGGAGCCGATCGATGGGTTGCCGAGGTTGGTGTTGCCGGTGTGTAGCAGCAGTTGGGCGGGAGCGTGGTTGAACTGCTCCGAGTGCATGGAGCGGATGAAGGTGACTTCATCGATCGACTTTTCAAAGTGGGGTAGCCGGTCGGAGATCCATTGGCCGCTTTCGCCGGCTTGATGGAAAGGGAAGATCGAACCCATGAGGTTGGGCACTCCCTGGATGAAGGGGAAGTTGGCCCCTTCGAGGAAGTCAAGCGGGGCGGGTTGACCATCGAGTTTGGTGAGCTCAGGTTTGTGATCAAAGAGCTCCAGGTGAGATGGAGCACCTGCCATATGCATGAAGATGACGCGTTTGGCCTTGGGGGCGAAGTGGGACAGCGCTCCCAGTGGTTCTGCTGAATCAGTTCCCGCTGCGCCAGCAAAGGCGTTCTTGCCAAGCATGGAGGACATAAATGCGGCACCCAGACCGGTGGTGCACTTGGAGAGGAACTGGCGACGGGTCTGGTGAAGCAGTCCGTCGTGGATGAGTTGATCTTGAAGGTTCATGTGTTGGCTTTTGGCGGTTGGCTTTTGGCTTTTGGCGGTTGGCTGTTGTTTATTAGGGAGAGGTTTTGAGCTTTTGGATGAAGGCGTTTGTTCTTCGTTTTATGGTGGATAGTTTTGCGTGGAGTTGTTGGTAATGGTCCGAATCGATGTATTGGAGGTCTTTGCTAAGCATGAGTTGGCACTCGACCTCACTCGCCGAGCCCATTGCAATGATAAGGAATCGTTTGAGTTCAGCGTCTCCATCCCGGCCACAGCCTTCGGCGATATTTGAAATAATGGAGGTGGATGCCCGGTTTGTTAGCCCGCTTGCACTCCTCGCTTTCGCTCGTCGTCCGCTCGGTTTGTTTGTTCGTTAATCGGTTTCTTGTTTATTTGTTAGCTGGTAAATTTCAAGAGTGAAACGATAGGCTTCCTGCCAGATTTTGAGTTGTTTAAAGTCTTTCATAAGCTAATCGCCAACCGCTAATCGCCAAATGCGACGAAGTTTACTTCGTCAATGCAGCGTCCAGGTTGAGGATGGTATTGGCGACCAGGGCCATGGTGGTGTTGGCATCCTTGCTTTCTGTGAGAAGTTGCTGATGGAGAGCTGTCAGTTGGTTGATGGTCTCAGGTGAGGGGATTTCTTGGGTAGCCAGGGTGTAGCCGTAGCTGAGTTGCTTGGGTAGCTCCTTGGCTTGCTCTAACATTCTTTTAGCAAGGGCTTGGGATGCCTCGTAGTAAACGGGATCGTTGAGGGTGGTGAGGGCGTGTAGAGGTGTATTGGTGGTGATACGCTGTGGCACGCAGACCTCGCGGCTCGGGGAGTCAAAGGTGATGAAGGAAGGGTAGGGCACGGTGCGGCGCCAGAGAGTGTAGAGGCCACGGCGGTAGCGGTTTTCGCCTTTGGGGGTGACCCATTTGCCTCCACCAAAGCCACCCGCCCAAATACCGTCAGGCTGGGGAGGCATGACCGAGGGCCCGTTCATGGTGCGGCTGAGAAGACCAGAGACTTGTAGCGCGTGGTCGCGGATCATTTCCGAAGAAAGTCGATTGCGTGGACCGCGGGCAAGGAGTCGGTTGCCGGGGTCTTTTTCTGATAACTCAGCTGTCGTGTTGTGATCCTGGCGGTAGCTGGCGCTCAAGACCATTTCCTTCAGTAAGGCTTTGAGGGACCACTTGTGGGTGGTTTGGAAAGTGACGGCGAGGTAGTCGAGCAGTGCTTGATTGGACGGAGCTACTCCCGTGGAGCCAAAGTCACCGAGGGTTTCGACGATACCCTTGCCGAATAGTTCTGCGAAAATGCGGTTGGTGATCACACGTGAGGTGAGCGGGTTTTCCGCTGAGGAGATCCACTGAGACATTTCCAGACGGTTACGGTTATGTTTCTGGTAGCCGTTGAGTAGCTCGGGCACATCAGGTTCCATGACGTCCCCCTTGTTGAGCCAGTTGCCCCCAATGAAGAGGCGGGTGGGTCTGGTGGCTTCGGGTGGGCATTGCTGCATGATGGGCAAGGCGGCGCCCTTGATGGCATTGTATTGCTGAGAGGTCTTGCTCAAGGCCGCGAGTTGTTGTTGCTGATGAGGGGAGTTGATGAGTTGGTTCCACGCGGGCTCGTTGCTGAGGTGGAGCTGGTAGTTGCGCAGGGAGCATGCCTGGTTGCCGGTAACCCTGGCTTTTTGGTGCAGGGTGAATTCCAGAGTTTCTCCGAGAGCGAAGCTGACAGGAGTTTGCGCAACGATGACGGCTTGGCGCTTTTGGTGAAGCTTGGGGTAGCCGCCGAAGCCATTATCATTTGCTCGTAGCGAGTGCTGTGGATCATGGGCGCCGGAGATGGTGTCGGCATAGACGAAAGCTAGTGGAATATTTTCAGCCTTGCCGTCAGTCTTGATTTTTTTGGCGATGATTTGTGAGAGCACGGAGCCTTTAAAGGGGAACTTGGCTGGGTCATCATGATCGGGGTGGATAGTGATACGGATGGCGGTGAAGTTTTGGCCAGCCAGGCGGAGTATGTGATGTGACTGAGCTGCTATGTTGCCGCTGCTTTTGAGGATGCCGTCTTTGTTGTCCAGGTTGCCATGGCTGGGTTTGATCTCGCTATAGGTTGGCAGTGTCCAAGATGCTTCCGGTAGTTTTTTGAGCAGGTCTCTTCCAGGCTTGTTGAGTGCTTCTTGCTGCTGTTTTTTTTGTTGGAAAAGCTCAGCAGCTTGGTCCCGTTGATTAGGGTCATTGGCATAGGTGAAGAGGGGGACATCATTGTCCAAGTCGTGGTCTTCGGTGGAGTTGAAGAAGGCCATGAACTTGTAATAATCCTCGTGTGGAATCGGTTCGTAGGGGTGGGAGTGGCACTGAACGCAGCCGAAGGTGAAACCTTGCATGACCGTCCAGGTGGTGTTGATGCGGTCGATGGCGGAAACGACTCGGAACTCCTCGTCATTGGTGCCGCCTTCGGAATTGGTCTGGGAGTTGCGATGAAAGGCGGAGGCGACCAGTAGGTCAGCGGTCGGCTTGGCAAAGAGGTCGCCGGCGAGCTGCTCTTGAAGGAAAAGGTCGTAGGGTTTGTCTTCGTTAAATGCTTTGATCAGGTAGTCACGATACGGCCAGATCGTGCGCAGCTTATCCTTCTCATAACCTTGGGAGTCAGCGTAGCGTGCCAGGTCCATCCACATCGCGGCCCAGCGCTCGCCGTAGTGGGAGGAGGCGAGCAGGCGGTCGACTTCCTTTTCATAGGCTTGTGGCGAAGTGTCTTTTTCAAATGCATCTAACTCAGTCAGGGTAGGAGGAAGTCCGGTGAGGTCGAGTGAGGCGCGGCGCTGCCATTGTGCCTTGGGTGCTTCCGTGGTGGGTGCGAGACCGTTATTCTCGATGCGTGAGAGCACGTAAGGGTCGATACCTGTGCGTGGCCAATCCTTGTGCTTCAGCTTAGGTGTTGGCTTGATTTCTGGTTTGATGTAGGCCCAGTGATCTTCCCACTTAGCGCCCTGCTCGATCCACTTTTTGATCAGGGCGACTTGTTCTGAATTGAGTGGCTCTTCCGCGTGGTCACCTGTCTGAAGAGGCATTTTATCATCGATGTCGTCTGTAATGATTCGTTGGTAGAGCTCAGATTCTTCCGGTTTGCCGGGGACGATGAGGGTGTTTCCAGACCTTCCTTTGCCGAGAGCTTCAGCTCGGTAGATCAAGGAGAGGTCTCCGTCCGCTTTCACCCCACCATGGCATTTCGTGCATTTATTGATGAAGATGGGGCGGATGTGTTTATTAAAAGAGATTTCCTCTTGCGCATGAGAGGAGGCAACACCACAGATGGCGACCAGGCCTGTAAGGGAAATCCGTTTGATAAAGCTGCTGAGTGCTTGATTCATAGATGAAATTTGACCTGATTCTAAGAACCAAGTATACACAAGTATAACGCCCTTTTACGTGTAATTCTTACGTTTTATCATCAAAAAAAGCCGAAATAAAGTAGGTGTTCTGATGGAACAGAACCCATAAACGGGGCTTGTCTACCCTTCTTTTGACGGGGCTGGACGTGTGGCGCTACTCCACTCGGATGCTCACTGAGCGGCCGTGGGCGTCAAGGCCTTCAATGCGGGCGAAGGTTTCCACGGTGGCCAAGGATTTCTGCACGGCTTTCTTGTCCATGCGCACAATGCTGGCGCGGCGTTGGAACTGGTCGGCACGCAGGCCGGAGAAGGATTTGCCGGAGCCGCCTGTGGGCAGTGTGTGGCTGGGGCCGGCGAGGAAATCACCGACGGCAACGGCAGCCAATGGGCCTACGTAGATGGCACCCGCGGTGCGGATTTTACCCAGCCACTTATCTTCGTTTTCGACGACGAGTGAGAGGTGCTCGGGAGCGAAGGCGTTGCAGATATCGACGGCTTCTTGAAGGTTTTTAGTGAGTAGGCAGAAAGTGCCTTTTTTGAGCACGTCGCGGAGGTATTTCTCCCTCGAAAGGGTAGAGGCCTGCTTCTGGATTTCTTTTTCTACTTGGCTTAATAGCCGTTTGGAGTTGGTGGCGAATCCAACAACGCTGTCACCACCGTGCTCTGCTTGGGCAAGCATGTCGGCGGCGATGAACTTGGCGTTGGCGGATTTATCGGCAACGATGAGAACTTCACTGGGTCCAGGCAGAAGGTCGATGCTGACAGCACCTACGAGTTGGCGTTTGGCCTCGACGACAAAGACGTTACCGGGGCCAAATATTTTTTCAACAGGGGCGATCGATTTGGTTCCCAGTGCCATGGCGGCAATGGCTTGGGCGCCGCCGACTTTGATGATCTCGGTAGCGCCACTCTCGACAAGGGCGTAAAGCAGGGCGGGGTTAAGCTTGCCGTCGGGTCCTGCCGGTGAGGCAGCGAGGATTTGTGGAACTCCTGCAGCCTGACCAAAGGCGGCGGTCATGAGAGCTGTGGATACCAGTGGGGCTTTGCCTCCAGGAACGTAGACGCCTACCCGATCATAGGGGGTGAAGCGTTCGCCGACTTCGACACCTTCCGGATTTTTTGCCTTCCAGTCCTTGCGCATGCTGCGTTTGGCGAAGGCATGGATATTGCGTTTGCTGATGGCAACGGCTTTTTTGACATCCTCGTCAACAGTTGCGTAGGCTTCCTCAATTTCCGCCTTGGATACAAAGAGGGATTTGTTCGTGAGTTTCAGTCCGTCAAACTTCTGGGTGTATTCTAAGACGGCAGCATTACCACGCTTCTGCACATCAGCGATAATTGAGGCAACAATGTCCTCAATTTTTTTACCCGCGCCACCGGGGGTAGCACGGCGGTCGAGGTTTTTAACGAAGCGTGCGTAAGCAGCATCCTTGTAGCTGAGGACTTTCATGCCCAGCGCATACATGCTGTGAGCGTTTTCTGCAAGTGCGAGGTTTTCAAAGAGGGCTAGTCTTTTTTCTTAAGCAGAGGGAAAAGAACGACGTCACGAATGGTAGAGGCTCCGGTGAGCATCATGATCAAGCGGTCAATACCGATGCCGATACCGCCTGCCGGTGGCATGCCGTTTTCGAGGGTTTCGACAAAGTCGTGGTCGATTTGCTGTTCTTCCTCGCCGCCGGCCTGATGTTCGAGGCGTTCGCGCTGGAGGTCGGGGTCGTTGAGCTCGGAGTAGCCGGGGGAGATTTCCTGGCCGTTGATGATGAGCTCATAGACCTCGACGGTTTTTCCTCCCGGTGTGACTTTCGCCAGAGGAATAAGCTCAGAGGCGACACGGGTAACGAAGCAAGGGTCGAAAGTGTGTTCCTCAACTTTCTTTTCGAAGACTTGCTGGACAACCTCATAGTCTTCCATGTTGTCAGAGAGTTGCACGCCGAGTTCGTCGCATTTAGCGCGGCGGGCTTCGGGGGTGATATCGAAGAAGTCATCACCAGCAACCTCCTTGATCAGGTCGTGGTAGTTGGCACGTTTCCACGGGCGTTGCAAATTGATGGTGCGCAGTGTCTCGCCTTGCTCGTCCTTGTGCTCGATCTGCAGACCACCACAGAATTTCTCTGCTAAGTGGCAGGTCATTTCCTCAACCATGTCGGCCATGGTTTCAAAGTCACCATAAGCAGCGTAGGCTTCGAGCATGGTGAATTCTGGGTTGTGACGGCGTGAGATGCCCTCGTTGCGGAAATTACGGTTAAGTTCAAAAACTTTGGTGAAGCCACCGACAAGCAGGCGCTTGAGGAAGAGCTCAGGCGCGATACGCAGGGTGAGGTCCATACCGAGAGCATTATGGTAGGTCTCAAAGGGGCGGGCAGCGGCGCCACCGGCAATACTTTGGAGCATGGGGGTCTCGACTTCGAGGTAGTCACGCTCGTGGAGAAAGCTGCGGATCTCGGCGATCATTTTGGAGCGGGTGATGAAGACCTCAGCGGAGTGCTCGTTACTCATCAGATCGAGGTGACGCTTGCGATACTTGGTCTCTCGGTCCGACACGCCGTGCCATTTGTCCGGCATGGGGCGCAGCGACTTGCTAAGCATGGTGAGTTTGTTGACTTTGACGGAAGGCTCACCTTTTCCTGTGGTGAAGCTCTCTCCCTCAACACCGATCCAATCACCGAGGTCGAGCAGTTGGTAGAGATCCCAGTCGGTCTCGCTGACACCTTTTTGGTTGAGATAAATCTGGATGCGGCCTTCGACGTCACCGATGGTGGCGAAGACGGACTTGCCCATGTCGCGGATAGCGAGCAGTCGGCCTGCGATGGTGACTGCCTTCTCGTCTGCGAAGTCAGCCTTGAGTTTGCCCGGGGTGGTGGTGGTGTCGAATTTTGCTCCGAACGGGTCAATTCCGAGTTCGCGAATTTTGCCAAGCTTTTCACGCCGGACGGCGATGAGTTCTGCTTCGGTAGATTGGGGAGTTGATTCGGACGTGGACGTGGCTGGCTGGTCGCTCATGAGGCGCGCAGAATAGGAGCGAATCGGAATAATTCAAGGGCGGAAATGAGGGGCGATTCCTTTACTGAATAGCGAACCCAACAAGACGCAAATCACCCAGTGCCGCTCGCTCCCCTTCAGGGAATCCAGCACGGGCAGATATTTCTCAGGATTCTTCCGTGGCTCTAGCCAGGATAAGCGCCTTGGATGTAACCTTCCAGCTGACCGATGAGCGCATCTTGAGCGGAAATGGTCCACTTGACGAGGTCGCCGATGGTGACGATGCCGACGAGTTCACCATTTGCAACGACGGGAAGGTGGCGCACGCGTTTTTGAGTCATGGTTTGAAGGCTGTGTGCTACCGAGTCGCTTTCTTTGATGGTGACAAGTGAGCTCGTCATAATAGAGCGAACATCGATGTCGTGTGATGATTTCCCCTTGAGGATGACGTTGCGGGTGTAATCACGCTCGGAGATGATGCCGATGAGGGCGCCATCGTCGATGACGGGTAGTGCGCCTACGTTGCATTCTGACATTTTTTCAATCGCGTTGAAGACGGTTGCTTCAGGGCTGATGGTCCAGAGTTTTGAGCTCTTGTTTGATAGAACAGATGTAATGGGATCTGATACTTCCATAGTAGTTTATAGGTTTGTTTTATTTGGGTGGAGAAATGACCGTTGAATGGTCATCGTGTTTGTTGGCGTTAAACGCTTGAAACGCAATCCATGTATCCTGAATGAGAGGACGAAAAATAGGCAGGCGTACAAATGTTTATAATATAGCATAATGCCATCACGGTAGGAGTGGGGCAAGGCAAAAGGAGAAAAAGAGCCAAAGTCATCTTAGTTTTAAACTCTTCTTTATCAATTAATCAGAGTTCTTTTTTAGGATGAATAGGCTCAAGCGATTAGTTTTTGGGGCAGCTAAAGTAAGTAGAGAAGTGAGTAAATCGCATCGAATTCCATTTGAGCTTTTGGTTTGGCCTAATCACCTATAAAAGCGATGCCATGGGATCTTTACTGGCTTTATTAACGATTGTTTTTGTCTCATTGCTCATTGTCCGCGTGGGCACCAATGCCTTGGTGTTAACTGGGATGTCCATATCTGCCGCCAGGTTCCAAGCCGCGTCGGCATTTTTTGGGGTCGGCTTTACGACGTCTGAAGCTGAGATGGTCGTTGGCCACAGGGTCAGGCGACGGATTATTCTTCATTTGATCATTGCAGGTAATATTGGCCTGACATCAGCCTTAGCTACGCTGATTGTGACCTTTGTGAGCAAAGGCGATGAGGGCGCTTCTGCGCTTTTTTCGATTCTAGGTATCGTGTTACTCAGTATTCTAGTACTTTACGCTTTGGCCAGTACGGGTTTTATCCGCAGGCCGCTGGATGGGATGATGCGTTACTCTTTGGAGCGTGCGGGTGTGGTAAGGGCACTGGATTACGAATTGTTGCTCAAAGTGGAACATGGATATTGTGTTTCTGATTTTAAGATTGGTAAGGATCACCCCTTTGAGGGAAAGGCGCTTTATGAATCGCGTCCCAATGACCAAGGCATTGTCATTTTGGGCATCACCAAGGCCCATGGTTCCTTTGTGGGAACACCCAATAAGAATGAGGTTCTTCAATCGGGTGACACACTGATGGTCTATGGTAGTGAAGAAGCAGTGGACAAAATGGCTCATCCAGAGCAGTAAGGGGCCAGCGCTACACCAAGGCGCATATTAACGCGCACATTTTCCATGGCACGAAAGAAAAAAGACGATAGGCCGCCAACGCTCAAAGATGATCTGGCCACGCTGACCAAGGTGAATTTAAACACCTTTGTCGTTATTACCACCTTGTTTGGTTACTTGCTCGGGGCCAAATACTTCCATGGTGTGTGGCTCTATGATGGCTGGTTACTCTTTCATACCTTGATAGGCACGGCATGCACTGCCTTTGGGTCAGCAGCCTTTAATCAGCTGATGGAGATCGAGGAGGATGCCAGGATGAAGCGCACGGCTGACCGTCCGCTTCCCGCTAGGAGAATGATTCCGGTGAATGCTTTTGGTATCGGATGGGCTTTGTCTGCATTCGGCATTATCCACCTTGCTTTGAAGGTGAGTCCCGCGTCGGCTTATTTGGCGGCCATCGCACTGGGAGTCTATGTTTTTCTCTACACTCCACTGAAGCGGCGCAGCTCGACGAATACGCTTTTAGGCGGAGTTCCCGGAGCGATTCCTCCGATGATCGGCTGGGCTGCTGTAGCTCAGGCTGGTGGCGCTGCTGGCAGCTGGGCGGACGGTCAAAGTTGGTATTTGTTTGCTCTCTTATTTCTGTGGCAGATGCCTCATTTTGTCGCCATCAGCTGGTTGGTACGTGAGCAGTATGAGGAGGCAGGGTATGTCATGTGGACCAACGGTGATGTATCTGGAAAAAAGGCGGCCGCGATTGCTGCGGGCTTCACGGTAGTGCTGATTTTATTGGTGCCTCTTGGCTGGTGGCTTGGCTATGCCGGCGTCAGCTGGTTGGTGGGTGGATCTTTTGTGGGCATCATCATGCTGTGGTTGTGTTTTCGGTTTTCGGCTGCAGGGAACCGCAAATCGGCGCAGCAATTATTCTTCTACACCTTACTTTATCTGCCGCTGGCACTCGGATTACTTGCCATCGGCTGGAAGCAAGGCTAGGGTGCGCGCGTTATCAAATCAGACACAAGTTTTACCATGGATATGGAACCAGCTGAAAGAAATCCAGCAGAGCTACGCCGCACAGCATTTAAACTAGTAGGCATTATGGTTATTGGCGCTGTGGTGGTTCTAAGTGCTTATTTTGCCAAGTCTAAGCAGAAGGCAGAAGAGAACGAGGGCAGGCCGCCAATCACTACAAAGATTAGTCGCAACTTCGCGGCCAAGAATCAGGAGGGAAAGCTGGTTGCGACCTATGACCTTGAAGGCAAGGTCTGGTTTGCCATTCCTGTGTGTGTCAAACAGCTTGATGAAAACAAGCACGCCATAGCGATGATGAAAGAAATCACCGAGCATTATGAGGGTAACGATAACTTGAGGTTTGTCGCTTTTTCAATCAATGGAGTTGACCAAGGAACGAACCCTGAGGATCTCAAGCGTGCCATGGGTCAATTGGGTATCAATGATCAACGGTGGTGGTTTTTGACAACAGGGGATACCAAAAAGCAGAGAGGTTATATTAAAGATCAATTGCGACTGGGTCTTGTTTCTGACCGGTCTTCGGAAGACCCAGCCGGCAAGTGGACATTCCCCTCACAGATTGCTCTTATAGATCGAGGCATGCATATCCGTCAGCGCTATGATTTCCGTGAGGCGGAACAGTTTGAGGACGCTGCGCGTGAATTACTGAAAGAGAAGCCTGAGCTCAAGGATGTTGAGAAATTTGGATCGGCGCTCCATGCGGTTGATGAACTTAAAAAAACGCTCTACACGAACACTGACTTTGTTCTGAGTGAAACTAAAACAGGAAGCAGAGAATGACTGATAAACAAAAAATAACGACGATTTACGTTAGCGCGGCAGCTCTTTCCATACTGATCCTTTTGATCACTTGGTTGATCCGCCCTAAGCCGACGCCGCTTGAGAAACCGCAGTATGTTGAGCAAGGCATCTCGGCGCCTTTGCTGAGCCTGAAAAAGGATCTGGTTCTTAAGCGTCAGGATGGCAGGGATGTGAAGATATCCGAGCTCAAGGGTAAGGTATGGGCATTTGCCCAATTTTATGCGAGCTGCCCGATGTGTGCTAAGCGCAACTCCCAGGGGCTGAAAGCACTCTATGACAAGTATAAGGACAATCCCGATTTTGTTGTAATCTGTATCACTGTGGACCCTATTACCGATGGGGTAGAGCAGATGAAGTCTTATGCAGAGGCTCTAGGAGCCGATAGCAATAACTGGTGGTTTTTGACAGGCGATGCAACGGCTCTTACCGATTATATGGTCAACGAGATGAAGTATCAGTCAATTGTGAAGCGCAGTGATCCGGATGAGGCGGCAAGGCTCGGTGCTTTTAAACATGATATGTCGATTGCCGTTTATGACAGGAATCTCTCGATGGTCACAAGGCACGATCTTTACAATGCCCGCAAAAAAGGCGAGGTGTTTTTGAAAGGTGAGGAGGGCAAGCTACACTTCACCGTAGAGTCATTACTTGAACAAAAGTAGTAATATGACGGATCGTCAGGACTTAAATAACTACCTTGAGCGTGAGCCTAATACGGCCTTGCTAAGGAAGCTTGTTTTTATTTCATGGGTGCTCAGTGGCGCCGTTTTTTCCCTCGTTGTGGTAATGGGCCGATACAAGCTCGATATCGGCATGGAGCTGCCCTTGTTGCCGCCCTTACATGCGATTCTTAACACGCTAGTAACGATCAGCCTTTTGGTGGCGGTCGTTGCGGTAAAAAACAAAAACATCACTCTGCACAGGCGAGCGATCGGCTTTGCGGTTGGGTTTTCAGTATTATTTTTGCTCAGCTATGTCACCTATCATGGCACCCAGCAGGAGGTGAGGCATGGTGGCGAGGGCATGGTGCGTAATATTTACCTGCTTATCTTGGGTAGTCACATTCTGTTGGCGGCGGTAAGTTTGCCCTTTATTCTTATTACCCTGTCTCTTGGCCACACCAATCACTTTGCTCGTCACCGGAAAATGGCGCGCTGGGTGTTTCCGCTATGGCTTTATGTCGCAGCTACAGGGCCAGTTTGCTACCTGATGCTTAGGCCTTATTATTAAGGGGAGCTCCAAGCGATTGATCGCAGAGCACAACGGAAAGCGATAATTCTTGAAGTTTTCGCATTCCAGCCTAGGGAGCGGGTATGTCATTTCATGCATTAGGTCTTCATAAACGTATTTTAGATGCGATTGATGATGCTGGTTACAGCAAGGCCACCCCGATTCAGGCAAAAACGATTCCTGCTATCCTTGAGGGTAAGGATCTCATTGGGCTGGCGCAGACGGGTACCGGAAAGACAGCAGCATTTACCCTGCCGCTGCTCTCAGAGCTGGCACAGAAGACGCATGAGCTATCGACACGTGGCACTCGGGTTTTGATCATCGCACCCACTCGTGAGTTGGTGGCTCAAATTAACGAGAGCATCCGCACCTATGGCAAATACACCAATCTGCGCACGGCGATAGTGATCGGTGGGGCCAGCGAGCGACACCAGATTGAAAAGCTTCAGAGTAATGTTGATATTGTCATTGCCACGCCAGGACGCCTTATGGCGCTGATGGAGGCTGGGCATTGTAGTTTTGGGAAACTTACCCACCTCGTTCTTGATGAAGCCGACAGGATGCTTGATATGGGATTTATGCCCGATATTGAGGCCATTACCGCAAGCCTTCCCAAACGCCGTCAGAGTTTGCTGTTTTCCGCTACACTACCTCCACAAGTCGAGCGCTTGGCAAAGAAGGCTCTGAAAGACCCAGTAACCATTGAGGTAGGGGACCGCAGTAACCCAGCGGAGACGGTCAAACAGTTTCTTTATCCTGTGGAGCAGCATCTCAAGGCTGATTTACTTAAGCACTTGCTGGAAGATCACCAGTTTTTCTCCGTCATCGCTTTTGTGAGAACGCGAGAGGATGCTGACAACTTAGCGAAGGAATTGCATGGTGCTGGGATCTCGGCTGAGGCGATTCATAGTGACCGCTCACAGAATCACCGAACACGGACGCTGCGCGATTTTAAGGCCAGCAAGATTAGGGTGCTGGTGGCTACCGATATTGCTGCACGCGGATTGGATATCCCAGACGTCACCCATGTGATCAACTTTGATTTTCCGCTGCAGAGTGACGATTACATTCACCGCATCGGGCGTACTGGTAGGGCTGGCAATGAAGGGTGTGCCCTGAGCTTTGTCACATCCTATGATGGTGAGCGCTTAAAGAAGCTGGAGCGCCATATCGGCAAGACTCTAGCCAAGCGTTTTGCTGATGATTTCAACTACAAGGTGCCGGCACCTGAGGAACCAAAGGGTAGAAGGCCTCAGCAAGGAAAGCCCAAGCGCCATTCGAGTGATCGCTTTGAAAAATCAGGACGTAGTGATGCTAAAAAAGCAGCGAAGAAAACCGGCAAGCCGGACTATCGCAAGCGTAACAGGAGGTAGCAAAAAAAACCCACCAGGCACAAGGCGAGGTGGGTTGGTAAGATTTTATTGAGCGATTCAGTTATGCGCCGACATTGAAGCGGGCAAAACGGACGATGTTGATATTGTCACCAATCTCTTTGCTCTGTGCAGCGATGTGCTGTTTTACGCTGACCTTGTCATCTTTAACAAATGCTTGGTCAATGAGACAGGACTCAGAGAAGTACTTGTTAATCTTGCCGATGAGAATCTTCTCGATGATTTCGGCAGGCTTGCCTTCAGCTTCGAGCTGCTTGCGATTGATTTCATTTTCTTCCTCAATGGTGGAGGCGTCAATGTCGTCGCGAGTCAGGCCAGCAGGGTTGAGAGCAGCAATGTGAAGGCAGATGTCGCGAGAGAGTTCCTTGAAGGTCTCGTTGTCTTTAGTGCCAGCGTTTTCTGCGCTAAGCTCGAGGAGAACGCCAACCTTACCACCCATGTGGATGTAGCTTGAGACGGCTCCGTTTCCTTCAGCAGTGTAGCGAGTGATGCGCTTTACCTTGATGACTTCACCAAGCTCAGAGAACTTAGCGCCTAGAGTATCTTGGATCGTGCCGTCACCGTAGGCGAGGCCAACAGCTGACTCAGCGTCAGCTGCATCGGACTGAGCGATGGTTTTGGTGATGTCAGATACAAAAGCTCCAAAGGCTTCGTTCTTGGCGACAAAGTCTGTTTCACAGTTGATCTCAGCGAGCACACCACTGTCAGCATTTTCGGAGACGTGGGCGGCGATCAGGCCTTCAGAGGTCTCACGGTCGGAACGACCAGCTGATTTGACGATTCCCTTTTCGCGGAGGAGTTTGACGGCAGCGTCCATGTCACCATCGGTCTCGGTGAGGGCTTTTTTACAAGCCATCATGCCGGCGTTAGTGGCCTTGCGGAGCTCTTGAACAGCAGATGCGGTAATTGCCATGGTAGTAGGTTATTTAGGTAATTTGAGTTCGTTGTTGGGGGGGATTAGTCCTTGGCGACAGCCATTGAGTCGACGAGATTCTGAAGCAAAAGGCGAATGGAGCGAGTTGCGTCATCATTGCCAGGTAATGGATAGTCAATAACGCTAGGGTCGGCGTTGGTGTCAACGATGGCGATGACTGGAATGTTAAGGCGACGCGCTTCTGCAACAGCAATGGTCTCACGTGCGGAATCGACAATAACCATGGCAGCAGGAAGTTTTTCCATGTCACGGATACCGCGAAGGTTGCGAAGCAGTTTAGTGCGCTCACGTCCGAGGGCAGAAAGTTCTTTCTTGGACATCTTCTTAGACTCAGGTGACTTTTCGATGTCTTCAAGATACTTGAGGCGTTCGACAGAACGGCGGATGGTGGCAAGGTTGGTAAGAGTTCCACCAAGCCAACGGTGATTAACATAATATTGACCAATGGCTTCTGCAGCTTCTGCCACGGAATCTTGAGCTTGGCGTTTGCAACCAACAAAGAGGACTTTCCCTCCCTTTGCTGTGGTTTCACTGAGGAAATCAGAGGCTTTGTCGAGGCATCTTACTGTTTCCTCGAGGTTGATGATGTAGATCCCACCCTTGTCCTTCATGAGGTAGGGTTTCATTTTTGGGTTCCATTTGCGGGTCTGGTGTCCGTAGTGAACTCCAGCGTCGACCATGTCGTTAATCAATTCGTTGACCATTTTTTTATTGGGTGTCCTTCCTTAATTCAGGATGGCTCTGGTAGGTTGGGAAATCCGCCGCGCTTTAGGTTAAGTCCTTCAATTTCCCGTAGTTGAAGCGGCGGCGTTACGAAGGATGGCGGGTTGGTAGGGGATGTGCCCTGTTTTGACAAGGTAATTTTAATCTTCTAGAGCAAAAAAAAATGAAAAATGGTATGCTCTTTAGCGATTTAATTTGGACTCGTTAAATAATGAGGCCGATCGTCCTCATTCAAGGCAGCAAGGCACCAAAATTCCATCTTTCATGCCATGGATTTTCTTTTTATCAGCAGGAACGATGGTTGCGAGGCAGCCGCCAAAGCTGGTGCGACCATCACGATCTGCGAAAAAGTAGGGGCAAAGCCTAGCGCGGCCGCGCATCATGCGTTGTTCGCCGGTATCGGGGTCGAAGTAGGGGTGGGTGATGATTTTTCCAGAATGATACTGCTGCATCATTCTGGGTTGGTCGTTGAAGGCTGCGGTGGCGGCTTCGATCTGCTCGCGCCATTCGTTGCCAGGCATGTCGTGACCGATGTGAACACCGCGCGATCCCCAGGCGAGTTCGGAGAAGCCGCTTATTTTTAAGACCAGGCGACGTTCTTTCTGGCTGAAATTGGCTACTTCGTCCCAGGAGTGCACGTCGAGGCGGGGTAAGGCACCCTGAGGGGGCAGTGGCGCGGGGTCGACGACCCAGCCAAAGGGGACGATCTCGCGCAGCCGTTTGAGGTGGTTGCTGCGGAGTTCTTTTTCCCAAATGCCCTTGAGGGACGGTGACCAGAGCAGGGCAAGCCAGAGCTTTTCCTCCAGGTGGGGTTTGCAGGGGGAAGTGAGGCTGGTGGAGGCAGCAAGTTTTTTGACGTGGGGGATGTTTTCCCAGTCAAACCATTCAAAGAAGCGGTAGGCGGGGGAGTCTGAGCCATCGTCGGCCTCGGCGTGGTGCGCTTTGATATTGGTGCATTGTTCGGCGAGCCACTCCATCTCGGGGCGGTAGTCCTCTGATTCGTCACTGATAAGAATGCGTCCACCTTCGGTAGGAAACAGGTTTTGGAAACCGTCACGGATGCCGTTTCCGCCTCCCAAAATATCAAAGCCGTGTTCGCTGTAGAAGCGCGATAACCAAAGGGTGATGCCCATGCCGCCGGGAACGGAGTCGAGCTCGGTGAGGGCGAAGCTGCTTTGGGTGTCGTCTCCGTCCTTGCCGGTGAGGATCAGGTCGGGCCGGATGACGCGGGGCATTTTGTCCCGCAGGGCAGGGGAGCGTTGAGCATCGATCAGCCAGTGCGGTTTACCGGCGTCAAGCAGGCAGTGGATCCAGCTGGGCAGTTTGCCTTTGACGCTGCGTTGGTAGAGTGAGTCGGATGCCTTCTGAAATTGTGCCAGCGGATGGCCAAGCTGGGTGAGTGCCTTGGCGGTTTTTTTATCTAAGGGCAGTGGCTTCGGTGAAAACAACCAGCCACCGTCGTGCCGGAGTTTTGACTCAGGGAGAGCGGAGAGAATGGTATCGAGTTTCAAGTGTTCAGTTCCCATTGTAGTTGTCGGCCCTCCAATATCTGATAACCGACAGCGATGAACGGATAACTGTTTCCGAAGGAAATTCTCCAGTATTATTGGCACCCACATTCACATTGCCAAGTATTCAGTGATTCATGATGAATATAATTTTAGGCAGTGAGAAGCTTCATCTCCAAACGTGACCCTTTTTCGCCCCGAGATCTACCGCTTCGAACCTCTTATGATACTCGTTCGTGTCTAGTCTACTCTTTCATTGATCACTCAATATTCAAAATCCACCATTCCGCGAAGCGGCTGACCCCTTGGTGTTTTCCATCAAGCAGGCTTGTCAGAGTCTGCCAGCAAGCTAGTGTTCACCGTTATGGAGAAATGCGACACCACAGCCTGCCAATCCGCACGTGAAATCTTCCATGAACTGGAAGAAATTTACGACGAGCACAACCTCTACTTCCAAACCATCGGTTCTGTTCTTGAGGCAGCTGATGCACTGGACGTGCCCCAGCGGCTGAAGCTAATGCTGACACAGCCAAAAAACGAGATCATGGTGCACTGTCCGGTCGAAATGGACGACGGCACATGGAAACTACTCAAAGCTTACCGCGTGCAGCACAACAACGTGCTCGGCCCCTACAAAGGCGGCATTCGCTACCATCCCGAAGTCAAACTCGATGAAGTTAAAACCCTCGCTCTACTCATGACCATGAAGTGTGCCCTCGCTCGTCTCCCTTTTGGTGGTGCTAAAGGCGCGCTGCGCATCAATCCGCGCGATTTCAGTAAAGATGAGCTCATGCGCGTCACCCGACGCATGACCTCCGCTCTGGGCGACAATATCGGCCCCGACTACGATATTCCCGCCCCAGACGTCGGCACCAACGCTCAAGTGATGGCATGGATGGCCGACACTTATATTAACTTCGCAGAGTCCTCGAGCAAGGTCATTGCCCGCGGAGTTGTCACCGGCAAGCCTCTTGAGTTCGGCGGATCAGCAGGTCGCGAAAAGGCCACGGGTCAAGGTCTTGTCTATGTTCTTGATGCATTGCTCCCGGGCATGGGTATCGAGCTGAACAAGGTTACCTGCAGCCTCATCGGTTACGGTAACGTCGGCTCATGGACCGCACGCCTGCTACAAGAACGAGGCACGACACTTAAAGCAGTGATGGATCACACCGGTGCGATTCTCAACACCAGTGGAATCGATGCTGAGGCACTCGCAGCACACGTCCTTGCCACAGGAGGGGTTAAAGATTTTGCTGACGCCGATGCCGTCGACGAGGTCACGTTCTATTCAACCCCCGTCGATCTCTTTATACCTGCCGCCCTTGAGCAGATGGTCGATCTGGAACACGCGGAGCGTATGCATTGTAAAGTGCTGGTCGAAGGAGCAAACGCCCCTACCACTCCTCATGCTGAGCGCTACTTATTAGATAAAGGTGTTGAGGTGCTGCCTGCTATTTTATGCAACGCGGGTGGTGTTACGGTCAGTTATTTTGAATGGAAGCAGAACCGGCAATCGGAGACATGGGACGAGGAGGTCGTCGACGAACTGCTCAAGAAAACCATGACCCGATCCGCCGAACGTGTCCTTGAAATGTCCCAACGACTGGACTGCAGCATGCGCATCGCGTCCTACGCATCTGCTATCGAGCATATTGACAACGTTTACGAACTGCGCGGCGTCTTCCCTTAATTCGGCTAGCCCGATGACGCGGAGATACGGGCCATTTCTCGAGCACGAGGTCCTCAACCGCTTCATGCACGAAAGCGAATTCTCGTCTTCAGTTACGCAGGAAGTTTTCCAGCATCTTCATACCGTCTTCGGTGAGGATGGACTCGGGGTGGAACTGAACGCCGTGGATAGGAAGCTCCTTGTGCATGAGGCCCATGATGGTGCCATTCTCAGTTTCCGCGGTGATCTCCAGGCAATCGGGCAAGGTGTCGCGCTTGACGATGAGGGAGTGGTAGCGGGTGGCTGTGATCGGGCTGGGAAGGCCGGCGAAAACACTTTTGCCAGTATGGAAAACAGGGGATGTTTTGCCATGCATGAGGTGTTCTGCGCGGACGACTTCACCTCCAAAAACTTGGCCGATGGACTGGTGGCCGAGGCAGACGCCGAGGATGGGAGTGGAGTCACCAAACTCGCGGATGACATCACAACTGATGCCAGCTTCGTTTGGCGTGCAGGGGCCAGGGGAGATGCAAATGCGCTCGGGGGCGAGTTCGCGGATTTCGTCGATGCTCATAGCATCATTGCGAACCACCTTCATTTCCGAGCCAAGCTCGCCAAAGTACTGCACGAGGTTGTAGGTGAAGGAGTCGTAGTTATCGATAACGAGGAGCATTTGAATAGTGAATTTTGAATAGTGAACGGTGAATTACTTCACTTAGGCAAGGGTCTTTG
>JAFMDE010000153.1 GCA_017857425.1 Akkermansiaceae bacterium
ATGGCCTGCGCCGCACGCTACCTCATCCCCAGCCTCGTGGAAATCCTCAGCGGACGCAGCCCCACCCCACAACAACTCCCCGCCACCGGCAGCTTCCACTGCCCCTCACACTTCACCGGCCTTGTGCCCTGTCGGATCAACAATGGCCGCATCCAGCTCGTGCCGCCATCGAACTCCGGCAACTTCCTCGCTCTCGCAGCTACTGACGGCATTGCCCAGCTGCCTGGTGAACTTACTGGAAAAGAGCTTCTCAACGAACCCGCCAGCTTCTACCCTTGGGCATAGCATGAGTGACTTCAGCCACATTGATCAAAACAACCAGCCCGGCATGGTAGACGTCTCAGCCAAAGACACCACCCGCCGCAGTGCCACTGCTCAGAGCATCATCGACGTCGGCCCTGAGGTCATGGCACTGCTGGAGGACGGCGACATCCAAAGCAAAAAAGGCCCCGTTTTCCACACCGCCATCATCGCAGGAACCATGGCGGCTAAAAAAACCTCTGAGCTCATTCCCTTCTGCCACCCGCTGCCCTTAGAAAGTGCCAAGTTCACCATCGAAGCAAGTTCCGACACCCAGATCACCATCACCTGCACCTGCATTACCACCGGCCGCACCGGCATTGAAATGGAAGCCTTATCAGGAGTGTCAGGCGCCGCCCTCACCATCTACGACATGTGCAAGGCCATCAGCAAAGACATGCGCATCACCGAGACGCGCCTGATAGAGAAAACTGGTGGTAAATCTGGCGACTACCAAGCCGCACCATAACATCCATGAAAGGGCTGCTACTCATCGGAGGCAAATCCTCCCGCATGGGCTCGGATAAATCCGAACTCATCCTACGTGACGGCCTCACCCAGAAACAACGCGGGGTCGCATTACTGAACTGTGTTTGTGATGAAGTTTTCATCTCCACCTGCGAAGACGCAGGAGAGCCAAACACCATCGCCGATGCCTTCGGCCCCATCGGCCCACTCGGCGCCATCGCCTCCGCCCAGAAAGCTGACCCAGATTCAGCCTGGCTCATCCTCGCATGCGACCTGCCTCTTCTGGAAAAAGAACAGCTCGAGATTCTCATCGAGAACCGCAGCAGCAGCCACGATGCCACCTACTTCAGCAGCGCTAGCGACGGCCTCCCCGAACCCCTCTGCGCCATCTGGGAAGCCACCTCGGCCAAGGCCGTGCAATCAGCCATCGCTAAGAGTAAACAATGCCCGCGCTCGGTCTTGATCCAGCTCAACGGCCACGCACTACCCTCGCCTGGCCTCTGGCCTCTCGCCAATACCAACACCGAGGCCGATCTCATCGAAATCCGCGCCCGCCTCGACCAAAGCACCACGGCAAAAAACATCACCGTCAGCTACTTTGCCCAACTGCGCGAACTCACCGGCACCAACAGCGAAAGCCTGCAAACCGACACCGTCACACCCGCCGGCCTGTTCGAAGAAATCCGCGCCAAGTATCAACTGCCGCTGAAACGCAAAGGCATGATGGTTGCCGTCAATGGCGACTTTACCGACTGGAGCCACCCCCTCAGCGAAGATGAAGAAGTCGTCTTCATCCCACCCGTCGCCGGAGGCTAGGGAATGTTGAATTTAGAATAGTGAATAGTGAATTTAAAAGCATGTTTCAATTAACCGACCAGCCGATTGACCCGCGCGCTCTTTGTGACGCCGTGCGAGATCCTGCTGCCGGAGGTTTTGCTAGTTTCGAGGGCTGGGTGCGAAATCACCACCAAGGCCGTGACGTCACATCACTCGAGTATGAAGCCTTTCCCGCCCTCGCACAAAAGGAGGGTAATCGTATCCTTGAGGAAATCTGCGCGCAGCACGACATCATCGCCGCCCACTGTGTGCACCGCACCGGCCACCTACAAATCGGTGAAATCGCCATTTGCATCGCCGTCTCCGCTGCCCACCGCGATGCCGCCTTCAGCGCCTGTCGTTCTATCATCGACTCCATTAAATCCACCGTCCCCATCTGGAAAAAAGAACATTACACTGACGGCACCGCCGAGTGGGTTAAATGCCACGCCTGCTCCGACCACGCCCTTCATCACAATCATTGAAAAAGATTACTAATTACTACGTATTTTATTTTGCCACTACCTGACATGAACAAGCCTAACTCTATCATCCTTGGTGCTATTACCAGCGCATGCTTATCCGTCTCCAGTCTTTCAGCTCTCCCCCCTGAGCTAAGCCAAACCACCTTCACTAGCCCCGGGCTCACACCCTCTCCAGCATGCCTCAGCGCCCACCCAAATGGTGACATCTTTGTCGGAGTGGATATGTGCGGCTCGCTCGGCAAAGGCCCGGGCAAAGGAAAAATTGTGCGGCTCCGTGATACTGATAACGATGGCGTTGCCGACGAGCACACTATTTTTGCCACCCTCGACAACCCGCGTGGCCTGATTGCCGTGGGAGACAAAGTCTACGTCATCTACACTATCTGGAAGGACGAAAAAACCTTCGGCGCCATGCACCTCGGTGTCCTTGAAGACAAAAACAAGGACGGCAAAGCTGATGGCCCGCCCAAGATACTTGTTTCCGACATCAGCTGCAAGACGCACAACCAAAGCCGTGGTGCAGATCACACCACCAATGGCATGCGTATGGCCATTGACGGCTGGATCTACATCGCTGTGGGCGACTACGGCATGCACGAGGCAAAAGGCACAGACGGCACCGTGCTCACGATGCTCGGTGGCGGTATTGTGCGCGTTCGCCCGGACGGCTCCGAGCTCGAGATCTACACCCACGGCCTGCGCAACATTTACGATGTCGCCATTGACCCGCTGATGAACATCTACACCCGCGGCAATACCAACGACGGCGGCGGCTGGAATGTCCGCTTCATTCACAACATTCAGACAGCAAAATATGGCTACCCCATGCTGTTCAAAAACTTCACGGATGAAATCATCCCCGCGCTCGTTGACGTCGGCGGTGGCTCCGGCACCGGATCCATGTTCTTCCAAGAACCCGGCTGGCCGGAAAAATACAACAACGTGCCGCTGATGGGTGACTGGGGACTCAGCAAGGTCCTCATCCACCGCGTTACGCCTGACGGTGCCACCTTCACCCAGAAACAGGAGGACTACCTCACCACCAACCGCTTTACTGACATCGATGTCGACGCCTCGGGCCGTCTCTACACAGCCGCCTGGGCAGGAGCAGGCTTCAAAGGCAGTGCCAAGGAAGGCCATATTGAGAGAATCGTTCCCAAAGATTGGAAATACACGGCTGCCCCCAAGTTTAAAGAACTGGCCGACGACGCCTTAATCTCCTTGCTAAGATCTGACAGCGCCACCGTTCGCCTGCATACCCAGCAGGAAATCCTTAACCGCAAGCTCGACACCGCTACCGCAGTACTTGCCATTGCCGCCGACTCCTCCGCCAGCATCGAGTCACGCGTTGCCGCCATCTTCACCTACGCCCAGCTCCTTGGGGAAAAAGCCAACACCGGCTTAGCCAGCTTGACCAACGATACTAAGGTTCGTGAGTTTGCGCTCCGCGCCCTGGCAGACCGCAAGCCCCTGAGCAACAAGACCCCCATCGAACCCTTCCTCGCCGGCTTGCAGGACAAAAACCCACGGGTGCAAGCCGTAGCCGCCATCGGGCTTGGTAGAATTGGCAGAGCAGACACTGCCAAGGCTCTGCTCAGCGTCGCCATCCCTCCAGCCCCGATGAAAGCCTCTACTCAAAAAGGCCACCAGGGCGGACCGCACGCCACCCCACACTCCGCTGTGGTAATACCTCACCTTGCCGTGCAATCCCTCGTCTCCCTCAATGCCACCGAGGCCTGCCTAGCTGCCATTGATTCACCGAGCCAAGATGGAGCCTTATGGGCGCTGCGCCTGATGCACGATCCCAAAGCTGTGGATGGACTGATCAACAAGCTGAGCAGCTCCAACGACAAGAATCTGCAAAACAAGATCCTCACCGCTCTCGCACGTCTTTACCATAAAGAAGAACCCTATGACGGCTCCTGGTGGTGGTTCACCCGACCAGACACCCATGGCCCATACTACAAGGCAATCAAGTGGTCTGAGTCTGACAAAATTGAGAAAGTCTACCGCGCCCATTGGAACAAGGCGAATCCTGAGCAAAAGACATTTCTTGCCTCAAACGCTGACAAACACCGCATGAACCTCAGTGGTATTGGCAAAGCCCCACCAGCAAAAACAGCAAAGAAAAGTAATAAAGGCCAGGTCGGCAAAACATCCATTGAGGACGTGATGGTGGCACTCGACAAAATGAAAGGCAACCCCAAGGCAGGTAAAAAAGCCCTCGCCAGCCTTGCCTGTGCCGCCTGCCACAATATCAACCCCAGCGACCCCGTCAAAGGCCCCGATTTCAACCACATTGGCTCACTACTCAGCAAGGAGCAGATCGCCGAGGCGATCATCAAACCTGCCGCCACCATCGCAGACTCCTGGGTCACCGTCACCATGAATGACGGCACCCCCCACATGGGAACGCTGATCTCCAAGAATGACAATGAAGTGGTTGTTAACAACATTGCAGGCATCTCAGCCAAGCTCAACGCAGCAGACGTTAAAAGCATCGCGAAACAAACCTCAAGCATCATGGGGCCAGGGCTTGCCAACGAGCTTTCGCTTCAACAGTTTGTCGACATGGTC
>JAFMDE010000023.1 GCA_017857425.1 Akkermansiaceae bacterium
TACAAGGTGGTGGGGCGCGCAGCGATCAAGCCGGCAAGTTCCAGGATGTTGTTTTTTATTCAGCAAAGAGAGAATAAGAAAGAGGATGAACTGCCCCTTTTTTTATCCGGTGTTGATGATTCGCTTGATGCATTCCCGATGGGCTCATTCCGCTTTATCAATAATACCAAGATGCCGATGCAGGTGGTCTTCCCAAGTGCCCGGGCGGAACTGCCCGCGAGAGCAAGTAAGGTGCTAACTCCTAAGATCGCAAAACTGGGAGGTTTTATTCCTCTTTATGTTTTGGACATGGAAAAGAACGTGGTGTTTCAGTCACGTTTTTTTGCCCAACCACGTGGGCGCAAAATGGTGTTCATCAGCCCTCCCAAAAAGCCGGGAGGAAAGGTGCATCTCGCGTTTTTACCGCACATCGTGCCCATTCCACTTCAAGATGAAGATCAATAGAATTTATCAACCCGAGGCACCTCAATCATGATCACGCGCCTCCTGTTCTTATTGATCTTGGCCTTGCATCTTCCACTAGGGCTATCCGCTGAACCTGAGGGTCAATCCAAGGTTGTGGTGTGTTCCTTTTTGCATTGGGATAACAATCCTAATGAGAAGCTTTTTTTTCGTATGGGGGAAGAGTATCATCCCATCGAATTTAAACGACGAGAACGCGCAGGAAAGATATCGCTAAAGAGAATGGCTGACTTTGAGGTTTTCCGTGAGGTGGAAAATCCTGTCGAGGGAGAGCTGCCTTACGAGTTCCTGGCGAGTGTGCCTGTTCCCGAGCATATAAACGATGCGCTCTTTTTAATCATCGCAGCGGCCAAAGACAAGGGTGGGGGTTATCGTGTCGTTACCATCGATGATTCCACCACTGCCTTTCCCGGTACAGCCTTTCTTTTTGTTAATTTGCTCAATAAGCCCATGACCGTAAATTTTGCCGGAGGAAGCCAGGACGTTGAGCCTTTCAAGACGAGCGTTATGCGTTCGAAAATTGGGCCAAAGGGCGGCTTCGTTCCGTTTATTGTGACGAATGGGGAAGGGAAGAAAATCTGCGAGAACCGCCTTTACAGTCAGTTTACGACTAGGAAGATCGTGCTGATAGGCCAACCCAGAGAAAAAGGAGGTTTACCCGAAGTGAAATTCGTAAATCAATTGCTTGCTCAGAAGTAGTTTGATTCTCGTGCATGCCAGCCCGAGGGTGAAATTCATCTCCCAGCTCATAGGAAAACCTCTTGCTGAGGCTGGACAGTGAGCTCACTGGCTCCTAGGCTGAATGAGGAGTCAGTCCTCCATCAGAGAAAGTCATGATGAAAAGCAGCCACACATTTTGCATTGCATCCTTGCTAGTGCTGTTCTCATTACTGTCTGACCAGCTGCTGGCCGAGGAGAAGGCTGAGGAGAAGGCTGAGGAGCAGCAAGCAAGTAAAGTCATCGAGTGTTCCTTTCTTCATTGGGGTGATGTTCCTGAGGAGAAACTCTTTTTCCGCATGGGGGAAGAGTATCTTCCGATGACATTCAGAGTATCCGCGCGCGCGGGCAAGATATCCTTAAAAAGAATGGCTGAATTTGAGATTTTTCGTGAGCTGGAAAATCCTGTTGAAGGGGAGGCTGCATACAAATCTCTTGCCAGTGTAGCGGTTCCCAGTGAATTCGGTAAGCTTTTGTTTCTGGTGCTTCCTCCCGACAAAGAAGAGGGGCAATATCGTGTGGTAGCGATGGATGATTCCGTGGAGGCATTCCCAAGGGCTTATTTTCTTTTTGTTAATTTAACTGAGCAGATGATCTCTGTGGAGTTCGCTGGAGAAACCCAGGAAGTAGACGTCAATGAGAATGCCGTTATGCAAAGCAAGGTAGATGAGAAAGGGGGATTCATACCATGTATTATGAGAGATCCAGATGGGGAAACGATCTACGGCACCCGGCTTTTTGCTCAGCCGAACGGACGTGAACTTGTCTTGATCAGGTCTGGAATCAGAGAGGGTAGTAATCGACCTCGGGTTAAATTCATCAGCCAGTCTGTCGCGGCTCCGGTTCCTGAGCCCGTGCCCGTGCCATAAGAGTCTAGCTTAATAGTTGGGGGGAGATGCGCCGGAGGTGCGGATCAAACGGGGGCTTGGATCAGGGCCTGAAAACTCTCAACGCTGATGGTTTTTTATTATGAAAAACGCTGCTTGTAGCCTCCGTATGATAGTGGTGATTCTGATTGTTTTTTATGTATGAATCCATATGAAACCATATCAATTAAACGTGTTTAGGCTTTGAGCCCTATCGATGATTTTCGCATTTAACCGCTATGCTTACTTTATGATGAAATACTTACTCTTACTACTTTGCCTTACATCAGCCCTGACGGCTCAGACAAAACCTAATATCCTGTTCATCTTCACGGACGATTGGGGCTGGGGAGATCTTAGTTGCCATGGCCATCCCTATATCAAGACGCCAAACATTGATCGCATCGCCAAGGAGGGCACTGATTTCCAACGCTTCACAGTGGCTAGTGGTGTCTGTTCACCAAGCCGGGCAGCGGTGATGACCGGGCATTTTCCGGCGAGGCATAAGATCGACGGCCACTTTGCCTGGCCCGATGATAATGCCAATCGTGGCATGCCGGACTGGCTTAGCCCCACGGCACCTCTTTTGCCACGTATGCTGCAGCAGGCGGGCTATGCCACTGCTCACTTTGGCAAATGGCATCTGGCCAACAACATGATTCCGGATTCACCTTTGCCTAGTGCGTATGGCTATGATGAGTATGGTGCGTTCAACTGTGCAGGCGAGCAAATGCCGGTGCACGAAGACGCAGATAATGCGGTGGCATTTATTGAAAAAAGCCATGCTGCCGAGAAGCCTTTTTTCATCAATTTATGGATGCACGAGCCTCACACACCGTTCCACACGGTGCCGAAATACCGCTGGCGCTTTAAGGACCTTCCCGAGGCTGATAATATTTATGCCTCTGTGCTTTCCCACGCAGATGATCGCATTGGTGAGGTGCTCGACAAGCTCGATGAACTAGGCATTGCCGATAATACATTGGTTATTTTTTCATCAGACAATGGCCCGGCAAGGGCGGTAGGCAATAAAAAGCCACAGCTCATGCATGACTCCGCGACTGGATCCGGATATGATACGGGTGCGGCCAAGGGTGTCACCGGTGGGCGCAAGGCTTATAAAGGGGCCTTGTTTGAAGGAGGCATAGGGGTGCCGTTTTTGGTGCGTTGGCCGGGCAAGGTGGCGGTAGGGGAGATCGATGAGACCTCATTGATTTCAGCCGTGGATTTATTGCCTACTTTCTGTGCGCTGGCAGGAGCAGAGCTCCCCAAGAATTATCAGCCGGACGGCCTCAATCAGCTGGATGTGCTAATGGGTAAGGCCAAGACCAAAAGGCAGAAGCCGCTGTTTTGGAAAATTAACGCTGCCTGGCCAGCTGATGATAACAAGCCAGACCACTGGGTGGGCTATGTCGTCGTGGATCAGCAGTGGAAACTGGTGACCAATAAAGAGGGTAGCTACTGTGAGCTCTATGACATCGCTGCAGACCCCTATGAGCAAAACGATCTGAAGGACTCACAAGCTGATGCTGTGGCCAGTCTGAAACAGAAGCTGAGCCAATGGAAAAGTGAGCTACCATCTAAACCTGATGAAAGTTGTTTTTCACGTCATCGTAAGTAAGCGCGTCTTGACATAAGGTTCAAAATTATCAGAATCTAAGGAATTCCTAATTATACATGAATACGAATATATTTAAAATAAACCCTGTTGCTGCCATGTGCGCACTGGCGCTGATAAGTGGCACATGCATGGCCGCCGATGTTGCCAAGGAAGCTGCTAAGGTGGCTGGCAAGTCAGAAAAAATGGATGAGCTATGGGGCGATTCCGTAGTCAAGCTCCGCGCGGCTGATGCTAAGCGAGGGCAGCTCTTTGATGATGGCAACTATGCGATGTTTATTCACTGGGGTTTGTATTCCAACTTGGGTAACAAGGTGGATGGTAAGACTTACTACGGCATTGGCGAGTGGATCATGAACTCCAACATGGCTGGTATTCCCATTCCTGAATATAGGAAACTGGCCAATGATTTTAACCCGGTTAATTTCGACCCGAAGGCCATTGCTCAGCTCGCAAAGGATGCGGGCATGAAATACATCATCATCACCAGTAAGCATCATGATGGCTTTGCGATGTATCACTCCAAGGCAGATAAATTCAATATCGTGGATGCAACACCCTTCGGACGTGACCCGATGAAAGACCTCGCCAAGGCTTGCAAGGAGGTTGGTATTGGTTTCGGCTTTTACTACTCTCACAATCAAGACTGGACGTTCCCGGGAGGAGGCAAAGGCCCGGAAGTAGATGCCGATGGTAATGCGGCCACCTTTGATGATTATTATCAAAAGAAGTGCCTGCCGCAGGTTAAGGAGATCACCAGTGAATATGGACCTATCGAAATCGTTTGGTTCGATACTCCTGGCAACATGCCTAAAAAATACGTGGAGGAACTCATCAGTGTAGTACGTAAAAATCAGCCTAATGCGCTTGTCTCAGGCCGTGCCGGCCATGGCCTCGGCGATTACCAGTCTCTTGGTGACATGGAGGTCCCTCATCACAATGTGAAGGGTTTATGGGAGTCTGTAGATACCACTAATGACTCATGGGCCTATGCCTGGTATGATGAAAATTGGAAAACACCGAAGCAAATCCTCAATCTCGTAGTGTCCTGTGTGGGCCGTGGAGGCACCTATATGCTTAACATCGGGCCTCGTGGCGATGGCTCAGTTCCACAGCGCGCTGCAGATGCTCTGCGTAACTCTGGCGAATGGATCCGCCGCTATCCGCAGGTCATTTACGGTGCCGGGCCATCACCATGGCAGCACGCCTTGCCGTGGGGTGACATTACTACCAGGGGTAATAAACTTCATTTGGCCGTCTTTGAGTGGCCAAGTGGCGGCGAGTTGCACCTGCCAGGTCTAAAGAATAAAATCAAGTCTGCGAAGTTGCTTACTGGTAAGGAATCATCGGTCGAGATCGATCACAAGAAGGTTTCTGGCTGGTCTGTCTTTTCATTGCCCGTGGGCGCTCCCGAAAAGCTGGTTTCGGTCATTGAGGTAGAGCTCGAAGGTGAGCCTGATGTGGACCCATACTTCGCTATTGATCCAGTTGTTGATACAGAAATTCTTGCTGAGTTCTCAGAGGTCAGTGGTGCCAAACTCAAGCGTAACCGCTGGATGGAAAAATTCGGCGAGTGGAAGCATGTTAATCAAGTTGTGAATTGGCAGCCAGGTGGTGCAGCTACCTGGGAGGTGGATGTGCTCGTGCCGGGTGACTACAAGGTAGCTCTCAACTACACGGGCAAAGGACGACTTGTCTGGAAGGTGGCAATTGAGGGTGGTGAAGCCATTCAAAATCAGCAAAATGCTTCCAGTGTGTTTCATAACTACCGCATTGGCTGGATCAACTTCCCCAAGGCTGGGCGCTACAAGGTTGGAGCTTCATGCATTGATGGCGACACTCAGTCTGCAGCCCTCAAAGGCATCAAGTTCACTCCATTGAA
The DNA here is from genome assembly GCA_017857425.1 of Akkermansiaceae bacterium. Taxonomy (GTDB): domain Bacteria; phylum Verrucomicrobiota; class Verrucomicrobiia; order Verrucomicrobiales; family Akkermansiaceae; genus Oceaniferula. Next base: position 5,546 of record JAFMDE010000023.1, read on the forward strand.
GTAAGCTAAATTGGCAGCTAATATAGCCGCCATATTCAGGTTAAATACTCTAAAAAAAGGGCACCTCAAGTGAGGTGCCTTTTTTGTTGGGAAATGTTGCTTTGCTCGTCCCGCGCTTATTGAAAGCGATTAAGGAACTTAGGTGGCCAGCTCTCCACGAGCCATGACGACTTTACCGGTGCGCACGGTTTCAATCACCTCGAACTGTGAGAACATGGTGAGGGCTGCATCGATCTTGGTGGTGTCGCCATTGAGCATGGCGATCATTGATGTCGGCGTGAGGTCGATGGTTTTTCCACCGTAGTGGTCGATGATTTGCAGTGCCTCGGTGCGATCTTTTTTGGCGACAATGAATTTGACCAGCAACAGCTCCTTAGTGACGGAGTCTGAGCTGGTGTGCTCGATACAGTGAATGACGTCGATGAGCTTGGTCACCTGTAGAATGATCTGTTCAAGTCCAGCGGGGTCACCGCTGATGCCAATGGTCATTCGTGAAAAGTGTTCGTCACGCCCATGTGATACAACGAGGGAATCAATGTTGTATCCTCTGCGTGCGAAAACCTGACAGATGCGCATCAGCACACCGGCTTTGTTATTCACAAAAACGGAGAGGGTGTGCACTGGAGGCGCTTGGGGAGTGCCAGTGATTGTTTCAGGTGGATTGTCAGTGGTTACAATAGACATAGGAAATGAGGAATTTGGAATTTAGAATAAGGAATTTGGAATGGAGGTCTGCGATGACAGATAAGCTGCTTTTGTTAGGCCGCTTCAGTTTGTTTTTCAGTCGGGGTCTTAGGTAGAACCAGTCGGTTTGGCTAGCTTGCCTTTAGGGGGTTCGGTGAGCATGTCCTCAAGGGCAGCGCCAGCTGGGATCATCGGGAATACGTTGTCAGTCTTAACACACTCAGCATGGATAAGAACGGGGCCGTCGGTGATTTCAAAAGCTTTTTCGAGCTGACGTCTGACGTCTGCAGGGCGTTTGATGTTAAAGGAGGGGATCCCGTAAGCTGCTGCAAGTTTACAGAAGTCTGGGTTGCCTTCGAGATCAACGCCCGACTCGCGGTCGTCGAAGAAGAGCTCTTGCCACTGACGAACCATGCCGAGGTAGTGATTGTTAAGAACAACAATTTTTACGGGGAGCTTGTGCAGGGCCACGGTGGCTAACTCAAACAAGGTCATCTGGAAGCCTCCGTCGCCAGAGATAGAGATAACGGTTTGATCCGGACAGGCAAAGGCGGCGCCAATGGCGGCAGGGAAGCCGAAGCCCATCGTGCCGGCACCACCGGAGGATAGCCATTTCCAGGAGGCGTTGGTCTTGTAGAACTGAGCAGCCCACATCTGGTGCTGACCAACGTCAGTGGAAACGATCGCATCTCCACCAGCAACCTGGTAGAGCTCGTCGATAACCTGCTGCATTCTCAGGCCACCTTGCTTGCGGTAGGAAAGAGGGTATTTTTTCTTCCAGCCATCGATTTTATTGAGCCAAGGCTCGGTATCGAGGCCGGAGATACGTTTGTTGATTTCAGTCAAGGTGGTCTTGGCGTCACCAACGATCTCAATATCGGGGCATACCATCTTGTTCATCTCTGAGGGGTCGATGTCGATGTGGATGATCTTGGCGTCCTTACAGAACTTGTCAGCCTGGCCGATAATGCGGTCGTCAAAACGTGAACCAATATTGATGAGCAAGTCACAATCACAGACAGCCTTGTTTGCATAGGCGGTGCCATGCATGCCGAGCATACCGAGCGCTAGTTCATGCTCCTCTGGGAAAACGCCTTTGCCCAAGAGTGTTGATGTCACAGGGCAACGCAATGTTTCAGCTAGCTCCATAAGCTCAGCGTCTGCACCGGAGATCATGATCCCGTGTCCAGCAAGAACCAATGGCCGCTGGGCTTTGTGAATGAGTTGCAGCGCTTCGTCGATCTTATCGGAGTCTACAGTATAAGCCGTCTCGGGCTGGTAGCCGGGCAGGTCGAGCTCTGGGTCCATGTCACCGTTGAAATCAGCTGAGCTAATGTCCTTAGGAACATCCACCAGCACTGGTCCCGGACGCCCCGTGGTGGCAATATGGTGTGCCTCACGGATAACACGAGGAATAGAGTCGGTGTCTTTGACCAGGTAGTTGTGTTTTACTACGGGAATTGTGATGCCAAAGATGTCAGCCTCTTGGAAGGCGTCTTTACCCAGCATCCAGGTAACCTGCTGACCACAGATGATGATCATGGGAACAGAGTCCATCTGGGCGGTCATGATGCCGGTGATGGTGTTACCAGCACCAGGGCCTGATGTAACTAATACGACGGCAGGCTTGCCTGTAGCACGGGCGTAACCATCCGCCATGTGACAGCAGCCTTGCTCGTGACGGGCGAGGACAAACTTAATGTTGGTCTTTACCGTGACGAGGGCGTCGAAAATAGGGATGGCAGCGCCTCCGGAGTATCCGAAAATATATTCGATCCCGAGATCGTCGAGGGTCTTGATGAGTGCCTGGGCACCGTCTAATTGATTGTTACTCATGCGAAAATAGTTATTTCGCACGCAAAATAGGCTAAGTCGCAATTAATGTAAAACAAAAACAGCCCTAAAAAGGACAAAAATGACACATTTAAGCTATCTTAAGTATTTAAAAAGGCTTCTTGGGGGCTAAACACCCTACTTTCAGATCAAGCTCTTGATCAAATCCTCAAGTTTGACGATATCTGCGGAGAAGTTGCGGATTCCCTCAGCTGTTTTCTCAGTAGCCATGGCATCCTCATTGAACATGAAGCGGAAATCCTTCTCATCGAGGTGGATTTTCTCAAGATCCGAAGCCTGGGCATTTTCGTCAGTGAGTTTTTGGGTCAGTTCTCCAGGTGTATTTTGAAGCTCTTCTAGCAGTCCGGGACTGATGGTGAGCAGGTCACTGCCGGCGAGCTCGGTTATTTGACCGCAATTGCGAAAGGATGCTCCCATGACTTCGGTGCGGTAACCAAACTTCTTGTAGTAGTTGTAGATTTTCTGCACGGAAAGTACACCCGGGTCATCAGCGCCTTGGTAATCGATGCCGGTGTCTTTTTTATACCAGTCATAGATTCTGCCTACAAACGGTGAGATCAACTGGACTCCTGCTTCTGCGCAGGCAACGGCTTGAGCGAATGAAAAGAGAAGTGTGAGGTTACAGTGAATACCGTCCTTTTCGAGCTGCTCTGCTGCGCGAATGCCTTCCCAGGTAGATGCCATCTTAATGAGGATACGGTCACGGCTGATGCCTTCTGCCTCGTAGAGTGCGATGAGGTGGCGCGCTTTGGTGACGGTGCCTTCAGTATCGAAAGAGAGACGAGCATCAACTTCAGTGGATACACGGCCAGGGACGATCTTGAGGATTTCTGATCCAAAAAGGATGAGGATGCGGTCAATGATGCTCTCGATCAATGCGGCTCCAGTGAGTTCTGAGCTAGCATGCTCATTAACGGCCTGCTCGACGAGGTGCTTATACTCTGGCTTGGCAGCAGCCTGAAGGATGAGGGACGGGTTGGTGGTGGCGTCCTGAGGTTTATATTCCTCAATTGAGGCAAAATCTCCGGTGTCCGCGACAACGGTCGTGTATTGCTTTAACTGGTCGAGGTGATTACTTGCGGTAGCTGAACTCATGTCGGATACTTAGACACTGAGGATCTCGCTTGCAAGCAGGATGTCTGGTATTTTACCAGATTGATTGAGCATGGAGAGCTGAACCGCTTACCGCCAAAATCAGGCCGCATCCGCGCGCTTTTTGCGAAGAATGGGCGGCTTTTTGCCTTCGACGACTGAGCGGTTAATGGTGACGGAGACGATATCGTCTCTTCCCGGAACCTCATACATGACGTCGAGCATGATTTTTTCAAAGATGGCGCGGAGTGCTCGAGCACCAGTGCCTCGGCGGAGTGCTTCTTCAGCAAGGGCGGCAAGACCATCTTTAGTAACCTTGAGTTTCACCCCGCTCATGCCCAGAAGCTTGGAGTATTGCTTGATCAGTGCGTTTTTAGGCTGGGTAAGCACCTCGATGAGCTCGTCGGTAGTGAGTTCACGCAGGGAAGAAATGATGGGTAAACGGCCAATAAATTCAGGGATAAGACCAAAATGTAGCAAATCTTCAGGCTCGGCCTTGGCAAAGAGGTCGACTGGCTCCGTGTTCTCTTCACCTTCCGCTTCTTGGCCTTCGTGGAAACCAAGGACATGCTTGCCCAGACGACGACTAATCATGTCGTTGATTCCGACAAAAGCTCCACCACAGATAAATAGAATGCGCTCGGTATTCACCTGGATGTATTCTTGCTGTGGGTGCTTGCGGCCACCTTGTGGCGGGACGTTGCAGACGGCACCCTCAAGGATCTTGAGCAGGGCTTGCTGAACGCCTTCACCTGAGACGTCACGGGTAATGGAAACATTTTGGGTAGTGCGTCCAATTTTATCAATCTCATCGACATAGATAATGCCACGCTCAGCGCGCTCCACATCAAAGTCGGCAGCTTGGAGTAATCTCAGGATGATGTTTTCCACATCGTCTCCGACATAACCAGCTTCAGTGAGCGTTGTGGCATCAACGATGGTGAAGGGGACATCTAAGACCTTGGCGAGGGTTCGAGCTAATAAAGTCTTACCGGATCCCGTTGGCCCCAACATGAGGATGTTGGATTTTTCTATATCTACGTCGGCAAACTCAGCGGAGGTGTCGCCGTTGTTTTGACGCAGGCGCATGTAGTGATTGTAGACAGCGACGGAGAGGACTTTCTTGGCGCGCTCCTGACCTACAACAAACTCATTGAGTTTCTCAGATAGTTCCTCGGGAGTAGGCACTTCGCCCTTGGGTATATGAGTTTCAGCAACAGTGCTTTTGTTTTCGCCGAGCTCTTTTTCCAAAATGGATGAGCAAACTTGAATGCATTCATCACATATATAAACAGCGGGGCCTGCGATGAGTTTTTTGACTTCTGAGTGACTTTTGCCACAGAAGGAACACATGGTAATATTAGATGATCGAGCCATAAGAGGATTTTAATGAGACGCTTGAGCCTCGTTTGTTGGGTTGTCTGATCTTTGCAAAAGAAAAGGCGTGCATGGTGAGCAACACCAATAACACGCCCGTATCTTAACCTAGAATGATCCTAATGTCTCATTTTTTTGCGTCATCTGCGTCATCATCAGCAGGGAGTTCCTTGCGGCTTTGGAGAACCTTGTCCACCAAACCGTATTCAGCAGATTCCTCAGCAGACATGTAATTATCACGGTCAGCATCATTTTCCACTTGTTTGACCGTCTTGCCAGTGTGCTTGGACAAGATGTCGTTGAGTTTCTTTTTCAAATTGAACATGAAGCCGATTGTCCTTTCGACATCAGCTGCCGTGCCTTGAGCGCCACCGGAGACCTGGTGGATCATGACGTGTGAGTTAGGCAGACAAAAGCGCTTACCTTTAGTTCCAGCTGTAAGCAGAACAGCGCCCATGGAGGCGGCGATGCCGATGCAGTAGGTGTTCACATCACATGTCAAAAACTGCATGGTATCATAAATGGCAAGGCCAGCGGTGACAGAACCACCAGGTGAGTTGATGTAAATATGGATATCCTTTTTAGGGTCCTGCATTTGCAAAAACAGCATCTGAGCGATGACAGAGTTCGCCACGCCATCATCAATGCCGGTGCCAATGAAAATAATACGATCCTTGAGTAGACGGGAGTAGATATCGAACGCACGTTCGCCGCGCCCGTCAGATTCAATAACGGTGGGGATGTAGTAGTTGTTTACAGGTGTAGATTCCATGGCGAGTTGAGATGTTGGATTGATTGTTTTGTGCATGCTGGTGGTGATGTCTTCTTATGCCTTAGCCGCTTCAGCTTCGACCTCTGCTTCTTCAATCTTCGCGTTCTCGATGAGGAAGTCAATGGCCTTGCCGATGAGGATGGAGCTTCTCAAGCTAGAGATACGCCCAGAACGCTGCATTTCCTTCGCGAGGGCCTTTGGAGACTTTTTCTGCTGCTTAGCCATCGCATTAACACGCTGGAAAACCTCGGCATCATTCACTTCGATGTTCTCTGCACGAGCAACTTCTTGAAGGATGAAGTTTGTTTTTAAGTTGTTGCGGGCTTGGACTTGAGCTGCGGCAATGATTTCTGCTTGCTGGGTGGCGATGTCTTCGTCACTCATGCCAGCTTGGGCACCGCGCGCGACCATGTCGTCTGCGCTACCTTGAGCTTCGGCTGCCACCATTTCCTCAGGAAGAGCGAAATCAATCTTAGCGAGCAAGTTTTCAACAATTTGATTTACCTTGGATTCTTCAGCCTGCTGCTTCTTCTGTTGAGCGATTTGCTCAGAGATGAGCTCTTTGAGGTCTTGTAGTGTCTTGCCCTCGCCGAATTGGAGTGTCTCTGCGACAAAGGCGTCGTTGATCTCGGGAAGCTTTTGTTCCTTGATGCCTTTGATGGTGACATCAAAAAGAAGTTCCTTGCCGTGAAGTTTTTCTACGGGGAATTCATTTCCCACGGTGCACGGCACCTTAAGTTGGTCGCCGCAAGAAGCACCTTCAAGTTGCTTGGTGAAACCTGGCAGGAAGGCGTCGTCCTTGATTTGGATCCAGTAGTCTTCTTTGCCACTGAGAATTCCAGCAGATTCACCGAGAGCCTCTTCGAGGGGCTGGCCGTCGAGTGTGGATGTGAAATCAATGACGGCAATGTCATTGGCCTTCACGGCACGATCTTCGATGTCTGTATATTCGGCGTAGCGCTCTGCGACACCGTCTATTTCACGCTGAACTTCTTCGTCGCTGGCATCGGTAGAAGCGATCTTGATTTCGATGCCTTTGTACTCAGGCAGTTCAAAGCTAGGCGCCAAAATCATGGGCATGACAAAACTAAAGGAACCGTCCTTTGCGTGGTCAAGTGTTTCAGGGTTTTTGAAGTTGAGCACCTTGAGCTCTTCATCCTGCTTCATCGCTTCGCTGCAAGCAGCGCTGATCAGGCGAGATTCGAGTTCTTGTTTAATGTCATTGGCGAATCGCTTTTCAATAACGGCGGTAGGAGTCTTACCTGGTCGAAACCCGGGGATTTTTGCCTGTGATCCAAAAGCGGTAACGATGCTTTTGCGTTCGCTCTGAACTTTTTCGGCAGGGATTTCTGCACGGAGGGTTGCGGTGCATTCAGGTTGCTTGTCGACAGTAATGTTCATGGTGAAAATCTAGTGTTTGAATTATGTGACTGGAATGTTGTTTTAAAAAGGCCTCGCGACTACCGAAACAGGGAGGGAGGCGGAAAACTAGTGTTGGTAGAGCCCGGAGTCAAGAACCATGACAGGCATAAGCATCGACGACTATGATGGGGCTCGTGTTTGTTTCAGGCGATAAATCGGCTTTCCGCTAAATATTTAAATGATTGGTGATAGAAGCCTGGCTTTCCCGCAGTAAATCAATAATAGCTCCTCGCTATCATTCAGACCATGAGCAAACGCTTCACTCTTATCAAACAGGTATTTTTGGTTCTAGTCACTATTTTGACAACGGGTCAATTCTCCTTATCCAATCCAGCTGTTGAAACTCCAGTAGCTGCGCAGAATTCCACAAATCAAGATTCCGCCCGCAGTAATCTCCGAATCAGAGATTACACCTTTGGCTATTGGCAGAACGGTATGCGTAAATACAAAGGTGATCCATCGGCAGACGTATTGTGCATCGAATCAGGTCATTATGGTATGGCGCTTGATATGGCTCAGCTTGATAAGCCTAAATTTGGTTTTTTTGATACGGCATCGGCTTATTCAAATGCACTAAAGCTGAGGGACAGCAGGATGAACCAGCTTGCTGAGGCGCAACTTGAAATTGAATTTGAGCAAGGTGGTAAAATATACCGAGCCAAGCGCTGTGGTGCTGCAGCTGAGCGACTGGCGGAAGGCCGTATGCATAGTGCTCGGCTCTGGGAATCTGCCCGCCTAGTCCAGCATTATGATTTTCAAGGACTGGAGTTTACCGACGATAATGGAGAAGAACTGATAACTAATGCCAAGCTCGATCTCGTAGCATGGCCTGACTCGCTTACGTTCAACGTCGAAATGGAACCCGTGATTACTCTGGGTGACAATCTGCAGCAGGGGATTGTAGGAAAGGGGCAGGGTGTTTACAACAGTTCACAGCTCATTGCTCATCAGCCAGCCCTTGAGCACGAACAATTCACGGTGGAAGCATGGGTCAAGGTCCCTGAAGCTTACATTCACAAAAACAGGAGTTGGATCGTCTCAAAAAATGGCAGTGAGAATAAGGAGGGTTATTTTGGCATCGCAATCCGAGGGGATAGCCTCATTGCTGCTCTTAATATAGGTGGCGTTGATCGACGCAACTACTACGAGGTGAAAACTGAGCGGCATTCATTGATCGGGGGTAAATGGCATCATGTAGTCATGACCTATGATGGTAAGACACTCGAAGTCTACCTGGACGGGAGAAAACGCGATGGCATCGAGCTTAATAAGAAAAGAGTTCTGGGTAGTGGAGACATGCGGATTGGTAAAAAAGCCAACAACTCAGGCCAGTCAGCTCGTGTTGTCGTTGACCAGCTCAGGGTATGGAACAAAGTTTTAAACCGCCATGAGATTGCGAAAAACGCGCGCACCCCAGCCAAGATTGCAAACCGCGAGAACCTTGCATATGTCAACGACTTTGAGACTGGCGCTGATTTGAAACTTCCGGTCTGGAATAATTCGAGGCTTAAAATATCTCTGAGCGGTGCTGGTAAAAAATGGGTGTCAGAGAAGGTGGTGAGCCAAGCCTGGAGTGTTGATCAAAAACAACTATTTACGCTCAATTGCCGTCTCAATCCAAGGGATCGAGGCAAGGAAAAGATCCAGGCTTTCATGAAGCACAATAATCAGCTCCAAGTTAATTACCGCGATGATTTTGATTGTTATGTAGCCTCCATCAAACGACCCAAACGAAAGGGTAAGTCAGGGTATAACGATATCCGTGACTATGATGAGATTGATATCACGGTTGATTCACAGACCGGGACAAGTGTGCCTTTTCTTATGGAGATCATTGAGCCTGCCAACATCACCGGGATTTGCCCCGTTCTGTGTGACGAGCAGGGGCGGCCCACAGGGATTCCTGTGCAATTGAGCAAGAACTGGCACTACTCAAAAATGGGAGCTTATCTTAGGGCCTACGCGTTGCTTCCGGCCACCAAAGGCCAGAGCAAATACAAACTCAAGCTTGTCTACGGATTTTACGGCACTCTACCATCAGCCTCACACGCCCAGCTCTCTCTCGTCGGCTACAATGGCAACGGGCGCTGGGACCAGCTTGCCATTGGCTGTTGGGGGGAGACCTATTGCATGGATGTGGATATGAGTTGCACGGATGTGGCAGTTACAGATGTCAGGTTGCTTATGGCCAGAAAAGGTGCAGCAGGTGTGAAATGGGGTTGGACGGATGCTGGATGGGGCGGAGACTGGCTTGGTTTAAAAGATGGCAATCAACAAAAACTCCTCTTCAACGGTCTTAAAACAGCGTATCGGTCACATGGCCCGTGTCTGAGTGAGGTGGAGTATAATGGGTTTTATGGCGCTGCGCGTGAGTTGAGTTTTGACTCTACTGTGCGGACATTGCGCACGGATGACTACGCGCGCACCTTCACGACATTGAATTACACATTCGACAAAAAGGTTTCGGCCGAGGGTTGGATTTTTAAGGTAGGGCGCACGGGGCACTATATCACTCCAAGAATTGCCTACGGAAATGCTGCTGGATTGGTCAAGGAGCATGTGGTGTCAGATGGTCTGAAGAAAGGGGAGATGCACATACCAGAGACAACCATCATGGGTGCAGCCCCCTGGTGGGTATCGTTCCCAGGAGGCTATCACGATAGGGACGGATTTGCATCAGGATACCGGGCACTGGTCATCCGTTCTTTCAGAGCGGTAATCAGTGGTAAGGAATACCTCAATCCGACCATTGAATTGCCTGCGTATCATATTAGCTCCAGTGGCAAGGCCGGCCTTGATTTGCATCTCAAGGCGCCAGTCGGAATAACTGAGTTTAATCCAGGGGACCAAATTCACTTGGATGTGGAGTGGATCACGCTGCCTCGTCAGGCGGCTGATTACTATGGCCCGAACGCGGCTTTCAGACAACATCTGCAAGCGTCACCATCCTCATGGAAGACGGCTCATCGGGAAGCAGCGGGTAACGACCTGATGGTGAGTGCGGAGGGTGGATCTGTGAAGAGTAATTACCCTGTTATCATTCAAGCGCAGAAACCAAATGTGACGGTTAACATCAAAGGCGGCGTTGGTTATGTGCCCATTCGCTTTGAAGGGCTCGATTCCGCTTATGGCTATGAGCTCTACCAACGCATCAATGGCCAAGATCAAAAGCTCGATCAGGCCGTTCACGGCAACGATTTCTGGCAAACTGATTACGATGCTCAATCTAAGACTTATAAGATCACTTATAATCTACCTCTGGACGGGCTGGCTCAATCTTCATGGATACTCAAAAAGGCTCCTTTGAAACTGCCTGTGCCAGAGATTAGTCCTGTGCCTGTTGCTGTTCCTGGGGCTGAGCCCAAGCCAAAGCAAAACACTCCTGCTGAGTAACACCGCGCTTTCAGCATTTATTTCGATTTTAGTGGAAAAAATTGATACCGCGAGTAGTTTAGATTTTGATGGTTGATTGATGTTCAATCGTGCCCTCACCCCAATAAACAAAATAAAAAATTGATGAAAAAAGTAATCCAGAATCTATCCTTTATGTCTGCAGTCGCAATCTCTGCTTTTGCCTTGAGCTCATGTGCAGCGACAGGAGGCAGTGCTTCCGACTGTAAAAAATCCTGCGGCACCAAGTCTTGCTGCTCAAGTGATGCCTCCAAGGGCTGCTGCAAGAAGAGCTCCTGTGCAGCTGACTGCACCAAGGCCTGCTGCGCTGAGTAACAAAAATATCTTTGAAATAAGATCAAGCGTCCATCTCCTTACAGGAGCATGGGCGCTTTTTTTATCCTTTGCATATCAAAGTGGTGAAGTATGCAATCTCGCGGGTAGTTTATGATTCAGCTGATTAATAACATTAATGACCTTGAAACCATCAAGGAACCATTACACCTTGCCTTGGGTGTTTTCGATGGCCTGCATATTGGACACCAAAAGGTCATTGGCACCGCCGTTGATGCAGCGAAAAATCAAGGTGGGCTGGCAGGCATTCTCACTTTTGAACCACATCCGATAAGGATTCTCGCCCCAGAGCTGGCGCCTCGCAGGATCCTCGCCTCGCTCAATCATAAACGTGAATTGCTGAGTGAGCTGGGTGTTGATGTGATGGTGGTGGTTGATTTTAATAAGGAATTTGCCGACTGTGAGGCCGAGGTCTTTTTGCAGTCACTTATCAGCGCGTGTTACGATCTTAAAACCCTCTCGATTGGTGAGGATTGGAAGTTTGGCAAAAAAAGACGTGGTGATATTACCATGCTTAAGGAGGTAGGTGATTCCCACGGCATAACAATCAACAGTAGTAAAGCGGTGATGCTTGACGGAGAGCGGGTCAGCAGTACGAGAATTAGACAGGCAATACGTGTTGGTAATATGACCGCGGCTCAGGCCATGCTCGGCAGACAATATACTGTTCTCGGTGAGGTGATCAAGGGGCGTCAGCTAGGACGCCAGCTCGGCTTTCCTACGGCAAACCTTAGAGTCTTCAACGAGCAGCTCCCGGCAGACGGTGTTTGGTGCGTTTCAGCGACACTTGCAAACGGAAAAATAATCAATGGGGTCGGCAACTTAGGCGTAAGGCCGACGGTTGAGGGCGCTGAGGCTAAGCGCATGCTTGAAGTTCACCTCCTGGATTTTGAGGAAGATATCTACGGGGAGACCATGGAGGTTGAATTTCTTCAATATATTAGATCTGAGCAGAAATTCAGCTCCATCGAAGATCTCAGCAGGCAAATACAACGTGATGTTGAGAGCTGCCGTGCGTTTCATGCAGCTCACCAGGAATGAGTTTTCTCGACGAAAGCGGGCATATCGGTTTGACCTTCGCTTCAAGCTGTGAATATTGCGTCCTCACTTATCTTATTTATGAAAACACCTATCACCGTCTCAGTAACGGGTGCAGCCGGACAAATCGGCTATGCACTACTTTTTCGCATTGCTTCAGGAGCAATGTTTGGTCCCGATCAACCAGTTAACCTACGTCTCATTGAAATCGAGCCAGGCATGAAAGCTCTCCACGGAGTCATCATGGAGCTCGACGACTGCGCATTCCCGCTGCTCAACGACATCGTAGCCACCAGTGATCTCAATGAAGGATTCAAAGGAACAAACTGGGCTTTGCTCGTTGGTTCTGTTCCACGTGGCCCCGGCATGGAGCGTGGTGACCTTCTTAAAATCAATGGCGGTATTTTCACCGGCCAAGGCCAAGCCATCGCTGCTAATGCTGCCGATGATGTTCGTGTGCTTGTCGTCGGTAATCCGTGTAACACCAATGCACTCATTGCTATGAACAATGCCGAGGGTGTGCCAAATGATCGTTTCTTTGCAATGACTCGTCTCGATGAAAACCGTGCAAAGTCACAGCTTGCCGATAAAGCGGGCTGTCACAACAGCGATGTCACCAACTTGTGCATCTGGGGTAATCACTCAGCCACGCAGTATCCAGATTACACCAATGCCAAAATCAAAGGTCAGCCTGTCACCGATGTCATCACTGACATAGAGTGGCTTCAGGGTGAGTTCATCACAACTGTGCAGCAACGTGGCGCCGCCATTATTGCTGCCCGTGGTGCTTCTTCAGCTGCCTCTGCCGCAAACGGCGTTGTCGACACCGTCCGCAGCTTGACGAATCCAACTCCTGAGGGTGACTGGACTAGCGTTTGCGTTTGTTCTGATGGCTCCTATGGCATCGACGCGGGCCTCATCGCCTCTATGCCTATCCGCGTAGATGCAGATGGTCGCTGGGACGTAGTTCCTGGTGTTGAGCTCGATGAGTTCTCCCGTGGTAAGGTTGACGCCACCCTGCAAGAACTTCGCGATGAACGTGAAGCGGTTGCCGAGCTCATCTAATTCACCGGCCGATTAAAACATTTAATACGCGGGGTTTGCTCATAGGCAGGCCCCGCGTTTTTTGTTGCTGCTGATACTGCGCCAGGCTTCGGCTGTGTCAGACCTCGATGCTGATGATGTCGACAGGGCAGCCTTCTTCAGCACGTTTTAAATCCTCGAGATCTTCGTCGAAACCATCAGCCAGCTGAAAGACACCTTGCTGCTTGGATTCGAGCAGCTGAGCTAAGCCATCCTCATCCATCTGGAAATACTGAGGAGCTTCATCTGCACAGAGTTTGCAGCCTATACACTCAGGCTTTTTATGTCGGATTTTTATCATGCCTTGGTCTTTGTGATTAGGCTCCGTTACTTGATTGAGATGATCTTGCCAGCTCAGGCATCAACTACCTTATAAAGCTTGTCGTTGGTCCTTATTTTCCCATCAACCTTGAGGGTCAAGGTCTGACCATTTTTACACTGATTGGCATCAGTCATGTCGCCACTATCTTGCATTACACGCATTTGATCGACTTTGCCTTCAATGACGCCAGTCGAGTTGCCAATGACTAAAATGTCATCACCCTTTTCCAATGTGGTCGCAGAGGAACGCACCTCAATAACACCAGCCTTGCGATAGGCGTGAGCTACATTGCCGACCAATACCTTGCGTCGCTTCGACTTGTTGCCGTAATCAGCTGACCAACCTTGCTCGCGTCCGAGGTAATAACCGCTCGACAAGCCGCGGTTGTATACCGATTCAAGTTGAGGATAAAGAGACTTAACAAATTCCTTGTTGAACTCGCCGGCATGCACGGCATCGATGGCTTTGCGGTAGGCGCGTGTCACTGTAGCGACGTATTCGGGGCTTCTGCCACGACCTTCAATTTTAAGAACCCTGACGCCGGCAGTAAGAAACTCGTCCATGAAGTCGAGCGTAGCGATATCGTTAGGGCTCATGACAAATTGATTGTCTATCTTGAGTTGCTTGCCTGTCTCACTGTCCGTGATGGTGTATTCTTTTCGACAGTTTTGTTCACAAGCTCCTCGGTTAGCTGATGCATTGGAAGTGAACAAGCTCATGCCGCAGCGTCCAGAAACAGCAATACAAAGTGCTCCATGAGCAAAAGCCTCGATCTCCATCTCACGACCATCTCTGCCTACTAATTGGTTGGCTTTGATTTTATCATAGATGGATTTGATCATCTTAAGGTTGAGTTCGCGGGCCAAGACCACGCGGTCACAGTAAGGAGCATAGAATTTAACGGATTCGTAATTTGAGAGAGATAGCTGGGTAGATAGGTGAACTTCCAAGCCTATCTCGTTTGCCATCTGCATGGCGGCCATGTCCGAGAGGATGACCGCATCAACATGATGCTCTTTGGCTGTCTCGAGCATTTTACGAGCAAGAGTAAGGTCGTGTTCGTAAAGTAGGGTGTTGAGCGTAAGGCAGCCCTTGACTCCTGCATCGTGAAGACGACTCATGATCTCCTTGAGGTCGGGCACATTAAATGATCTCCTCGCCCTCGCGCGCATGTTGAGCTGGGCTAAACCAAAATAAACGGCATCGGCGCCATTATCGATAGCAGCCTGCAGTGAAGGGAAGCACCCTGCAGGGGCTAGTAGTTCAGTGCCTTTAGGTATACTGTTTTCAGAAGATGGGAGATTCATGATGCGTTGGTTTTGATGGTTTAAAAAAAGGAGGTGTCGCCTGAGGTGCTAGGACAATAAGCGATATCTGGAAAGCACATTGTGACAAACTATCCCGCATAATGCTTGCCTGTATTGATGTAGCCAAGTATTTATTTTCTGTGAGATTGGCTCTGCTTTTACTTATTCCGCTTATAATGACTACTGAGGTGGTCCATGCACATGGCATGAGCATTGCTACTGTGGATGCGGGTAAAATCTTTAGTCATTGGGATTACACCATCAGGTTTGAGGACAAAACCGAAAAGCGCAGAAAGTCACTCGAAGACAACAATAAAGAGAGGCTCGAGGTAATCAAGGGACTCGCCAAAAAACAGCATGACATGGCTGTGAAATACCGAGAGGGAGAAGCCTCAATGAGTGCTGAAGAGAAAGCAGCTATGGACAAGGCCTTCAAAAACCTTGGTCGTGAGCTAAAAGCACTGGAACAAAACCGAGTCGTTTACATGACTCGGGAACAGGACAAGTTGTCTGATCTGAAAGCTGAAACTTCAAAATTCATCCTTGGCCGTATCCAAGAAGAAATAAGCATTTATGCGAAGCAGGAAAATTTTGACATGGTCATTGAGATGCAAGGTCACACTACCCGCAACTTACCCTTTTTCCTTCATCTTGAGGGAGCCGTTGACATCACGGACACAGTGATACTACGACTCAACCAGAGCAATCAGGACAAGCTTCCCAAATAACAGCATCACATGAAACTGACATTACAAGAGCTCGCAGATCTCACTGGCGGTAAGATTATCCGCTCAGGCGCTGTTTCAGAATTTGCCGGCATGGCTTCATTGAACGAAGCCGATCAAGATGAGGTTTCTTTCTTAGGTAATGATAAATATCACCAAGATTATCTCAACACTAGCGCTGGGGCCGTCTTGATTCCGGCAGAGACCTCTGTGGGAGGCTCTCCTGATGATGTTGTTGCTTTGGTAGAAGTGGAGAACCCTTCATTGGCTTTTGCCCAAGTCGTAAAACACTTTGTGTCCATTGCACGTCATTTTTCACCAGGAGTAGATTCCCGCGCCATCGTGGCGGATGGCGTTACGCTTGATCCCAGCAAGGTAGTTGTCAAAGCAGGTGCCATCATTGAAGCCGGCGCTGTTATTGGCGAGGGCACAGAGGTGTGTGCAGGCGCCGTTGTGGGTGCTAATGTGCAGGTGGGTAAGAATTGCCTCATTCACGCTAATGCAACTATACGTGAACAGTGTGTCATAGGTGACCGCGTTATTCTTCAACCTGGATGTGTGATCGGATCTGATGGTTACGGCTATGAACTCATCGATGGTAGGCACGAGAAAGTAGATCAAGTCGGCATCGTCATTCTTGAAGATGACGTGGAGATCGGCGCTAATACGACAATCGATCGTGCACGATTCGGCAAAACGGTCATCGGAGAAGGCAGCAAAATCGACAACCTTGTGCAAATCGCTCATAACGTCCACATCGGCAAACACTGCTTGGTTGTTGCTCAATCAGGGATGGCCGGCAGCAGCTCTCTGGGTAATTACGTAACTCTTGCAGCTCAGGCTGGTGTGGCAGGCCACATTAAAATTCATGACCGCGCTATTCTGACCGCTAAAACGGGAGCACTCAAAGAC
>JAFMDE010000154.1 GCA_017857425.1 Akkermansiaceae bacterium
CCCCACTTGAACTCGAACTCCAAACTCGAACTGCCACGAAGTGGCTCCCTCCCATGTCCAAAAAAACCTACCAAGTCTACATCCTCAAAAACCGCATGAATCGCCGTTTTATCGGCAAAGCGGAAGATGCTCAAGTGGAGTATACGGCACACAACAAAGGCGAATTCAAAGGCACCAAAGCATTCAAACCATGGCAAATGGAATGGTGCAGCGATCAACTGTCACGCAACGACGCTCTTCGCCTCGAGGAAGAGCTGCGCCATCATAAAACCAACACTCCCATGTTAGAGTCCATCACGCACAAACACGAGATGGGAATGTAGGTCACAAAAACCACTAGCCTAGTGGCATTTTGAGGTTATAGTTCGCGCATGGACAATTCCTACGCCAACTCATACGCCAATCCATACACCGTTGCATCACAGTCCGTCGACGTACGCGCTCAGTTTGTTCGCAAAACATACGCCCACCTTGCAGGTGCAGTCGGCGCCTTTGCCCTCATTGAAGCCTCGCTGCTTTCCATCCCGGGTATCGCCGGCACCGTATTTGGTCTCTTGGGAGCTAGCAGCTACAGCTGGCTCATTGTGATGGGTTTATTCATGTTTGCTTCTCACTTCGCCAACAAGTGGGCCATGAGCTCAACGAGTCTCAATATTCAGTACATGGGACTTGGTCTCTATGTCGTCGTTCAGGCTCTCATCTTCCTGCCGCTCCTGCTCATGGCCATGAAAATGACGGGTGATGCTACTCTGATCATCAAAGCTGGTGGCGTTACCGGCCTGCTCTTTGCCGGGCTCACCTTTGTCGCCTTCACCACCAAGAAGGACTTCTCCTTCCTCGGCGGCTTCCTCAAGATTGGCGGATTCATCGCCATGGGTGTCATCGTCATCGCGATCATCTTCCCTTCCTTCATCACGCTCGGCTTCTGGTTCTCAGTGATCATGGTGTTGTTCGCTGCTGGCTCCGTGCTCTACAGCACCAGCAACATCATTCACCACTACAATACCAACCAGTATGTAGCCGCCTCACTTGGACTTTTTGCCAGTGTCGCACTGATGTTCTGGTATATCCTGCGCATCTTCATGTCGCGGGACTAACGCTCACCAGTTCACCACTTAGCCGATAATTCGCTCTTCCCCCGAGTAGATATTAAACTTCGGCGGACGCAAAAAACCGATCAAGGTCTGGCTACTTTCGCGCGCAAACTCAACGGCTAAGGACGAGGGTGCGGAGATAGCCGACACCACCGGGATGCGCGCTACCAAGGCTTTTTGCATCACCTCAAAAGACACCCGGCCAGATACCTGCAGTAGGGTTTCTGAGAGGTCCGTCCCTTGTTCTGCGGCCCAGCCAATGACTTTATCGATGGCATTGTGACGACCCACATCCTCACGTAAAACAAGAATGTGGCCATCCGCCGCACAAAGTGCTGCCGCGTGTAAACCCCCGGTATCGGCAAACACTTCCTGTGCCGCACGCAGCGCATCGGGCAAAGCCATCACGGTAGCAACTGGAATGGTGAAATCTCCCTCAATGGGTGGCGCATGCTGCTGAATCGCCTCAATGCTCGCCTTGCCACAGATGCCGCACGATGAGGCACTGAACAAATTCCTGCTCAAGCGAGCATGATCTAAGACGATACCATCGGCGAGAAATACGTAAGCGTGATTCTGTTTATTTTCGAGATCGATACGCAGCACATCATTGAGGGAATCCACCAAACCTTCAGTGAGCATAAAACCCTTCACCAGATCCTCATCATGCCCCGGAGTGCGCATCACCACCGCCACCGGCGTGCCATCGACCGTGATTTGCAAGGGCTCCTCACGAGCCACAGAATCACTTACCAGATGACGCTCATCGCCAACTTGCTTGGCGATGTCAAATTCCGTGGATTCTTCACGCATCGTCACTTCGTGGTTCGACTTCTGCTAATATCTCGAGCTCACAGTCACCCATGACTAGCTCACCTCCCTTCACAATCCTTGCCCGCAAACCTCCATATCCTTTGAGGAACTCATGTGTTCCCGGAGCACAAGCCTGATCCATCCAGTAACAGGGGCTACACTCACATGAGCCAGTCAGCTCCAGACCTCCGAGAGTGAAGCGTTTATCAATCAGACCATTGAGATCCACACCCTGCATGACCACATTACGACGAAACGCCTTAGGATCGAGCTCCCCCTTGACAATCTCATCCCGCACCCGCTCATACACCGCCCAGTCAAACAAAGTAATCTGCCCCTTGTAGTCCGGCTTATAATCAAAAAAACGATCCCCCTCAATCCCACGCCCCGCCACACAGCTGATCCGCTCCACCTCCTCTATCGGGTAATCCATCGCCCCCTTACCATGCCGACCATAATAATTATGACCCGGTGAAATAAAGAGATGTTTTAAGGTGACATTCATATTTACAGGATGCTTCATTAAGCAATTTCTTCAAACTCAATACTTCCTCCTATCCACCCAGATAGGACATCTCAGGCTTAGGCTGGGCACCATCGATTTGGCTGCGCAACTCAGAATAACGATCATCTCTGGCAGCCCAGACACTACGGATGACTTCTGTTATTTGTCCGTCAGTGCCGCCATCACGCAGCAGCGTTTTTAAATCGTGCCCACGTGCAGCAAACAGGCAGGTGAACAGCTGACCATCCGAGGAAAGCCTAGCCCGATTACAATCGCCACAAAACGGCTTACTCACTGAGCTGATAAAACCCACTTCCTGATCCGGAAGATCCTGGTAGCCAAATCTCTTTGCCGTTTCTCCGATGTAATTGCAAGGGATGGCTTCCAGCGGAAAGTGCTGACGGATAGCCTCCACCATCTCGGTGTAGGGCACCACCTCACCCAGCTTCCATCCATTGGTATTGCCCGTATCCATGTATTCAATAAAACGCATAGTCACGCCACGTTCTCGGCCGAATCTGGCCAACTTAACGATCTCGTCTTCATTGACCCCCTTCTGAATCACACTATTGATCTTCACCTTAAGCCCGTGTTCAAGAGCCGCATCGACCCCCTCAATGACACGCTCAGGAGATGCTCCAGTGCCATTCATGCGCACAAAGATTTCTGGGTTCAGCGCATCCATTGAAATCGTCACCCGCTGCAAACCGGCCGCTTTGAGTTTTTTGGCATAACGAGCCAACGCGCTGCCATTGGTGGTCATCGCAAGGTCATGCTCACCTGGAATGTCAGCCAACATACTGACCAGATCCACTAAGCCACGTCGCAGTAGCGGCTCACCCCCTGTCAGGCGAAGTTTCTCCACCCCGAGGCTACAAAAAATCGCAGTGAGCCGCGCAATCTCTTCAAGCGATAAAATCTCAGGCTTGGGTAGATATGGGTAATCTTCATCAAACACCTCCGCTGGCATGCAGTAGCGACAGCGATAATTACAACGATCCGTCACCGAGATCCTCAGATCACGGAGCGGTCGCTGCATTTGATCGACGGGCAAGCTCACACGCAAAGACTGGCATGGATGGACAAAAAAGACCAATCGTGATTTGATCTCTTCTTACAAAAGCTCACGCCATGCAAAATCTCATTTCCGTCACCCAGGCCGAAAACATCATCCGCCAACACCTCACCACGGCGGCGGCTGAAATCGTGCCACTATCTGAGGCCCAAGGGCGTTACCTTCGTGAGGACATCCTTGCCGACCGCCCCCTACCTCCCTTTGACCGTGTCATGATGGACGGCATCGCCATCGCCCACGCCTCCTTCGCCAGCGGCAATGCTCGTTTCCCGATCACTGGCACCCAGGCCGCGGGAACACCAGCGCTCACTCTGGAAAATGCAGACAGCTGCATTGAAGTCATGACCGGCTGCGTCCTACCACACGGATGTGATTGCATTATTCCCATCGAACACATCGACCTATCAGACAATACCGCCAGTCTGCACAGCGACGCCAGCCCCCAGGCTCTGCAGCACATTCACTCCGCGGGAAGTGACACCGCAGCAGGAGAAATCCTACTGAGTAGCGGACAAGTTCTCAACGCCGCTGAGCTCGCCATTGCCGCCTCCTGTGGTGCTACTGATCTTAAAGTCTCAGCTTTACCCCGCATCCTCATCATCACCACGGGCGACGAACTTGTGGCTCCCGAGGCAACTCCGCTACCCCACCAAATCCGCCGCAGCCACGCCACCGCACTAGAGGCACTCATCACCGGCATGAAGCTCGGTATGGTCGACAACATCCACATTGCCGACGACCCGGTAGCGCTGAAAGAAACAATCACCGAGGCACTGCCCGCCCATGACATCCTCATTCTCACCGGCGGCATCTCACGAGGCAAATACGACTACGTCGCCCCCGTCCTCACCGAGCTACTCGGCAGCCCCCACTTCCACGGCATCGCCCAACGCCCCGGCAAACCCATGGCGTTTTGGAAGAACTCAAACTCCCCCCTTGTTTTTGCCCACCCGGGCAACCCTGTCTCTGTCATGGCCTGCGCCGCACGCTACCTCATCCCCAGCCTCGTGGAAATCCTCAGCGGAC
>JAFMDE010000155.1 GCA_017857425.1 Akkermansiaceae bacterium
CCAAGGCGACTGAGAACTAAGCTCTCAGCTTAAGAACTTAAAGGAGCTCGGCGGCAATGGCATCAACGAGCATTGGGCCGTTGTTGATGAGCCGTAGGTGCTGATCCTCTATTTCAGCGAGCTTGTTGGCTATCAATTGCTCTACGCTGCCATCTGGCGAGTTAGATAAATAACCTTCTGGTAAGCCTTTGGTGGTTCGCAACAGGAGGGCAATGCGCTCTGTTCGAAATGCCTCAGGAGTAATGATTTCTTGGTCTGATTTAGCGTGCCCCAGTGTGGTAATTGCTTGGATGTAGCGTGCGGTATCAGGTAGGTTGGTCCAGCGGTTTGCAGCCACCGTGGAGACTGCGGATGGTCCTAGGCCGAGGTAGTCCTCTCCCTGCCAGTAGGCGAGGTTGTGCCGAGATTCTTTACCAGGACGAGCATAGTTAGAGGTTTCGTAATGGAGGAAGCCGGCGTCCTTGAGCTTCTGGTCGGCAAGGGAGAACATGTCCGCATTGATGTCCTGATCCTCATGATGGCGGAGCTTGTCAAAAAAGGGGGTGTCCTCCTCGTAGGTGAGGTTATAGGCCGAGATATGATCTGGGTTTAGCGAAATGGCTTTGTCTAGGGAGTACTGCCAGTGTTCGATCGTTTGTCCTGGGACGGAAAACATGAGGTCGATATTGACCTCGTCTAGCCCGGCTTGCTGGAGAATCTGCACGGCCTCCGCTGCCTCCTCTGCTGTGTGTTCGCGTCCAAGGGTCTTGAGCACAGGAGCTGCAAAAGACTGGATGCCAAGTGAGACTCGGTTGACGCCGAGTTCTTTGAATAGTTTGGCTTTGCTTACCCCGAAGGTGGCTGGATTGGCTTCAAGGGTGATATGGGTGTTCTCCAGAGGGAGGGCATCATGCAGACCGTGGAAGAGTTCGGTGAGGTGACTGGGCGAAAGCATCGACGGCGTTCCCCCACCCAGATAGAGGGTGGTGATATCGGCAAGACGATGGTAAGCGCTTGCACGTCTGGCCTCTTCGATGACCGCCTTGATAAAGGCCTGTTGATCGGTGCCGCCTGGAGTGTGCTTATAGAAAGAGCAATACGGGCAGATCCGGTGGCAGAAGGGGATGTGAATGTAGACAATCAATGGACAAAATTTTCAATCCGAGATTTGAAATTATCTAGATCGTCATGGCGGAGAAGCCACCATCGACGGTGATTTCCGTGCCAGTAATAAATGAGCCAGCTTTATTGGAGGCCAGCATAAGGGTGGCGCCGGTCAGTTCACCGGCAGTGCCGAAGCGGGACATGGGAGTGTGGCGCAGAATTTCCAGCGCACGTGTCTCGTCACCTTTCTGTGATGCCTCTGCAGACGGGAAGAACCCTGGCACCAGTGTATTGACCCGAATATCATACTCTGCCCATTCGCGTGCTAGGTTTTTGGTGAGGTTATGCACCGCAGCCTTAGCAGCGGCATAGGCAAAGACACCTGATACGGGCATGGTTCCCGCCATCGATCCCATGTTGATGATGCTGCACGGCTCATGGTGGTCGACGAAGAACTGGCCGAAGATTTGGCAGGCACGGAAGACACTTTTGAAGTTCACATCCATCAAGGAAGTGAGTTCCTCCTCAGTGATTTCCAAGAAAGGAGTGGCTGACCCAAGACCGGCGCCATTGACGAGAATATCTACCTTTCCTGAACGGAGTAGCACGGCAGTGAGCAGATCATCAATCTCCTGGCGTTTGCTGACATCAGCCTTGTGGAACCAAGATTTGCCTCCGAACGCATCAATAGCCGCGAGCTTGTCGATCGCGTTTTCAGGATTGCGACCTACTAAGATGACCTCCGCGCCGGCACGTGCGAGGGCAATACCCATGGTGCCACAGAGATTACCTGTGCCGCCAATAACAACGGCAACTTGGCCAGAGAGATCGAAGAGTGTCGAGTTGGTGTCCACGGGATGAAGGGTGTTCGGTGAGCTATTAAATCTTTTTCTCGATCATTGCATTGGCCTTCAGGCGCTCTATCCAACGGTCGTTTTTATCTTTGTTTTTACGACTGCGAACGCGAGATTCCATTCTGTCCTTCACGGCTTCAAGAGTGGGAGTAGGGCCGAGGTGTTTTTTGTCGAGTCTGACAATGGTATAGCCTCTGGTGTCTTCGAGCGGACCGAGAATTTCGCCTGTTGGTGTTTCCATCAGAATGGCAGCAAAGGCAGGGGACAGATCCGTGCGCTTGGTTTTTCCCACCTTACCGCCATCTTGTGCGTATGAGTCTACCGAATATTCTTTGGCAAGGCCTTCAAATTGCTCACCTTTTTTGAGGCGAGCTACAATATCTTCAGCGAGCTGTAGTTGGGTTTCTGGTGTTACCAGAGCATCTGACGGGTTGGTTTTAGCAATGTAGATTTTGTGGTATTCCAGTGCGTCGCCGGTGATGTCACGCATTTTTGATTTATGTTCATTGTATTCAGCCGCGATCTCTCTGGGCATTGGCGGAGTCGCATTTTTGAACTGCTGGGAGCGCATCGCTTGCACGATGAGTTTCTTCTCTGTCTCGCGGCGGTGTTGGGCAGGTGTGACGCCAGCTTGGCGCAGCGATTTGTTGAATTCAGAGCGGTTGTTGTTATAGAGTGATCTTATCTGACGATCGATTTCTTGATCGATAGCGTAGGGTGGGAACTGGCGGTCTCCAGTGCGAACTCTGAACTCAGAAAGGATAAGCTCACGCTCAATGAGGCTGTCGAGGATCTCATTACGGGCATTGTTGATGAGCTCATTATACTGAGCGCCTTTACGTGGCATGGATGCATTCAGTTGCTGCCGGTAGGGGGTGAGGTGATAATTTAACTCATTCTTGGTAATGACACGGCCGTTGACCTTTGCTGCAATGCCAGTCACTTCACGGGCTGAAGCATCAGTGCTGAAAAGCGCAAGGGTGACAAGAGCGACAAGGGGCGTGAGGCAGAGGTGAAATACTTTTTTGAAGGTAGTCATGGGATGGCTATGATATGAATCTATTAGATTTTTTAGATGTAGCTGTCAGATATTTGGCGGGCAGTTTGAAGAGCAAATTAGCGAGCAATATTGTTGCCTATAATTCATAGCTCAATCTGACCTGCGTCAAAGCTAAATATGAGGCTATCTGTGTTCTCGTCAACTGGAGATTGGTCGGTTGTGAGCTGTAAATTTGAGTTGATTGTTGGAGCTTAAATAGATTGCAGCATATCGAGTGCTTCTTTGATTTTCCCAGAGGGTTTTGTGGCGTCGAGTCGAGGGAATCGTTTGCCGGCGAGGAAAATATAATTGCCGTTTCTCGTCAGCATGAGTCGCTGTTCACGGATTTCAACACTGCTGATGTTAGCCTTGGCCGCTGTAAGTTTAAGTTCTGTTGCAAGCAGGAGATTTAATACTGGCCGTGGGGCTTTGCCAAAACGATCTTGCCAGCGTGCCCGGAGGGCCTTGAGTTCTTTAAGGGAGATCAGCTCGGCTAGCTCCTTGTAGGCTGATATGCGCAGCCTAGCCTCGGGCATATAGTTCGCAGGCAGATACGCTCTGAGAGTTTCCTTGGTGTCGCCACCATGATCTAAGTCGAGCTCATTGAAGGAGAGGAAGTCAGCACGCAGTGTTACGTCTACACGGGTGGACGATCTGCCGGTGCTGAGCTGGTCAATGGATTGGCGCAGCAGCTGGCAATAAAGATCAAAGCCGACGGCTGCGATATGGCCTGATTGCTTGGTGCCTAATAGGTTTCCTGCTCCCCGTATTTCGAGGTCTCGCATGGCGATTTTGAAGCCAGAGCCCAGAGCGGTATACTGCTGAATGGCGTTGATGCGCTTGCGTGCATCACTATTGATCAGATCTCTGGGTAAGAGCAGTATAGCATAGGCTTGGCCTCCTGCACGCCCAACACGGCCGCGTAGCTGATAGAGGTCTGCCAGCCCAAAGCGATCAGCGCGGTCAATGATGATGGTATTGGCATTGGGGATATCGATACCGCTTTCGATAATGGTCGTTGCCAGCAGGATATCTGCTTTTCCTTGCACAAAAGTGCGCATTACCACCTCTAGCTCGTCTTTTTCCATCTGGCCGTGGCCGACAACACAGCTTGCCTCGGGAACAATCTTGTTGAGCATGGATTTCATCTGGTCGATGCTTTGCACGCGATTATGGAGGAAAAAGATCTGGCCGCCTCGTTTCAGCTCTCTGCGTATCGAGTCGCGAATGATGCGTTCGTCGTAACCGTGAATGGCCGTGTTGATAGGGACTTTTCCGGGCAGGGGAGTGTCGATTGAGGACATGTCCCTTGCTCCCATCAGTGAGAGGTAGAGGGTGCGGGGAATGGGGGTCGCCGAGAGGGTGAGAACATCAATGTTGGCAAACATTTCCTTGAAGCGTTCTTTGTGCTTCACGCCAAAGCGTTGCTCCTCATCAATGATGGCAATGCCCAGATCTTTGTAGGCGACGTCCTTGGAAATCAAGCGGTGAGTGCCAATGACGATATCTACGGA
>JAFMDE010000024.1 GCA_017857425.1 Akkermansiaceae bacterium
AGGTTTTCTTGGCTCAGTATTGGCGCTACGAAGCGGCAGGGACGACTTTTCCCTGCTTATTCCTTACATTCGATTTCAACAAGACTCGTCCCCTGGTCGACCGATACTACTGGATATCAACGTCATCACGGACAGCCGCCTCTACAAAATACTTAATACAGGTTTTGTAGATGGAACCCTGATCATTCCCCGTTTCGTTTTTGAGGATCTTCATATTATGGCGAACTCAAGCACGCCAAGCCAACAAGCCCGCGGACAAAGAGGCTTGGATGTTTTGGAGCGTTTACAAACAGGGAACAAGTTTCAGTTAACTATTCAGGACTCCGAGACGGAAGATGTCTCCGATTCCACGGACGCACGCCTACTGTTTATTTGCCGGTTGCTGGGTGCAAAATTACTGACATCGGATGAGGCCTTGGCTAAAACCGCACGCTTACAAGACGTCAAAACACTAAACATCAATGATCTCACTCATGCACTTAAACCCAAAATAGCAGTGGGTGAGCGCATCCGCCTGCCTCTCGTGCGTGCCGGTAAGGATGAAAACCAGGCGGTGGGTTATATGCCGGATGGTTCGATGATAGTGGTGAACCATGCCAGCAACAAACTAAACACAACCCAAGACGTTACCGTTATAAGTACCCTGGAAACAGATGCGGGAACGATGGTTTTTGCTGAATTGATAAAACGAGAAGCGGAGCCAGAAGACGGCAAAAAATAAACAGCATCAAGACATAGATTCAGCGCGGGAAGCAGGTCTGTTTTGATTGCTTGTGAGTTATGTGGGGCACAAGCCCCTAAAGCCCTCAGGTTCCCGTCTACGAAGCCCCAGCCAAACGGCTCTATAGTGGGAACCAGTTATGATGGATCACTGCTCAGCAGGCTCCCTATCCTCCTGTTTTAGGATTCCGCTTTTTACCGGGCTTTTTGTCGCTAGGAGTGGCGTTTCGCATTGGAGCACCACCACCATCACCAGAACTGGCTTGCTGCTTTTGCATTTGCTCTGCGCGCTCTGCCATCCGCTGCATAAATGTTTTTTTACCAGGTTTGCCTGGTTTATTACGTTTCTGTAGCTCGGGCTCAGGCATGCGGTTAGTGAGCCAAGTTTGGCCAATAGAGAAGATGTTCTGAGTTGTCCAGTAGAGCGCTAGTGCGGAGGCAAAGTTGTAACAGAAGAAAAAGAACATAAGAGGCATCAACATGAAGATCCGCTGTTGCATCTTGTCACCTGTCTTGGGGGTCATCTTCATTTGCAGCACCATAGTCACAGCCATGAGAATGGGTAGGAGGTTGACCGGTATGTTCTCTCCCAAGAATGGCAAACCGAACGGTAGCTCATAAACAGTGTCTGGCATCGACAAGTCATCGACCCACAAAAAGCTCTGACCGCGCAGCTCAACGGCATACTGGAGCATACGATAATAACCAAAGAAGATAGGAATCTGAAGGAACATCGGCAGACAACCACCCATTGGGTTAACATGATACTCTTTATAGAGCTTCATGGTTTCCTGATTCAACTTAGTGGGGTTATCCTTATACTTCTCCTTAATGTCTTTCATCAGGGGCTGCAGCTTGGACATACGCTTCATGGTGCGTGTCGACTTGTTGTGCAGCGGCCAGATGGTAATGCGGATCAGGATCGTAAGCGCGATGATGGAAAGCCCCCAAGCCCACTTGTCGGCAGTCTTAGAAAAAGCGGTGCTATGAAGCCAGTTGAGAACGTTACTAAGAAGGACACTAATAGGAGTAAACCAGCCGTAGTTCATGACTTCGGCAGTGTCATTCTCCATTTTTTTCAGGATGCTGTAATACTTGGGTCCAAGGTAGAGGTTACATGAAAAATTTTCCAATTCACCTGGAGCGAGTTTGCGTTCAGGGAGTGAAAAGCCGGAGCGAACAGCATATTTTGGGCTGTCTGGATTATCACCCGCAATACGAATACTACTCGATTTGGCCCAGAAGTTAGAAACATACTTGCGGTCGGGGCGAATCAGTGTGGTAAAGAATTGATTGGATACCCCTGCGTATTCGAGGTCGTTGACGGTTTCGCTGAAGAGTTGGCGGGCGCCGCGGAAGAATCCCTTTTTAAACCAATTACTATCTTTGTTGGTGAGTGATCCATTATCGAGGAAAAAGGCCCCGCCCTGGTTTTCCCACTCACTGGGGTGAAGTGGTGAAGCTGATCCGGCAAATAATGAGTAGTCAGACAAACGAACACTAGCCTGACCATTGTTGGTGATCGTGATTGTCAGATCAATACTCCATGGCGCACCGGGCTTATCCAACTCCTGCTCGAGAGACCATTTTTTGGTGATTTTAAGACCCTCTGGGGTGGTTGCTTGACAATAGATAGCGCCTCGTTCCTTCACGAGATCATAATAAAGATCAGTAAAATCATCTGGGCCCTCACAAATAGATCCTATCGTTGCTGGCGAGTGTATGTTTAGCACTACCTTCTCCGTGTCAGAGCCTACAGCATACTGACCTAACAGGGTAGCGGTTTTAATACCACCACCACTTGATGAGATAGCAAACTCAACTACATCCTCTCCATCCTTGTTTTTGGATGTAAGGGTTTCGATGTTTTCTCCGACAGCGGGCACGGGTGGCTCATTGAAGAGCTCGCCTTGCGGCGCTGCTGCTGAGTCCATTCCGGTAGCGCTTTTTTTGCCATCAGCTATGGTGCTTGGCTCGCCGTTTTCTGGTTGGGTAGTGACCGGAGCGGGTTGAGGCGGCTCTGGTTTGTAATAGAAGTTAAGTGCGAGTAGTATCCCGCAGATGGTGAGTATGATCCAAGCTTTCCGGTCCATGCTAAGTAATGATTAGTGGTTGATGATGTTTGTTGAAAATTATTTTTTCGGGGGAACTGGATCGTCTCCCGATTTACCCCAAGGGTGGCAACGAAAAATGCGACAAGTGCCAAGCCACGATCCCCGATAAGGGCCATGTGTTTTGACAGCTTGTAGAAAATAGTTGGAGCATGTGGGGTGGAATCTACATCCAGTATGAGGACCAGTAACAGCCTTAATAGCTGGATTGATCACTTTTTGGTAGATGCGGATGATGCAGTAGATGAATCCGCTCAGGATCTTGGCAAGCATATGAGCAGGTGAGTTGTGTGAGTCGAATCAAGTGGTGGGTTTAAGCATACCGAGCCGGCGTGCTTGTTTTAGCCAATCTTTTTCAAGTTCCTCACTGGTGGCTTGTGGGGCGCGCCATCGTAAGATGGTTACGACATAACGTTTGCCCTGGGAGCAGTCGATCTCTTCAATGTGTTTAGCAAGTATATTATGAATACGACGTCGAAGTCGATTCCGAGTAACTGCATTACCAATTTTTCGGGTGATGATAATCCCAGCCTTATGGTGTGGTAAACTCGATTCAGGCAATGTGCTGACCACAAGGTAATTGCCACTTTTAGAGCCCCCCAGTTTGCGTGCCTGGGCAAATTCCCCATGGCGAGTCATGCTGTATTTTCTTGTAAGGCGCATGATGACTGGAACCAAATGGAGTGGATGTAAAAACGGCCACCTGTGAGAAGGTGGCCGTGGAAATATCACTCACAGTTGTGTGTAGCTTCGGTAGCGACCATTAAGCAGCCTTGGTGTGCTGCTTGATGTGGCGCTTGAAATGAATCTCAGCACCCTTAGGAAGCAGGCGCTTGCGGCCCTTTTGACGACGGCGACGAAGACAATCGCGACCAGCCTTGGTGCTCATGCGTGCGCGGAATCCGTGCTGGCGTTTGCGGGTGCGCTTGGATGGTTGATAGGTGCGTTTCATAGTGAAAGTGGTAGATGATTAATCAGTGATGATGTATGATGCCCGAAAATACAGAGCGGACGGGCGGGCAACCTAGGGAATTTTCGCTTCTTGTCAACCCGCCATTCTTACAGATCGGCAATTTTCTTAAAAAAAACTCCACAGAGGCCCAAATGATGCTAAAAAAAACATATCAGATGGAAAATTCACATTTAAACAAAGAGACTATCTTGAAGCAAAATGTTCGCGTAGAACCCGCAACCATCGAGGATCTGCCGAAGTTGGTGCAGTTGGTTGAAGAACTAATGATTCTCCAGGGTGACTTCATGCCAAACCGTGAAGCCCACGAACGCGGCTTGGCGCTCATTTTGGAACAGCCCAATCGCGGTCGTATTTTTGTGCTACGTAATGATGACCGTATTTTTGGTATGGTGAACTTATTGTTCACTATTTCCACCGCCATGGGAGGTTTGGTAATTCTACTTGAGGACTTTGTCATCCACCCAAACCACCGTGCACAAGGTTACGGGACTATGCTACTCGACTACGTAAAAGAATTTGCGAAGCGTAAAAACTTCAAAAGAATCACCCTGCTTACCGATAAGATAAGTAGTGAATCACAAAATTTCTTCAAAAAAGAGGGTTTTGACCACTCTAATATGATCCCGATGCGTCTAATCATCGATTAACATTGGTCGACATTGCGTGCTTCATTGCCGGTAATGGGGATGTCGATCCAGTGGGATGGCTCGTCTTGATGCGCACAAAACACATCAACCCGATCAAAACCACGCTGCTCCAAAGAGTTGGAGACAGCCTGTGAGGCAATATCCGGGCTGTTGCAATCCGAGCTCAGGTGACTGAGCATGACTATTTTCAGCTTCTCACACGCTATTTCAGCAAGAAGATCCGCGGTCTGACTATTGGACAGGTGTCCATGACGAGAGACGATACGCTGTTTGGTTGCCCAGGGACGTTTGGTATCCATCTCAAGCAAGGCTTGGTCATAATTCGCCTCAATATAGAGGCCCCCAGACCCCCTTAGACTCTCTCGCATCAGGTTGGTTACATGGCCGACATCACTGACCATGCTGAGGCGGCTGCTGCCACCGGTGATAATGAATCCTACAGGTTCAGCGGCATCGTGTGGAATACGGAAGCTGTTAACAACCAAGTCCCCTATGTTAAACTCTTGGCCGCTATGAAATACTTTCCATGTGATGGAGCTTTTCATTTTATGACTGAGCGCTTCCCGCGTCAAAGCATTGGCAAAAACTGGAATGGACCGTTGACGTAGCAAAACATCAACTCCCTGTGCGTGATCACTGTGTTCATGGGTGATTAAAATAGCATCGAGCTGCTCGGGAGATACACCCAGCGCGTTCATGCGAAGGATGAGTTGTTTAGCGCTAAAACCAGCATCGACCAGAATATGGGTAGAACCACAGCGCACGAGTGCCGCATTACCTTTGCTGCCGCTGCCTAGGACAGCCATACTCATACCACTTTGACCCATGGACAGGAAGCTGGCTTGGTGGGTTTCATTTGGCAAGATTGTAGTAATACAGAGGCTTAATTTTATGGGTCGTCGTATAATAAGTAACGCAAGATTAGATCTTGTTAAATAAGGGTACTTAGGTTCAAATTACCCCCATGAATATCACGCATATTTTACTTGGCTCTACCGCTGCAATGCTGATTGCAGCGTTAATTTTGTCATACAGTGCGATGAAGGGTGGTGAGGCCGAGGACGACCGCCGCACAAGTGCCAAGGCACTGATGGAGGAAAATTTTCGGCTACAAGCTGAGATTTCACGTATGCGAACTAATCAAGCTTACGCGGGATCACAGCAAGCAGCATCCCCTCCTCCAAATATGTCCGTGGAAAAATTAGGTGAACTTGAACAACAAAATCGACTTCTTCATGAGCAGGTCGTAGCCGAGAAAAAGAAGCGTGAACAAGCGGAAGCAGAGACAGAGGTGATGACTGAGCGGGAGGCTGGTAAGCAAAACAAAGAACAGCGGCGGGCAAAACTCATTTCAGTGGCAACGCTCATGGCCCAGGTGAGTGAAGTGGCCCAGGATCAAGGCATCTATGTGATCGTAATAGATGTCAAATTACCTAACCTAGTGAGGGAAGGCACGGAACTCGCTATCAGGCGTGGCACGGGAATTGTTGGTCGCCTTGTTGTTTCAAGAATAGATATTGATGACAACTTTTTTGCAGACCCTCTACCTGGTTCGTTCCCTGGTGGTAAAATTGATGTTGAGGTGGGGGATGAACTCATTGTTCCGCCTATCTGGTAGGGGTCCTTATATCTGCAAATAAAAGCACCCTTATGTTTGGTCATTTCAACCCCAAAAAATTCCAAGGTAATCTGACTCTGATATTAGTATGTATTCTATCGACCGCATCCACATTAGCACTTTTTGCCGATAATCACGTATCAGGTGAGGGAGTTCTTAATACACAAGAAGAGCAACATAGTTACCTAACATTTTACTATGAGAATGACCTCTTTAACGGTGAGGATGCAAACTACACATCAGGTGGAAGGCTCTCTTATATCACGCCAGGACAACCTGCAGTTGATATCGCTTTTATTCAGCATACTCTTGATTTTTTAAGTGGTGGAGAAGACAGCTCGGAGCTGATGAAAAGTATTTGGGGTTTGAATCATCTCTCAGAGGTTGAATACAGTTATGGGTTTGCTTTGACGCAACTAATGTATACCCCAGTCGAGTTTGAAACACCCACCCCCCCTCCAGGTGAGCGACCTTACGTAGGGTGGTTGGGTGTAAGTTTTTCGATACATGCTCGTGATCGCCGCACACTCAATTCTGTAGAGATATCCATAGGCACAGTAGGTCCAGACGCTTTCGCGGAAGACACGCAAGATTATATTCACGACATCATTGGCGAGGATAAATTTCAAGGCTGGGACAGCCAAATGCCCAACGAGCCAACACTTAACATCGTCTTTAACCAAAAAAGACGCTGGCACTTACTGGAAGATGCAAACTTGCCGATGAACTTGGAGATCGATGGCTTCCATGAGGCGGGTGTATCATTAGGTAATTTTCTTACAGACATTCACGTTGGTGGACTCATTCGTATCGGCTGGAATTTACCAGTGGAGTTTTCTGATGCTAGGTTGACACAGACGGCGCACACCCAGAGGCTTTTTAGTAATGGTGAAAGCGGTGGTGAGCGATGGTCGGGCTATGCTATCTTAGGTGCACGAGGGAGTGCTGTTTTTCATGATATCACTATCGATGGGCCAGTGTTTAGAAGTTACGATACCAATATCAAAAGAGAGCCGCTCATTGGAGAGGCTTACATAGGCTTTGGGGTGCGCCGCGGTAACTGGGAGTTTGGTTATGTGCATACCTACCGCAGCAAGCAATTTGAATCTCAAGGTGACCCGCAAGGATTTGGCTCGGTAGCTATCAGAAAGCAATTTTGATCGGTGACGATTTACTTGGCGAGCCCAGTTATATAACTCAGTAAACTGGCGGTTTCGTGCACGGTGAAGCTGTTCATCAGGCCAGCGGGCATGAGTGAGGTGGGCAGGGTGTCGCGCTTGGTGATGTCTGATTTTTTGAAGGTGCTTTGTTTGCTGGTGATGTCGCGGATGGTGACCGTTTCACCAGCTTCATCAGTGACAAATCCCATGTGAACAGCGCCACTTTTTAGGCTGATGAGGTTTGTTTTGAAGCCTTGGGCGATGGCTTTGTTAGGAATGATAAGCGCCTCGGCTAAATCTTGTGGACGGAGGATGTTAGCAATGGATCCAAGGTAAGGACCCTTGGGGGGTTCATCGGCGCTGACGGTGTGGCAGGCGTTGCAGGTGGCACGGGCAAAGACGGCCTCACCAAGAACGGCATTCCCTTTTTTGTGGTTGAGGATCTGGGTCACGGCGTCCTCAGGTTTGAGGGTGGCAATTTTGGGTGTTGTATCCGCTCCTGGGGCCTGGATACCAAGGCGACTTGCTGCACCCGATGCGCGCTGCTTGAGACCCGCGTCAGGAGAACTGAGCATCAGGCTGATATGGTCATTGAGGTAGGGGATCTTGGTCCAGAAGGCAGCCTCCATCAGGCTGTGTTTATACTGGTTATTAACTGACCAGGTTGAGTCGATGACCTTACGACTACTCTCACGAGCTTCGATACCGATATTTTTACCACCCGCAAGTTGGAGTAGGGCTTGGGCGGCCCAGCGACCCTGAGCACTGCTGGGGGTTTGTTGGTAGATGGGAATGAAGCGCTCAACGTAGTTTTCGAGCTGGGGTGAAGCCATCAGATGTTGGCGAATATCATCACGAATTTTACTCGCCTTACCGTCATTCATCAGAGCTTCAAGAGAACTCATGAGCGCATCAAAGGCCTCGGGGTGGTTGAGGGTGAGCAAGATCGGAATGGCTACTTTGTGGGTTTCAGCAGGGTTTTTTGTATCTTTGGCTGCTTGAATGATGAGGGGGATGGCTTCGGTAGGAATGTTTTTTTTGTCTGCGAGTTGACCAAGCAGGGTTGGCAGCAAAGAGGGGTCATTTTTTGCGAGGGTAATGATGCGTTGCAGGCCACGGTCGTTTTGAATGCGGTTTTTCCCGAGCAGGGAAACAAGGATGGAGTTTTCTTCCTTGGCGGTGGCTGGGCTTTCGAGCACAGCGTTGAGGATTTCAAGAATTCGTGCGGATTGTTCCCAGGTATCAGGCTGGTAGTAGGGGCCTCGGGTATCGGGGCGGGTGCTCCATGAGTCACCTTTCCATCTACCTTCACGCTGGTAGAGGCGTGCAAGGGTAGCGAGAACCTGCTGGCGCTTGGTGGGATCGGGTTGAGTGCTGAGTTGGGTGATGAGTGCGTCGACGACTTCTTTTTTATGCATCCGCATCAATGCACGTGAGGCGGCGGTGCGGGTAGGGGCATCATTGGAATGAAGATTGGCCAGTGCGACTTCGTGAGCACCAAGCTTGGCAAGCGCTCGGTAGGCGGTGTGGCGGATCAGTGCGTGCTCGCTGGAGAGATGAGGGGCAATGTCTGTGGCGAGCTCGGCTTTACCTTGGAAGGTGGCGGCAACAATGGCTTCGATGATAGCCCGAGGTTGGTTTGCTTTGAGTTGTTTTTTGAGGAAGTCATTAGGTGTTGGCCCCGGCTTTCCGGCAGTGCGGGTATCAATGGCGAGGTCACCAAGTGCGCGGGTGACAAAAGGCATGATGGGATCATCTGTTGGGGTAGAGGCAAATGCAGGAAGAATGAGATCGAGCACACCTTGGCTTTGCTGGCTATCAACACCGCGCTGTGTGATGGCGTAGAGAGCGAGGATGCGGCTGCCGAGACTGAGGTTTGTATCCTGTGTGGTTTCGAGCAAGGCCTTATTCGTCTCAGCACTAGATGGGCGGCGCAGAAGGGTGCGCTGCGCTGCAAGTGAGCGAACGTGACTGGATGAAGTGCAGATGAGATTAATGAGTTGGGCGTCGTTGAGTTTGGCAAAGTCGGGTAGCGGTGTAGGTTGGTAGCCAGTGGGGCTGACGCGGGCGATGTAGCCATGCTCTGGGCCATTCCATGTGAAGTTGGCAGGCCCTAACCATGAGGCTTGATAGATATTGCTCAAGCCATCAACATCGGCATCGATGGGGCGTGACATTTTAATCAGTATTTCCGGTTTGGCGGTTTCCTTGAAGGTAGCACCATCAACCTCAAGCATGTGGCGATAAGAGCCTTGGCGACCCCAGTCACAGGTATAGGGGCGGTTATTCCAAGCGGCCGGGATGCCAGGTTCGCCGAGATAGAAGGCGCCGACACCGGAGCCGCCACCGTAGTCAGCGAGCGGAGCTACGGTTTCCTCGGCAAAATTCATGTAGAGGCGTGGGTAGCCGTGATCTTCGAGGCCAGAGAGGTGGTGCAGACGCACATTCCAACCGCCACCGTCATTGGTATTGTCACGGGCAAAAAAATCGAGCGTGGGAGTGATGGCAATGCCGTAGGTATTGCGGGTCCCATCTGAGAATGTTTCCATACCACTGCCGTCAGGACGAAAACGAACCACGCCGCCACCGCGCATTTGTAAGGTGCGCCCATCGGCACCGGTGGCCTTCATGAAACCGAAGTCTCCGACGGCGATGTAGATCCAGCCATCGGGACCCATTTCTAGGCCGTTGGTGGTGTGGTCGGCGGACCTATCTTTAAAGCCAAAGGCGATGTCAGAAATAAGGCGTTTGGATGAGTCAGCAACACCATCGCCGTCCACGTCATGATAAACCGTGATGTGGGGCGGGTGTAATAAATAGAGGCGGTCGTGGTCCCAGAGTAAACCGCGCGGGGAATCAACATCGCGGACAAACTCGGTGACTTCATCAGCACGGCCATCGTTATCGGCATCACGCAGGCGTAGGACACGGCCACGACCAGGTTGGCGACCACCGGAGGCGTTGCCATCGGAGGAGACATAAAGATCACCATTAGGTGCGGCGGCGAGGTAGGTGGGGTAGTTCGCCATTTGCCATGGGGCAAAAAGGCTGGCGGTAAAACCCTCTGGGACGGTGACGTCTTTGAGCAGCTTAGCCTCCTCCTCTGCACTCAGGCGATGAGGGTGGGGTTTGTAGTTTCCTGAGTTTTTGTAGGGATCCTCTTTAGCGGTGGTTTTAGATGCTGGATCTGCCGGAGCTGCTGGATCCGCAGGAGTTATTTGCTGTTCAAGACGGGGGAATAAGGGAAGTTTTTTACCATCCTGGCCGTAGAGGGAGAGTTCCCAGAGGCTTGGCCATAGGTTGCTCTTTTGGCCAAGGATGTTGAGCTTGAGAAAGCGAATGCCAGTGGCGGCGAGGGTATCCTTACGCGTGCCGCCTTGGGTGTTTTTTGAGGCATCAAATGCCTTGTGCCAGATTTTGCCATCGGCGGAAGTCTCGATGCTATACTGCATCCATTCGCTATGATGCTCCCACTCGATTTCAGCACCACTGAGGGTGGTTGGTTTTTCGAACTCGAACTGAATCCAGGCGGGTTTGTCCCCTGAGTTCGCACACCAGCGGGTTTTTGGGTTGTTGTCTAGAGCTTGCCAGGCGTAGTGGCTGTTGCTTGTCTGGGTTGACTGGGCGGTGACTTTGACAAAAATCGCGTTGGCGGGCGGAGGGCCTATTTTTTGGCCTTCACTTTTTACTACTTTTTTTTTACTGGTTTAGCAGGAATTTCGGTAATGGTATTAGAACCAGTATAGGGAGTCATGTAGGCGGGCTGATCGATTTTACCGCAGGCCCAGAGGGCTCCGCGGGTGATAAGACCGAGGTATTCTTCGCTTTGAACGACCTCATTAAAGTGGCCTAGTGAAGTAGAGAATGAGGGAGCTCCATGTGTGGTATTTACCCAAGCAACAATAGCGGAGTCCGTGACATCCTTAGCTCCTTTTTTGTAGGTTTGGTTACCGATAGCAAGAGCGTGAGCGCCGAAGACTTCCGCGTTATTGTAGAGCTCTTCGGTGGTGGTGATCCAGCTTTTCAGAGGTTTGGTGATCGGGTGCTCCTGGTCGACGATTTCCACGGAGACGGGTGCCTTGGGGCCATGGCGGGTGGAGAGTAGACCTATGTGCTGAGCCCATTCCTTGGTGCGGTATGAGTGCATCGCGCAGTGAAGGTGGACGGCGGGCACTGTTTTGTGCGCGTTGAGGATATTAGCGATTACTTGTGGATCCTTATTACCAGCGGCACACTCGTCGTGGATGACGACATCATAACCCTTGGCCCAGTCAGCATTCTTGAAGAGATCGAAGGGGGGATCAACGGACTTGTCCGGGGTCCAGATGACGTCGACTCGTATATTGGCGCGGCTCTGCAGGCCTTTGGAGATGATTTTGTGCTGCTCAGCGTAATCGTGGCAGCAACCGCCGGCGATCAGCAGGGCTTTCAGGGGCTTGGCAGTTGCCTGAGAATTAGTCGGTTCCGCGTTAGCTGCAGGAAGGGATAAGAGAAGACCGGAGAAACCAGCAAGAATGGAGCTGCGTAAGGATATCATGATAAAGGCGTGTTTTAAAACTTGTGTGATTAATACTTATTCCGTGATTGAAACCTTGCAATTTTTTGAGGAAATCAACGTCTGTGGTGAATAATCAATAAAGATGAATGTAGAGAGTTGTAAATGTTTGTCTATCCCCCCTTTGGGGTATACTATTGGTTTTATTATCATCCTGAGTGAGAGGTTCTTTTAGAACTTGCTTGTTGGCGTACCATTTCTAATCCTTTGTTTCGTGAGTCAAATCCATGTTATCTATGGTTCAGATGAGGGCAATGTGGCTGAGGCGGCGTTGGCGCTCTTTACCAAACTGAAGCCAGAAGGCGGCGATGATTTTTCTCAGGAAACAATCGATGGCACGGTCAGTAATGCTGAGGAGGCCTATATCGCCTGCGGCAAAGCCATTGAGGCCTTACAGACCTTGCCGTTTTTTGGGGGTGGTAAGACAGTGTGGCTAAAAAATGCTAACTTCACCGGCAGTGACCGCACTAGTGAAGCCGAGCGCGCGAAGGAGGGAACTGAGGCGCTGATTAGCTGCCTTGAGGAGGGGTTGCCGGAGGATGTTCATTTCCTGATCAGCAGTAGCGCGATTCATAAGGGCAGAAGATTTTACAAGTTCCTCAACAAAGTCGGAAACATTGAGGTGTTTGATAAACCTGATGTTGGCCGTGATGGTTGGCAGCGGGAAATGATCCCGATGGTTAAAAACAAAGCGAGCGAGTTGGGGCTCAATTTTTCCGGTCATGCTTTAGATCTTTTTATCACCTTGGTTGGTGTCGACACTCGTCAGATCAGTAGTGAGCTCGACAAGCTGGATGTCTACTTGGGTGATCGCCGCGAGATCAATGAAGATGATGTGCGCTTACTGGTGCCGCTGAGTCATGCGGGTGTTGTTTTTGAAATTGGCAATGCCTTGCAGAGAAAAAATGCAGGGCGAGCATTCGAGCTGATCGATCAACAACTTGCACGCAAAGAGAGCGCCATTGGTATTTTAAGAGCCTCCATTATACCGACGGTGCGCAATTTATTCATGTCCGCCGTTGTCAGTCAGGGTCGTAATGTACCTAGTAATAACTATAAACAATACGCCAGTGCCCTTGATGCCTTGCCTGCTAACGAGCGCGCATGGCTACCTCAGAAAAAGGCAGGCGGGGTGAATGCTTACCCTTTATTTTTGGCCAGTCAGAATGCCAAGGCCTTTGGAGTTGAGAAGCTGGTAGGGGCGATGCAGGCTTGTTTGGATGCGGATAAATCGTTGGTCAGTTCAGGCCTTGATCACCGCACCGTACTCCACCGCCTCA
This sequence comes from Akkermansiaceae bacterium, assembly GCA_017857425.1. GTDB lineage: Bacteria > Verrucomicrobiota > Verrucomicrobiia > Verrucomicrobiales > Akkermansiaceae > Oceaniferula. The sequence continues at coordinate 13,065 of JAFMDE010000024.1, forward strand.
TAGCTACGGTTTGCACATCCTAACCCATCTACTTTTATCCTAGAATGAAGACCCTTGTCATTGCCGCCTTTACTGGCGTTATCGCGGGCTTACTGGGTGCACTTTGTGGTGTGGGTGGCGGAATTGTGATGGTGCCAGCTTTTGTGACAGTTTTAGGTTTTGAACAAAAAAAAGCGGTAGCGACTTCCTTGGCCGTCATTGTCATTATTGCTCTTGTGGCCACGCTGAATACCTCCTTGCGTAAAGAGCCAGGTCTCATTGACTGGCGAGTTGTTGCCCTCGCAGCTGTGGCAGCAGCGCTTGCAGCTTGGTTTGGCACAGACTTAATGCACAAGCTCAGCAACCAATACCTGACCCGAATTTTTGGCGTCGTTTTACTGGTGTTTGGCATCAAGATGTTACTGAGTAAGTAACGCAATAGATGATCAGCCTGCAGGGCAGAGGGTCACTCCACCAGGCCGTGCAGTTCTGTGGGCTCATGAAAGAGAAAATTCGGATTGGCACCAACGAGCGCCTCGGGGGAATTAAAACCCCAACCCACCGCAGCGACCGGGACCCCCGCTTTTTTAGCGGCCTTCACATCACGTATTTCGTCACCAATATAGATGATTTCATCAGCCTCGATGGAGAAGGTTCTACATATGGAACGTAAATGCTTCGCTTTACCGGTAAGCTTCGAGGTGGATGAGACAAAGGAGAAAACATCATGTAAGCCGTGATGCTTAAGGAACAGCTCTACGTTCTCGACGGAATTAGACGTTAGAATTCCAAAATGATCGCTCTGTTTTCTTAACTCAGGCAAGACCTCAGACATGCCACTAACCATCGGCAACTGACTGATCCTAGACTTAAGTATGCGGGTGCCCTTGTACAGTAATTTGGGAACAAGTCTTTTAGGCACGGCCAAGTGATCTAGAAAATCACTGAGCTTCATGTGCCTTAAGTAATGCACCTCTTCATCTTTAATGCTGCGTAGGTTATGCTCGCCTGCCAGTTCGTTATAAATACTTAACGCCTCGTCGAGAGTATCAGCAATGGTGCCGTCAAAGTCGAAAATGAGTGAGCGATATTTCATGGGTGATGCTTAACGTAGTAGAGCGTAAACGATTTTTCTCATTCTACGATGGAAAAAAAGAAGTGAGTCTGTCACTCTATCTATTGATTTCTTTTTATGGATAACAACCGCCCAAGATTTAGCCTGGCACTGATTACCTTTAGCGCTCTTTATATGCTGATTGCAATCATGGCGGCTATGAGACAAGGCAACACGGAATTTGTTTTTTATATTGTGGTGATGGCAGTGCTGATCACGAGTTTAGTGTTGGTGCACAGGAGAGTGAATTTTTCGAACGGGGTGTTATGGGGTATGAGCTGCTGGGGCTTACTGCATATGGCTGGTGGATTAGTGCGTTTGCCGGAAGCCTTTACCGAGAACGGCTCGCAGTCGGTGCTGTATTCGTGGTGGATTATCACGGATTTGCTAAAATATGACCAGGTGGTGCACACCTATGGCTTTGGCATTACCACTTGGGTTTGCTGGCAGATTTTAAGATCTAACATAAAAAAACAAACAGGCCAAAGTCCGGAACCAAGTTATGGTTTATGTATTTTGAGTGCGGCTGGGGGTATGGGGTTTGGAGCCTTGAATGAGATGATCGAGTTTATCGCTACCCTGACGATTCCCGAAACAAATGTTGGCGGCTATAACAACACAGGCTGGGATCTTGTCTTTAATCTCATTGGCTGCGCCCTAGCGGCGATAATCATTAGGCAGGTGCGCCCCGGGAATCCTAGGAGGAAGAGCAGCTGAGAATGAGAATGGCGTTGTTTTGTACAGTCCATCTCACGTTGAGGCTGGCAATAAGGCAGCCATACTCACGTTGCTGACCATCGTTCTGATAAGCGGGTCTAGGGTCAATCGAGAGAGATTTTTCTATCAGTTTTTTGGTGGAACTATCGATGTTGGTCTCTGTGCCATTTTGCCAATGAACCGCTAAGGGAAGCGGTGGCCCCTGAGCAAAGCCTTGGGACGCATTAGGCAAACAATCAGCGTAGGGGACGTAGGGTTTGATATCAATCACGGGCGTGCCATCAACCAGATCTACACCGCGCAAGTGGATGACGGGTGCCAGCGGATCGAGCAGATCTATCTTTTCTATTTTAAGACAAGAAAGACCAATGGGGTTGGGTCGGAATGGAGACCTGCTAGCAAAGACCCCAACTTTTTGGTTACCCCCAAGACGAGGCGGTCTGACCGTCGGTTTCCATCCCTTGTGGCTGGTTTGGTGGAAAATAAAAACCAGCCACAGGTGGGAAAATCCGTCTAAACCGCGGATAGCATCGAGTTGCCGGTATTCTGGTTCGAAGACTAATTGACCCCAGGCCTCATCAACCAACCCAGATTGGCGTGGCACGCCAAACTTTTCTCCATAACATGTCCTCAGGTGCGCAATAGGTTTGATGTCCATGATGGTGATACGTCTAGTATTTGAACCCGGTTATCGGCGTTAATGAACGTGTGAGTCACTTCCTGCCCCCCACGCGAATCCAAATTGAAGCCAGATGCTGTGATCATCACCTCGTTCATCACTATGATCGTAATTATACTGAAGTCGTGCCATGGAGGGGGTTTTACTAAGGAAAAAATAATGGCTGAGCGAGGGTGAAATACGATGGCGCTCTGGAAGCTTCGGGTCCTTAACGCCCTCAAGGTAATTGTAACGCAGACCCACCTCCCACTCTGGTTTAAATCGATAAAGCGCTGCGGAACTGAAAGCAGTTTCTTCAAAGCTTCCTTCCTCTGTGGACACTTTGCGCAGCATCGCATCATTACGCCATGTGAATTGCTTGCCTTGGGGTTTATCTTCTCGCCAAGTGTAAGTAAAATCGAAGCCGTAGATTTGCGCATTTTTCCCCGTGTAATTTTCCCCTGTCACACAACTCGCGCCATAGATGAATTGGCTTGTATCACTGGGCCAGAAAATAGCCTGATAGCGTGTTGAGAGAATATTTTTATCCCATAAGGCCTCTTCCGCCTCCTCACTGTGATCATGACCAATTTCTGCCACTTCTTCTTCGTGCTCGTGCTTAATGGTGTCACCAAAGGATATTATGAAACGATCATCCCAGTGAGTGGGGACCATCCAGATGAGCTCTATGCCTTCAATAATGAGACCATCCTCGCCGAGGAATCGCACATTGCCGAGGTCGGCATCTACAAATTTCCATGCGTGGTTGTGAATACTATTTTGGGTGCCGACCGCAGCCAACAATCTGCCAGCTTTGAGATCAAACCCGCCGGGAAGATGCAACAATTTCAGGTAAAGCTCCTCAAGCTCGGCATTCCAGTGGTCTTCATCATTCCAAGATAAAATACTCTCTGCAAAACCAGCGATGTTTTCACCATACTGCATATCAGCACCGAGTGAGAGGGCGGGAATACTGAATCCAGATTGATTAGGGTCATGGCCACCGTGATCAAGTTCAGAATCTTCAAGGCTTGTGTCACCGATGGCAGCTCGTAAGTGTACTCTGGGCTCTATTACGAGTGATGGCTCATCGTCATGAGTGTGCTCGGTGCCACCAAATGGAATTTTTTCTACAATACCTTCTACATTAACTTCAGAGGCCTCATTAGAGGTCTCGTTGGCAAAAGTGTGCAAAGCCAGAGACAAGAACAAACATGCTGTAACCCCAGCGAGACAACATGGATGAAGAGGGGGCAGGTTTGTAGACATAAAAACGGAGCGGGGCGACGTGGCTCCGCTCCGTAATATTAATAGCTCATGATTGCGCTGGCCAATGCTAAATAGCGCTGAATCTTGAAGGGGGGCTAGCGCACTTCGCCTGGACCCCAATCAAATCCGAATTGTAGCCAGATGCTATCTTCTGTTCCGTGACCCTTGATGTCATCATGGTTGTATTGGAGGCGGACTAAACCGGTAAGATCACTGCCAAAATCAAATCTCTTGGTCAGTGAGGGCGAAATACGGTGGCGCTCGGCGAGCTCGGGATCAGAAACGCCTTCTAGATAACCGTAGCGTAGACCTGCCTCCCAGCTTTCTTTAAACTCCCAGAGTAAAGCAGTGTTTAAACCACAATCCTCAAAGCCGCCCTCATCATTTTCTACATCACGCATGATCCACTCACTACGCCAGCGGAATTGTTGGCCCCCTGGCTCAAGCCCGTTTTCACGCCAGGTGTAGGTGAAGTCCGCTCCGTAAATATCAGTGGTCATACCAAAGCCGTTATCCCCAGTCAGGTAACTACCGCCAGCTTGAAAACGATGGAAGTCGTTGGGACCGAATTGTGTCTGGTAGCGGATGACAACGATGTTCTTTTCAGGACGCGCCATCTCGGCTTCTTCATCGTGGCCGTGTTCCTCTTCGCCTTCGTCTTCATCGTGATCTTCCTCCTCATGATCGTGGGTAACTGCCGAACCTAAGCCAATACTTAGTGCATCTTGCCATGATGTGGGCAATAGCCAAGTTAACTCACCACCGTCATAGCCGAAACCGTCTTCACCAAGAAACCTGACATTGGTCATATTAGCATCCGCAAAGTCCCATGCGTGTAAATGGCGTGCGTTCTGATCGCCGAAGCGCGCAAGCATCCGGCCACCGCGCAGCTCAAAACCACCTGGGAGCTTATCGATTTTCAGGAAGCCTTCCTCAAATTCAGATTCAAAGTCCTCACCATCTCGTTTGAAAGTATTGACGGTGGCAAAGCCGGAGACGTAATCACCCAGGTAGATGTTGGTGCCTATTTCGAAGCCTTGAAAGTTAAAATTATCCTCTGCAGGGTCATGCCCACCGAAGGCAACCTCGTCTGCCGGCAGAGAGGTATTACCATGAGCTAGACGCAGGTGAAGTGTGGGCTCAAGACGTATCGCATTGTTTGTTGTATCTTGTGCTTCTGCTAAGGAGGAGAGGCTTAGGGGGCTGATCACGAAGCAGGCAATCAGGAGAGTAGCGGATTTTTTTTTCATCTATTATAGGATTAATTATTGTTGAGGTTTGGGAGAACGTTTGAATGGGCTGTAGTTAGGGCTGCAAAAGTAGGCCAGGATGAACAAGGCGCCTAACACCAGAACGATGGCTGGACCCGTAGGAATATTTAAGGGGATGGAGATAACCACGGCGACTACAGCACTGATACAGCCGACGACACCGCCACCCCAGAAAAGCCACCGAGTATGGTTAGTGAAGAGTGACACAATAGCACCCGGGACAACGAGTAGGCCGATCGATAAAATGGGGCCTACGGCCTGGAAGCTTGCCATCAGAGCAAAGATCATGAGCGCATAAAGTAGGTAATTCATCCAGCGAACACCAACACCCTGCACGGCTGCCACATTAGGCTCAAATAATGTTAACAGCAGTGGACGCATAAACAGCGTCGCGCTTAAGAGGGTAAAACATGCGATGGCAAAAAATACTTTTAGGTCTCCATCACTCACCGAGAGGATGCTGCCAAAGAGCCACTCTTCCAGGTCCTGGGATGTGTGCACATACTTGAGCATTAAAACACCTAAGGCGAATGCTGTTGTGAAAAAAATAGCCAGAGCCGTGCTCTGAGGAAGCCTCGTATGGCGCGTGATCGCAATGGATCCTAGTCCGACTAACAAGGATGCTAATAAGGCGCCCATAAATGCACCTGCTTGTGTCAGTGAGCCCGTTATAAGAACGACAATGACAATACCCGGGAGCATGGTGTGGCTCAGAGCACTCAAGGTGAGAGAGCTTCGTCTTAGCAGCACGAAGCCACTGACAAAACCATTGGTGAAACCAATCAGTGCTGCTGCTACCAAGGCCCGGCGAAAGAAGGGCATGTCGAGTATTTCAAGGAGTTCAGACATTGGCCATGTTCTTGAAGGTGAGGTTGAGATTGTCTTCGCTTAGCGTGGTTTGACATGCTCCACATGCCACCACTCGGCGGTTCAAAAGCAGAACACGATCAAAAATATCAGCTAGCGTATTGACGTCGTGATGGGATGCAATGACGAGCCGGTTCTCCTTGGCAAGCTTGCGTAATAAGCGGGTAAGGTTTGCGGTGTGATCGCGGTCAAGGCCAGTGAAGGGCTCATCTAACAATAAAACATGAGCTTCCTGTGCCACAGCACGGGCGATAAAGGCGCGTTGTTTTTGGCCGCCAGAAAGCTCACTGATCTGGCGGTTGGAGAGCTCCCCATCCATTTCCATCAAGGCGAGTGCCCGTTCAACTGCGAGCTCGTCTTTTTTGGTGAATCTTTTCCATGGGCCAAGTTGCGTATAACGTCCCATTTCAACGACTCCACGCACGGTAATCGGAAAGTCCCAATTGACCTCTTCATGCTGGGGCAGGTAAGCAAACTCACCACCTCGGGTTTGAACGTTGTCTTCGCCTGACCAAGTGATATGTCCTTTTCTTTGTTTAACGAGCCCAGCAATGGCTTTGAGCAGGGTGCTCTTCCCTGCGCCGTTAGGGCCTACGAGTGCGAGGCTGCTACCGCAGTATGCGTGCAGATTGATATCCTCTAAAACCTTGTTATGACGGTAGGCTACTTCCAGGTCTTTGATGATGAGCTCATGGGTTTGCCCATGAGTATGACTATGGGTGCACTTACTCATGATGATGGTCTCCGTTGCTGTATTCAAAGGTCTCGTTCATGGTCTTGGCCGTGCTGAAAAAGGAAAACCCCTGACGATTACCGTGGTCTGGGGAGATGTAAATTTGTACAAAATGGTGTGTTCCATCAATGGCGTCCTCTGGCCAAACGACATCGAGCCAATAGGTCGTGGGCTGGTGCGATACTAGCTCGACGGTTTCATAACAGGGGTTTTCCTGAGAATCAGATGTTTGAAGTAGTATCGTATCTTTTCCTCCGGTAACAGACGGCTGGGTGAGCGTGTATGACAATGGTGGCGAAGAGAAAATGAATTCGATTTCAGCTTCGACGGCTTGTTCTTCGGCGCTGGTATCAGGTAGCGGCGCTGGTTGACTACGAGTCTCGTCCATGCCGATGAAGTGGCTGCCCGCGAAACCGAGGATAACTAAAGTAATCAGTAGCAGCAGTGCTTGAAGGGGAGGGAGGCCGCGCATAATGACTGGTAAAAATAAGAAGTTATGTTGAGCAAGAAATGGTTATTGAGAGAGGGCTGAGACAATGATTGTCACATTCTCCCGCATCATTTTTTCATAGCTTGGGGCGCCGTCGGCCACCAAGGTGCCGCCGATTTTTACACCAGCTTCCTTGGCAATGATCTCTAGGGACTTTGGGTTTGCGCGCAGCTCTTGGAATATAGCCTTCACATTATGTTTTCTAATTTCTTGGATAGCCTTAGCCTGGTATGAGGCGCTGGTTTTTTGATGAGCGGTCATGCCTTTGATGGGCAGAGGTCTAAAACCATATTCTTTACAGAAATATCCAAAGGCAGCATGGGCGGTACTGAGGATGCGATCTTTTCGAGGAATGCGGCTCACCTCACGCTTGATCCATGTGTGCAGTATCGCAAGGCGTTCTGAGTAGTTAGCGGCATTGGTTTTGTAAGCAGCGGCATTAGCTGGGTCAGCAGTGGCAAATTCTTTGGCAATCACGCGCGCCGCTTTCTGCATGTTGCTGACACAATGCCACCAATGGGGGTCGATGGCGCCGTAGGTATGATCGGGGCAGCAAACGTAATGGCTGTCGCGCTCACTAATTTTTCGAGACGAGATCGTTTTACCTACTTCTATAACCTTTGCTTTGCCACCCAATGTGTTCCTGAGTTTGCTCAGATAGGTTTCTAGATTTTTACCACTTGCTAGGTAAAGTTGAGCTCCTTTTGCCTTGAGCAAGGATTTTGGGGTCGGCTGAAAGTCATGGGGGTCAGCATGTGGGTCGATTAACTGAATCACATGAGCGTGCTGACCTGCTACCTGCCTAGCCACATCCGTGATCAATGGGTGGAGGCTTGCTACTTTCAGCTTGGCTTGTGCGGTGGCCGCAGAGAAGACGGAGCAAAGGGAAAGAGTGATGAATAGAATGAGTTTTTTCATGACTGCGTGATTTCTTTAACGCAAACCACATACTATTGCAAGTGTTTTGCGTTAAAGGCCGCTAATTAATAGAATTTTGCATATTGGCAATTTATCATAGGCTTTTAAAGAAGAGGTGATGATTTCACGTTTTGCTCCATCTCCAACTGGCCATCTTCATTTAGGTCATGCTTATGCGGCGATCTATGCCTATGACTTAGCGCAGGAAAACGGCGGCCGGTTCTATC
>JAFMDE010000025.1 GCA_017857425.1 Akkermansiaceae bacterium
TGGCTCAAAACAAAGCTTGAGGCTATTGGCCTGCGTCCGATTAACAATGTCGTTGATATTACCAATTACGCCTTGCACGAGCTCGGTCATCCTTTGCACGCCTTTGATGCGGCCAAGGTTGACGGGGCGCTCGATATCCGCATGGCTAACGATGGCGAAATCTTTAAGGCGCTCGACGAGGTTGACTACACCTTGAGCAGTGAGGATGTTGTTATCTCTGATGCATCTGGCAAGGCACTTGCCCTTGGCGGCATTATGGGAGGTCTGGACAGTGGTGTGAGTAATGCCACTACCGATATCATCCTTGAGGCAGCCTATTTTACCCCGTCAAAAATCCGCCGCACCTCGCGCCGTCTTATCCTCAGCTCGGATTCTTCCTATCGTTTTGAGCGAGGCAGTGATGCTCAAGCGGTGCTTAAAGCATCTGCTTTTGCCGCTAGCCTGATCGTTGAACTTGCGGGAGGAAAGATGGAAGCTGCAACCGCCACAGCAGGGGAGGCGCCACAGCTTAACGGAGAAGTGGAACTTGATCCATCCAAGCTGAAGCAGCTGATGGGGGCATCGGTTACCCTGGAGGGGGCAGAGGATATTCTTACTCGCCTTGGTCTCGAAAAGAGGGAAGGCAATAGGTGGAGTGTTCCAAGTTATCGTTTGGATCTTCATCGTCACATTGATTTAGTGGAGGAAATTGCACGCGTGCACGGGCTCGACAATGTTCCCTCTCGTTTCCAAGCAAGCTTTGCCCAAGAAAGTGATGTCGATCTTACTTACGATTATCAGATGTCACTGCGCTCGACATTGGCAGCCGTGGGGTTCTATGAAACGCAGACCATCAAACTCATTGCTGAGAGCTCTACGGATCTTACGGTTGCGCAAATGGACACCGCCTTGCCGCTGCGTCCGCTTCAGGATGGCGATGTAATTCGTGTGGCGCTGCCTCTGAGTGAGGATCATGCGGTGATGCGTCCATCGCTAACACCAGGGCTGGTGGCATCAGCTGCACGCAATATTCGTCAGGGTGCCAAGTCACTGCGTTTTTTCGAAATAGGACGCCAGTTCCGCAATGTGGGTGGAGGCAAAGCCACCGATCTCGAAGCCGACTCGCTGGCCATGCTATTGGGTGGTGAGCGCCGTCCTAGCTCCTGGTCTGTCCAGGCTGGCTGTCAGGGCCGAATTGATGCCTTTGATGCCAAGGCGGCTATTGAGGTGTTGATGCCAAATAAGGAGATTCAGTTTGTGCAGCGTCAGCGTGATGGTTTTATCATCGCGGCTGATGTTCAATGTGGCGGTAAACCTATCGGTGTTTTTGCTCAGCTCAGCCCAGCGAAGTGCAGAGACTTGGGAATCGATACTCCGATCTATCTCGTCGAGCTTGATCTTAAAAAATGCCAACAGCTTAGTGAAGGGATTAAGCAGGTTGATGAGCTTCCTCAGTTTCCTGGTTCCAGCCGAGATGCGGCAATGGAAGCGCCTGCTGAACTTGCCAATGCTGAGATTGAGAAGGTGCTCAAAAAGCATAATGAGCGACTACTGGTGTCTTCAGCTTGTTTTGATGTGTTCCAGGATCCCACCGGCACCAAGCTGCCTGCCGATAAAAAATCCATTGCTTATACCTTCCACTACCGCTCTCCTGAGCGCACTTTGAAAGCCAAAGAGGTCGATGAAGCCCACCAAAAGTTACTTGATGGGCTGCAGAAGGCACTTCCGGTTTCATATCGATAGTTATTCTCTTAGTTGCGCCCCTCGTTGTTGTGGCATGGGCGTTGCCAGTTGCCCGATATCAGTTCGATATAAGCTGAGATGTGGAAAGCTAAGCGGGGTCGATAGGCTTCGCTGCTGAATAGGTTTATCCTGTCTTATGGTCGTAATCTGCGTGGGAAATTTTATATCCGGGCTTTTTTGGCGCGCCAAAGCCAATCTTTTACACAAAAAAAGGGTTAAAAGCCCTTTGTTTATAACGATCTTTAATAATTATAAATAATATGCATAATAATATTGCATATTATTACAGATGTAGTCATATTAATGAAGTGCGAGAGGTTTAATCTCTGATTAGATCCATCGCCAAGCCAACGTAGCATTACGGAACCTCGCCTCCCGGCAAAAGCTGTCTTCTTGACAACCCAAAGCCCCAACAGGTTGTGAGTATCCCTAGATGCCCCCAAACATACTAAGGATACCAAGAGGACACAGTTGCAACTTTTTCTCTCAAATCCCAGGAAACCCATTAACCCCCAACCACTACAATTACCCCCAACAACAAATGTTCAAACCAAGGATGCCTGATGAGATAAGCTCAAAAGGCAACTGAAGTTTACATGACAGCAAAGTAAAACCCCCCCACCCACAAATGAGAAAGCCCCCGCATCATTGGTTCATACCAATAGTGCGGGGGCTTTTCGGTTTGAGGTGAAGACCTGCAGAAACGCTGTGGGCACCTAGGCGGTCACAGAGCCGCGGTCATCTGCCAGCCCTGATTTCTCAAGGTAGTAGTCATAACCTCCTGCATAGCGGGTGAGTTTGCCGTCATCAACATGCAGGGTGATTTCCGCAAGGCTGCGGATGAAGTGAACGTCGTGTGAGATGAATACCAGCGTGCCCTCGTAGTGCTTGAGTGCCTGCAGTAATGCCTCGATGGAAATAATGTCGAGGTGGGTTGTGGGCTCGTCCATGAGCAAGAGGTTTGGCGGGTTGACGAGGAACTTCACCAAATTGAGGCGCGATTTCTCACCTCCTGAAAGCACCCTGATTTTTTTGTGCACATCGGAGCGGCGGAAAAGAAAGGAGCCGAGGATGGATCGAGCCTCGTCTTCGCGCATCTCGCCACCGCAGTCCATGACTTCTTCCAGCACGGTGTTGGCTTCGTTCATGCTTTCGGTGCGATGCTGTGAGTAGTAGCCGAGGTGGGTATTAAATCCCGCCTTGCGTTCACCACTCTGAAATTCGAGCTGTCCTGCAAGGATTTTGAGCAGGGTGGACTTACCGGCGCCGTTAGGGCCGACCAACACCATACGGTCACCTCTCTCAATGGTGAGATCAAGATTATCGTAGATGACCTTCTCACCGTATGCCATGTGGATGTTTTCCAGCTCGATGACTTTTTGATTGGAGCGTTTTGGCTGGGGGAAGTTGAATTTGAAAACCTTACGGGGAGCAATGGGCTTGGGCAGTCGTTTGAGTTTCTCGAGCTGCTTGACGCGGCTCTGCACCTGGGCAGCCTTAGAAGTAACCGAGCGAAAGCGATCGATGAACTCTTGAACGCGTTCGATTTCCTTGTTCTGGTTGCGATAGGCCTGCACCTTTTGTTGGTATCGTTTGGTGCGCTGCTCGAGGTATGCCGTATAGTTGCCAGTGTAGGAAATGAGTTGTTCCTCATCGATCTCGTAGACGGTTTCAATGAGCTCATCCATGAAGTCGCGGTCGTGCGAAATCATCAGCAAAGCACCAGGGTAGTTTTTTAAATACTGCTGCAGCCAGATGAGTGCCATCAGGTCGAGGTGGTTGGTGGGCTCGTCAAGCATCAGCAGATCGGGCTCCATCACCAAGAGCTTAGCAAGGTGGGAACGCATGATCCAGCCGCCGGAGAACTCACGAGCGGGCTTGTTGAAGGCGTCAGGATGAAAGCCAAGGCCCGCAAGAATTTTCTTAGCCTTAGGCTCAAGTTGGTAGCCATTCGCAGCGTCGAAAGTGTCTTGCGCGGCGTGATACTCAGGGCTGTCGGTATTACCGGAAGCATCGCCCTCACGCATGATGCGGATAGCTTTGGCGAGTTCCGGGGTGATGCCGATGGCTATTTCTAGAATAGTCTCGTCACCGGGGTCTCCCGCTTCCTGGGCCAGATAACCTGTGATGGCATAATCATCCACCTCAACACTGCCTGAATCGGCGTCCTCTTCTTTGAGGATCATTTTGAAAAGGGTGGACTTGCCAGCTCCATTGGGTCCGACTAGCGCGACGCGTTCGCCCCAGTTGATGGTCATGTCTGCGTCCTCGAAAAGCGTGCGCCCTCCAAGGGTTTTGGTAAGTTTTCTAATGATGAGCACGTCGGCTGATTACCTTAAAATAGGCATTTGTCACTTCAAAACCGAGGAATTCGGTAAGAAGAATCGCCCACAAGGAGATGAAAACTCGAAATAGAATGGCCATACTTGTGGCCTCATTGATGCGTAACTTTACGAGCCGATAATTTTGCTCTTCTCGCTGCGCAGCAGGGCGACTGAGTAGTGCGGGTCATCTGGCAGTACTTCGATGTCCACAAGGGTGCCGGCTTTTTCAAGCATTTGTCGGCAATCGGAGGAGAGGTGGCGAACGTGGAGAACTTTGCCGGCATTGCGATATCGCTCGCCGAGTGCATTAATCGCCTCAAGGCCTGAAAGGTCACAGACACGAGCCTCTTCAAAGTCGATGACGATATTAGGAACATCCGATCGAGCCTGGAACTTATCCGAGAATTCGCGCACGGAGCCAAAGTAAAGCATGCCCTCGACGCCATAGATGCGTTCTTCTGGGCTGTCCTTGTGCATGGTTACGATGATGTGCTTGGAGCTCTCCCAGGCGAATACGAGGGCGGAGAGGATGACGCCAACAAATACGGCTAAAGCCAAGTCATGCATAATGGCGGTTACCAGGGTGACGGTAAGAATGATCAGCATTTCAGACTTGGCGATCTTGCCAAAGCTTTTGAAGGTGGACCACTCGAAGGTGCCGATCACAACCATAAACATGACGCCGACCAAGGCAGCGATTGGGATTTGAATGATGACGGGGCCGCCAATAACAATAAATAAGGTGAGGGATACTGAAGCAACGATGCCTGAGGTGCGCCCACGGCCTCCGGATTTGATATTGATCAAGGATTGGCCGATCATTGCGCAACCGCCCATGCCACCAAAGAGGCCAGAGAGGAAGTTAGCGCCACCTTGAGCGACACATTCGCGGTTTCCTTGGCCGCGTGTCTCAGTGATTTCGTCGATGAGTTGTAGAGTCATCAGAGACTCGATGATGCCGACCATGGCAACGACAAAGGCGGTTTGAAGGATGAACATCCAGTGATCACCCCAGACGATGCCGCTTGGCCAAGCGGGGACGGGAAAGCTGCCACTTAGGGTGCCGTCACCGCCACCGTCTCTGAGCACATTTTCAATCGTCCTAGCATCAGGTCCGAAGTAGGCGATGAGGCCGACCACGATAATAGCCACCAGTGTTGAAGGCACCGCCTTGGTGATTTTTGGGAAAAATTGGATGATGGCCATGGTGAGCACAATCAAGCCGATGAGGATGCCGAGTTCACTTCCTTGCATCCACTCCATGACGCGGCCGCCGCTTTCATCGAGGTGGGAAAATTTCTTAAAGAAGCCGAACTGCCCCATGCAAATGACAATGGCAAGGCCATTGACGAAACCAATCATCACCGGATGAGGCACGAGTCGGATGAACCGGCCCAATTTCAGCACCCCAAAGAGGATTTGAATGCATCCAGCCACCATAATAACGGCAAAAAGAAATTGAAGGCCAAGCCCATCGCCTAGGTTGTCTCCGTATTGCACGGCTTTTCCTGCAACGACAGCAATGGCACCTGTTGCTCCCGAAATCATGCCCGGCCGACCACCGCAAGCCGCTGTGATAAAACCCATAAACACCGCAGCCCATAAGCCAACGAGTGGATTGACGCCGGCAATGAATGAAAAAGCGATGGCTTCGGGCACTAAGGCAAGGGCGACAGTTAAGCCCGAGAGTGAATCATCTTTGAGGTTGCCGCTTTTTTTGCTGAATAGGTGAAACATAGGATAAAGCCCTTGATAGGAGGGCGTCCCGTAGAGCCTATCACCTATAATAGCAACCCTGATTCGGTGTTTTATTGTCTATCTTGGCGTCGCAGGGCAAGCCCGCCATGATGCCACATAGCTGTCGTGATGGTAGATGGTGGTTGTTTTACTGATAAAAATAGAGGTTTTGTGTGCAGCCCATTCTATATGATTGATGACCAATTGTTTAATTCAAAATTAAGTCAATAGGCTCACACAGACCCTGTGACCGGCGACCAAGGAGCATCATCACGACATAAATTTTTATTTCCCTCAACAATGGGAAATAATGCTTTCTGAGATACCTCATGGCGCAGTAGATCGGCTACGCGACAGGAATTTTTTAAAAACTAGGAGAGACGGGAACCACAGTCTAACAGGTGCAATTTTTTTTTGCCCCCAGCGTGGTAGCTGTGTTGGGCAGGAACCTTGCTTAAATAAGCCTAAGGGCGTCCATTTTTAAAGGGTTCGCGCCTCCGCAAGAAAAAAGTCGTCTTTAGAATTAAAAAGCAAAACCACAACATGTTGTATTGTTAATAATTTGTGGATACTATATGAGCAAAATCTCATTGACTAAAACGGTCATTCTCGGGCATGATGACGAGGCTGTCTGATAATGAAGTGTGCGCACGAGAGTTAAGTCAAATTAACTCAGAATGAGCTAAACAAAGTAGGTCCGAAGTAGATTCAACCAACCATAAAGCCTTTTTTGTTAAGCGATAGTGACTTAGTGGCCAGCACCAGAATCCCGTCAAATTTCCAACGAAATACTTTCCGTAACATTCTCTAAAACTCTCTCCGAAATATCCTCTTTAGGTAAACAATTTTTTTCACAACTCAACCCTTACTGAAATGGCAGACACAATTAGCATCAAACTTGGCGAGCGTACATTTATCCTAGATCGCGAAAAAGCAGAGGACGCCTATTCTGCCAAAAAAGTGATCAACGGCCGTAACTCGATGTTTTTCAACATTTTACCGCTGAAATACACTTGGGCGTATGCACTCTACAAGGAAATGAAAAATTGCCATTGGGAGCCCGGCGAGACTTCAGTTCAAACAGATGTCGTGCAGTGGGCTCAGATGGATGAGCCTTGCCAAATGCTTTATAAGGTGGCTCTGGGTGCTCTTGCCAGGTCTCAAGAAATTTCTCAATCCGGCGGGATCTACACCATACGGGATTTGGTGACTGCCCCTGAGCTCAAGCTCGTCTTTGGCCGCTTCGTTCACGAGGAGAACACGCGTAGCGATATTCTTGTCTATCTGCATGGCTCTCTTTCCATCAACCCGATGGAATGCTCGGCTCTGGCAAATACGCCCGCCATGGCAGCCAAGCAGCAATTCATGGTCGATCACCTCAGCCCGATCGATCGTGATACAGATACGACGATCTTAGAAAACAAGCAGGCGATTGTCCGCAATGTCTTTTTAATGACTCACTGCATGGAAGGAACTCAGTACTTCTCCCTATGGGCATCCATCTTCTCTTTAGCTGCGCAAAACAAGATTCCTGGAACGGGTAAGATATTCAGTAAGTTGCTCAGAGACATTGCCTTCCGCATTAGCTTGTTCGACAAGCTGATCAACGAACTGATCGAAGAAAACTCAGAAGTGTGGACGACATCGTTTCAGCAAGAGCTCGTTGATTACATGCTGAAAGCGGTAAAGATGGAGCAAGATCTCGCTGCTTCGCTGCCCGTTGCTGCTGCTGGCCTCGATCTTGAATCTCTCAATACTTACTTAGAATATTTGGCAGACAATCGACTCGCTGCCTGTGGCCTGCCACGTCAATTCCATCACGCCACAAGCCCCTTCCCATGGCTTGATGAGCAAATTCACCTCACCGCGGCGCAGGTTACTCATGCCAGCAGCGCTTCGCTCACCACAAGTTTTGAGGACGACGACCTCTAAAATGGCGTCCCGATTGGCACTCGACATGCTCGAGAGTCAATAGCCCTTATCAAAACGACAACCGTCAACCAATTCCTAAAAGCCAATCTCTGACAATCTACCGCCAACAACCAACACCCTAGAACTAATGAATGCTCAACTCGATGATTTAATAATTCCGCTAGAAGAAGCGAAAGCGAAAAAGAACCTGGACTCCAAACGTGTGATTGGGGGTGATAAGATCAGTGGTTTTGGTCTCTTGCCGCTCAAGTACCCATGGGCATGGGACATCTACTCAGATATGCGTGCCAACCACTGGGAGCCAGAAGATATTCCCATGCAGAAAGACGTCGAGCAGTGGCGTTCTGATGAAGTATCCGACGCTGAGCGTTGGATCATTAAGATGGGCATCGGATACTTTTCTGCTGCTGAGGGCATCGTAGGAGACAATATGATTCACGTTATTCGTGACCAAGTTACGGCTCCAGAGCTTGAGCTCGTTTTCCGTCGCCACGCCCATGAGGAAAATATCCATGCTGATTCACTCGTCTACATGGTGTCATCTCTGGGACTTAACCCGCATGAATGTGAAGCCATCTTTGAGGGTGTGCAAACAGTGCAGGAGAAAACCAACTTCGTGGTTTCCAACAGCAGATCACTGCGCCGCGATATGGACATGTCGCTTGTCGAAAACAAGCAGGCGCTTGCCCGCAATATCTTCATCTTTGGTCAGTGCATGGAGGGCACCCAGTTTTATGGACTATTCGGTATGATCCTCAGCCTCTACCGTCAGAACAAATTCCCCGGTATTGGTCAGATGTTCCGCTACACCCTGCGTGATGAATCCAATCATATTAAGCTTTTGCGTAACCTGCTCATCGATCTTGTTAGTGAGAACCCTGAGATTTGGACCGATGAGTTCAAGAATGAATTGCGCGAAACCATGGCAGAGGCAATCAAGCTGGAGAAAAACTTCATTCGGGATTGCCTGCCTGTTTCCTCTATTGGCCTCAACCTAGAAGACTTTGAGCAGTATATTGATTTTATTGCTGATCGTCGCCTAGAAACCAGTGGCCTCGAGCCCCTCAAGGGTGGTGTGGAAAATCCATTCCCGTGGCTCGCAGAAATGATGGATATTAAAAAGGAGCAAAACTTCTTTGAAGGTCGCGTCACGGAGTACCAAAAATCAACGGCACTCGGAAACATCGACGACGACGAACTATAAACCATCTGCTTTTTTCTGATCAGGCCGGCACCGTCGGCTTGTGATCAATTTCTCTCCGATTTCTCAATCACCATTTTAATTAAACTCAAAAACACCATAGAATAACCTGCGCCCATGTATCGCTCAATCTCTTTAGAAGAAGACCTCGCCTTGAAAAAAGTCATCACCGACCGTGCTGCATCCACTGATAATAGTGGCTGCTTTGATTGGCGCGCCGTGCTCGGCGAGCAAACGGCAGACCGCGTTCCTCAAATACTCGTCACTCGCGGAACAGAGGAAGAGGAGTTGTCTCTTGCTAAAGTAGCAGACACGATTGGAAGCGCGCTTACAGACCTTCTTGTTTCACGCCAAGAGCAACAGGATAAGATCTTCAACGACGAAAACCGCAACTTTGTCTCCAATGTTGCCCAAAGTGTTTCTAGGTCTCTTACTGAGCAAGTCCGTGATGGTGGCCAGCTGCGCCTTTCCCGTAATGATTTGTATCTGTTGATTGAGAAAGCGCTTATTGAGAACGACGCCCACGATGTTGCGAAGTCGCTCGTGTTTTCACGTTCCCTAGAGAAAAACGGTGAGGTGATTGTTTCCGAGGAGCCGCAAACAATGCCAGTTAGACTGATTCGCCGTAATGGTAATGTCGTTCCATGGAGTCAGACCAAGATTGAGATCGCGGTCAGGAAGGCATTCCTCTCCATTAAAGAAGATCCGGAAGCCGCCGTGCGGGTTGCTCATGGTGTCACCGAGAGCATACGGGGTGGAGATTCTGCTTTTGCACACATTGAGAATGTGCAGGACCTTGTTCAAGAGGAACTCATGCGCCAAGGCTACTTTAAGGCCGCAGAAGCTTACATTCTTTATCGTGCTAAACGTGCGCAAATGCGCATCGATGAGGAGCCAGCTGAGGATCCTAACCAGGAGTCCATGGTGGTTGTTACCGAGCAAGATGGAAGCACCGAGTTCTGGGATGGCAGTGAACTCAAGAAGCGCATTACGTTCGCTTCCATTGGTCTTACTCTTTGTATTAGTGAACAGGAGATCGAGCAAGAACTGCGCCGTTCCATAGGAGCTGAGATCTCTCGTGAAGCACTGAAGTCGACGGTTATACTTAACGCGAAGTCACTCATCGAGCGCGACGCCGACTTTGCAAAGTTTGCTGGGCGTATTCTGCTGAGCTATATCTACGAGGAGGTGCTTGGCTGGAACATCCTTATCGATGGTATTCGTGCCCTCAAGGTGGCTCATCGCGAACACTTCAGTAAATATCTTGCCTATGGCATCAAGATCAAACGCATTTCACCCGATGTCGTTGCTCAGTATGATATAGAAAAAATTGCTGATGCGCTGGATCCAACGGCTGACCTAGATTTTGATTATCTCGGTGTTCAGACGCTTTATGACCGCTATCTTATTGTCGACAAAACCGGAGACAAACAACGCCGTATCGAGACGCCACAATTTTTCTGGATGCGCGTTGCTATGGGGCTTTTTCGAGCAGAGAAAGAAAATCGTGAAGACTGGGCAATCCGCCTCTACAATCTCTACAAAGGCCGCCGCTTCTGCTCAAGCACACCGACTTTGTTTAACTCAGGCACGCTTCACTCGCAGCTGTCTTCTTGCTACCTTTACAAGGTTGATGACTCGATCGAGTCCATCATGCAGCGAGGTATCGCAGAAAACGCCTACCTCAGTAAATGGGCTGGTGGTCTTGGGGGATCTTGGACTGCTGTGCGCGGCACAGGTGGTTACATCCAAGGCACTAATGGGGAATCACAGGGAATTATTCCATTCCTCAAACTCCACAACGACCAACTCGTTGCGGTAAACCAGGGTGGCAAACGCCGCGGTTCTGGCTGTGCTTACCTTGAAACATGGCACAACGACATTGAAGACTTTCTTGAGCTTCGTAAGAACACCGGTGACGAGCGTCGCCGCTGTCATGACATGAATACGGCAAACTGGATTCCAGACCTCTTCATGAAGCGTATGGAGGCACGCCAAGACTGGTCGCTTTTCCGTACCAATGAGGCACCGGATTTGCACGATCTTTATGGTAAAGCCTTTGAGCTCCGCTACGAAGAGTATGAAAAGATGGCCGAGGATGGTAAAATCTGGACCCGCAAGGTGCCCGCCATCGAACTTTGGAAAGGCATGCTGAAGATGATCTTCGAGACAGGTCACCCATGGATTACCTTCAAGGATCCATGTAACCTGCGCAGCCCACAAGATCATTGCGGTGTGATTCACTCCAGTAACCTGTGCACGGAGATTACGCTCAACACCTCCGATGAGGAGACAGCCGTATGTAACCTAGGATCGGTAGTGCTTGATACCCACATCACACCTGATGGCTCGCTCGATCACGAGATGCTGAAAGAAACGATTACGGTTGCTATCCGTGCTCTTGATAACGTTATCGATATTAACTTTTACCCTACCGAAGCTGCGAAGACTGCAAACAGCCGCCACCGGCCGATTGGCATGGGGGTGATGGGTCTGCAAAACGCGCTCTATAAAAAGGGACTCGCGTTCGCCTCTGATGCCGCCATTGAGTTCAATGATGAGTTCATGGAGGCAATTGCATACTACGCCTACAATGCTTCCTCTGATCTCGCTACTGAGTCGGGAACGTATTCCAGCTACAAAGGTTCTAAGTGGGACCGAGGCATTCTTCCCCAAGATACGGTTGACCTTCTTGAAGATGAGCGTGGTGTCGACATTGATGTGCCTCGTGGTGCAAAAATGGATTGGACGCACCTGCGCGAGAAAATCGCCAAGCACGGCATGCGTAACTCTAATGTGCTTGCCATTGCTCCAACGGCGACGATTTCCAATATCATGGGAACCACTCCCTGCATCGAGCCCAACTATAAGAACCTGTATGTGAAGTCGAACCTCTCAGGAGATTTCATTGTGCTCAACCGCGAGCTCGTCAATGACCTGAAAAAAGAGGGTCTTTGGGATCAGGATATGCTGGATCAACTCAAGTATTTTGATGGTGAGCTTGGCGATATTGAAGACATTCCTGAAAGCCTAAAAGAGAAGCACCAAACGGTCTTCAGTGTTGGCTACAAAGCAATCATTGATGCCGCGGCGCGCAGACAGAAATGGATTGATCAGTCTCAGAGTGTTAACCTCTTCCTGGCTGAGCCAGAGATGAAGACGCTCTCTCACATGTATCGTCATGCATGGCACACCGGCTTGAAAACCACCTATTATCTCCGCACCCTACAGGCCTCTAATATTGAGAAGTCTACGATCTCGGTGAAGAAAGAAGTCCGAGGCGCAGCGGGCGCAGTGGGTGCAGCGGGAGCAGTCAGCGAGCAGAAAAAAGAATACACGGCTGCCGAACAGCAGGCGTGCAGCATCGACGCCATGATCAACGGCGGAGAGTGTGAGGCTTGCCAGTAAACATTGTCATTTGTTCATAGTAGAAGCTCTCCAGCACAGTAATGCGCTGGGGGGCTTTTTGTTGAAGCGCAGAATCAAACGCTTAGTAAACAGAGAGCTCTGCACATGGTGAGTGGCTTCAAGGGCACTCAAGTAGCAGGCTTAACGAATCACACCGCGCTCACTGCTGCGGATGAAGTCAATCAGCCTGGCAACATTGACATCCTCTGCCAACTCCGACTCTGCCAACTCTTCGGTGAGCTGAGCGAGATTCACCTTCTTACTGAGAAAGAGCTTCTTGTAGGTGCGCTTGAGTGCGCGCCGCGTTGTATCGTCAAAACCTCGTCGCTGTAAACCGACCAGGTTGAGACCTCTGACAGCGGCAGGACTACCATCCACAATGGTGAATGGGGGAACATCTTGGACAATTTTTGTGCAGCCCCCTACGAGGGAATGCTCACCAATTCGGCAAAACTGATGGGCTCCGGATAGGCCTGAAATGATAGCGTGGTCTCCGACGGTGCAATGCCCGCCGAGCGTGCCATTGTTGGATAAAATACAGTGGTTGCCTACCTGGCAATCGTGAGCTACGTGGGAGTAGGAGAGGAATAGGTTGTGATCCCCAATTCGTGTAGGAACCTCTTCAGTGGTTCCTCGGTGAATGGTGGTATTCTCGCGGAAGGTATTGTGATCGCCGATGAGCAAGGCGGTGGGCTCGCCGACATATTTAAGATCCTGAGTGATTTGGCCGATGGCTGAGAATGGGAAGAATGTATTGTTCTCACCAATTGTGGTATGGCCCTCAATAACGACATGTGATTTTAATACACTGCCGGCACCGATATTGACATTGGCGCCCACCACTGAGTAAGGACCAATCTCAACGCCGTCAGCGAGCTGTGCTGATGGGTCAATGACCGCAGTCGGATGAATCAGGGAGTCTGACATGGGAGCGCTATTTGCGGAGCGTGAGCTTAGTTATCGATCAGTGCGAATTTGAGTTCGCCTGAGGATGCGACTTCGCCATTAACAATACAGCGGCAAACGGCGGAGCCAATATTGCGGCGCACCTTGAGGATTTCGGCCTCAATGAAGAGCGTATCACCAGGTAATACAGGCCGGCGCCACTTAACCTTATCAACGCTCATGAAGTAGCCGATTTTACCTTGGTTCTCAGGTTTGCGTAGCAGCAAAATTGAGGCGACTTGCGCCATTGCTTCCACCTGTAAAACTCCAGGCATGACGGGATGACCCGGGAAGTGCCCTTGGAAATAGGGTTCGTTGATGGTGACATTTTTGACTCCTGTGCACTTGCTGTCTCCCTCGAAGTCGACCACCCGGTCAAGCATGAGGAATGGGTAGCGGTGTGGCAGGATTTGCATGACCTCATTGATGTCGAGCACGCCCTCTCCATCAGGGATTTTTAATGGTGGCACCATTGTGCGCATGCGGAGATATTCTGCTTTTAGCGTAGCTGCCATTTGAGTGTTCGGTCCGTGACCGGGTCGGACGCAGATCACGTGGCCCATGATGCGTTTACCACTAAGCATGAGGTCGCCGATGACATCGAGTGCTTTGTGACGGGCGAACTCATTGTCAAAGCGCATAGGCTCTTTGCTCATGACCTCTTCTCCGCGCACGACCACCGCATTTTCTAAACTGCCACCTTTAATGAGTCCCTTGTCGAGCAGTGGCTTAACATCTTCGTAATAAACAAAGGTGCGTGCGGGCGCAATTTCAGACTCGTAGAGCTCGGGGGTGACTTCACTAGAGAAATACTGTGTGAAGCGGCCCTCTGGTCCGATATTGGTGCAGGAGACGCGGAATTTTTTATCTGGGACGATGGTGATTAATGACCCGTCTTTGGTCTCCATGTGAATCGGCTCACGAATTTCATAGACCCTGCGGTGTTTGTCCTGAGCCTCGATACCTGCTTGTTTAATGAGCTCTACGTAGGGCTTGGATGAACCATCTCCGATAGGGGGCTCGTTAGCATCCATTTCGATAAGGGCATTATCAACGCCCATGCCGCATAGGGCAGAGAGGATGTGCTCTACGGTATGAACTTTAACCGATCCCTCCGCTAAGGTAGTGGCTCGTTCGACGGTTTGCACCTTAGCGACATCAGCGTCGATGAAGGGCTGGTCATCAAGGTCGACACGACGAAACTTGAAACCGTGCCCTGTTGGAGCAGGCTTCAAAGTCAGGCTGACTTTTTCCCCAGTGTGGAGAGAGGTTCCCTCAAGTGTGGCACTTGAGGCGACTGTATGTTCCATCTCGGCAGACATTCATTGGAGATAGGATATATGGAGCCCGTTGACAAGCATTTGCACGGTTATCTAAGCCGAGATGCTGATGCTGTTGGTTTGGGTGCGAGGAGCTAAAAGCTTAAACATACACTGGTATTAGGCGTATTCTTCAGTAAAACGATGGCCATGTATCATATTAGCTTTTTGGACGCCTCGACAGTAGGGGACATTGACCTCGGCCACCTTGCAGCACTTGGCAAGCTCGAGGCTTATCCAGTCACCGCGCCCGATGAGCTTATTGAGCGGCTTCGACACGCCAGCATCGCCATTACCAATAAGGTGGTCATTGACGCGGCAGCGCTTCAGCAGGCACCTCATCTGAAGCTTATTTGCATTGCTGCCACAGGAACTAACTGTGTGGATCTGGATGCAGCTAAGGCGGCAGGGGTTACGGTATGTAATGTCGCCGGCTACTCTACGGCGAGTGTCACACAGCATACGCTCGGGCTTTTAATTAATCTTGCCACTGGCATGAACCGCTACGCTGGCGAGCTAAGTCAGTGGGCTCAATCGCCCATTTTTACCCGGCTAGATTATCCCATGATCGATTTGGCAGGAAAAACCTTGGGCATTGTAGGGCTCGGAACCATTGGCAAATCCGTTGCCAAGGCGGCTCAAGGATTTGGCATGAATGTGGTAGCCCTCTCACGCGATGGGGCCCAGCAAGGAGAGATCGAGCGCTTGGAACGTGATGCGTTTTTTGCCAAGTCTGACGCCATTACCCTTCACTGCCCGTTGACACCCGGAACGGAGAAAATGATGAATCGTGAGACGCTGGGCCTGATGAAGCCAAGTGCCTTTCTCATTAACACGGGGCGTGGCCAGCTCATTGATGAAGACGACTTGGCTACAGCATTGAAAACCGGCGCTATCGCAGGGGCTGGTCTCGATGTGCTGACGGCTGAGCCGCCGCCACTAGATCACGTATTATTGGACCCGGCCGTGCCTAATCTCATTATCACGCCACACACGGCCTGGGCGTCCCTTGAGGCTCGCAAGAGATTACTCGAAGGAGTTGCGGGCAACATTTCTGCATTCCTAGCGGGGGTGCCAGAAAACGTAGTTAACTAGAATGTAGACGCTGAACGGACTGCGGCTAAGAGGTAAAGAGGCGCGGTTCTATACCGTCATCAGTTCTTTTTCTTTAGCTGCCAAGTGCTCGTCGATTTCTTTAATGTATTTATCGGTGAGGTCTTGAATATCCTGCTCGTAGTCATGCATGCCATCCTCAGTGAGCGCGTTGTCCGCCTTCATTTTCTTAGCGGAATCCATGCCGTTCTTGCGGCATGAGCGCACGCGCACACGAGCTTCTTCGGCTTGTGTTTTGACCATTTTAACCATGTCACGGCGTCTCTCCTCGGAGAGCTCAGGGACGGGAATGCGCAGATGTCTGCCTTCATTGGCAGGGTTGAGGCCGGTGTTGCTTTCGAGTATGGCTTTTTCTATGTCGCCCGTGGTTGAGGGATCGAAGGGCTGAACCATAATCATGCGAGGTTCTGGCACGGTAATGACAGCGAGGGCCTTAACTTTCATGCTACTGCCATAGCTGGGGACATTGACATCAATGTTCTCGACGAGAGCAGGGCTGGCCTTTCCTGTGCGGATTGCGGCAAATTCGTGAACGGCGTACTCGACGGCCTTCTGCATGCTTTCCTGCGTGTTTTTAAGTGCTTCGTTTGGTTCCATAGTTAGAGTTGTGAATATTCAATAATGTGTGCTGAGATTACCTAGCCTTTATAAACAATGGTGCCGATATCAGCTCCAGACAAGGCCTTGGTGATATTGCCATTGCCGCCGATATCAAAGACAATGATTGGAATGTCGTTGTCCATGCAGAGGGTGAATGCGGTAGAATCCATTACCTTCAAATTTTTGCTAAGGCAGTCTTGGAAGGTGACGGTCTCGTAGCGCACGGCATCAGGATTTTTCTTGGGGTCGGAACAGTAGACGCCGTCGACCATGGTAGCCTTCATGATAGCATCGGCTCCGGTCTCGCTGGCGCGCAAGGCTGAGGTTGTGTCTGTGGAGAAAAATGGGCTGCCTGTGCCGGCGGCAAAAATAACGACATTTCCCTCGCTGAGTAACCGGTTGGCCTTGCGGCGAATAAAGGGTTCAGCCACGTTTTTCATTTCGATGGCAGACTGGACAACACACTTTACCCCTTCAGCTTCGAGCGCGCTTTGGAGTGCAAGAGCATTCATGACCGTTGCCATCATACCTACGTAGTCAGCGGTTGCTCGGTCCATGCCACGGGCGCTGGCACTGGCTCCACGCCAGAAGTTACCACCACCACAGACGACTCCAATTTCAATACCGCTGGCGGCGCTTTTGCTGATTTCTTTGGCAACGCGTTCGACAATTTCTGGAGAGATATTGTCTTGGCTGCCCGGCTCTCTCAGGGCTTCGCCACTGAGCTTTAAAATCACTCGCTTAAAGGAACGGGCATTGTGGGAGATACTCATAGTGCTGCAGGTAAGAATCATGAATACGCCACGCTGAGTCAAGGAGCGAGTGATGGAAAGATTCTGTTCACTTGGGCATCAGGTAATTTATTGATTCTTATCGGTGACATAGAGGTTTTTTTAGTTTATGAATTTTTGATGCACAAAGATGAAGAACGCGTCATTGAACTTGAATTTCTGAGGGCTACCGAAAATGCGGCGCTGCACAGCTCCCACTGGATGGGGCGTGGAGATAAGGAGGCGGCTGACTTTGCTGCATGTGATGCGATCCGGGGGATGTTTGACCTCATGGACATCCGCGGGGAAATAGTTATTGGTGAGGGAATCAAGGATGAGGCGCCCGGTTTGTTCATCGGCGAAAAAGTAGGCACCTGGCTTGAGGGAAGCCCTCGTTTTGATGTGGCACTTGATCCGGTGGATGGCACAACCAATGTTTCTAAAGGAATGCCAAATTCTATTAGCTGTATTGCAGCCGCCATTCCAGAAGATGGGGAAGACTGTGCACTGCAGGAAATCCCAGCATTTTATATGAACAAGCTATCCTACCCTGAAGTGGTCAGGCAGGCTTGGATCAAAGATCCTTCTCTGCCGATCAGTGTGGATGCGCCCATTTCAGAAGTCATTAAGGTTTCCGCTAAGCTGCTTGGCAAAAACGTGCGTGATATCACGGTCATGGTGTTGGACCGGCCACGCAATGAGTATATTATCGAACAGGTTAGAAGTCTTGGTAGCAAGCTGCGCATGATCGCAGATGGGGATATCACCGCGGCTATGGCGCCATCTTTGCCGAGCACGGATGTGGATCTTTATGCCGGTATCGGCGGGGCTCCGGAGGCAGTGCTTTCTGCTGCTGGTCTGAGATGTCTCGGTGGTGGTCAGCAAGCTAAAATATGGCCAGCAGATGAGGCGGAGAAGCAACAGCTTATCAAAGATGGTTGGGGCGATCAGCTCGACCGTATTTACAGGTCTAAGGATTTGGCTGCGGGTAACAATATCTTGTTTTGTGCTACAGGTATCAGCGCGAGCCCCTTGCTGCAGGGTGTGCACATTGACGGTAAGACGGCTGTGACCCACTCAGTTTTGATGCGCATCAAAAGCAAGACCGTCCGTTTTGTGGAGGCTCACCATGACCTGCGCACTAAAACAATCCGTCTGCGTTCGACCAAAGAGGAAACCAGGATGTAATTGGTGGCTGCCAGCAGGCTTACTGCACTCTCACTGGATCAAGTTGCCTTGGCCTATTAGGCGAACCTAGGTCAAGCCGTCCTTACGGGCTTGTTTCCAGTAGGCATACTCAGAGCGGTTGAAGTCGATATACTCGGGGGAGAGATCACTTGAGTAGACTTCGTACTCCGCCTTGCCGAGGTGAAGGTTGATGGTGATGGTGAAAGCATCCTTGGCAACGATTTTACGAAGGGCATCCATCGAGGTTGTGGCCTGCAAGCCTCCTAGGCATATAGCTTTGCCATTGATGTGGATATCAATGAGCTCTTCACGGACCATGGCGCGGGAGTAACCAACAGCGTGGATGATGCGTCCCCAGTTCGGGTCATTTCCATTCCATGAGCTTTTAACGAGGGCTGAGTTAGCAACGGCTTCGGCTACCTTGCGTGCATCGAGGTAGGTGCGGGCACCTTTGACCTCAACGGTGACAAACTTGGTCACGCGTTCACCATCCCGAACCAAGGCCTGAGCCATTTCCAGCATGACATAGGCTAGCGCCTCACGGAACAGTCGGCATTCTTTGCTGTTGCGTTTGATGCTGGGCATACCGCTCTGGCCATTTGCCAGGCCAATCACGGTATCATTAGTGCTCATGTCACCATCGATCGTGATGCGGTTAAAAGAGGTGTCGACCGCTTCAAGCAGTGATTTTTGGAAGCATGAGGCAGTGACGTTGGCGTCAGTAGTGACGAAGCACAGCATCGTAGCCATGCTTGGACAAATCATACCCGCGCCCTTGGCACACGCGCCGATGCGGACTCGATGGCCGCCGAGTTCAAGTGAAACAGCGATTTCCTTTTTGCAGGTATCACTGGTCATGATCGCACGTGCGACATCCTCGCCCTTATTGGAATCAAGCCCTGTAACCAGCTCTCCTATCTTTGGTTCGATGCGCATCATCGGCATCGGAAGACCAATGACTCCGGTTGAACAGATCGCGATTTGTCGCTGACGCAGCCCAAGCTCTTTGGCAACCAGTTTGCAGGTCTTGCGGGCATCGCTGATGCCTTCAACGCCGGTGCAGGCATTGGCATTGCCACTATTGGCGACAATGGCCTGCACCTTGTCGGCTTTTAAATAAGCTTGAGATACCTTAACAGGAGCAGCTTTGACCCGATTGGTGGTAAAGGTGCCGGCGGCACTGCATGGGTGCTTGGAATAGATCAGGGCAAGGTCAAGACGGGGGTCGTCTGGATTTTTAATACCCGCACTAACAGCCGATGCAACAAACCCTCTCGGAGCACAGACTCCTCGTTTGATTCTTTTGATGTTAGCGTTAGGGGGCATGACAAGTTAAGACCCTGATCGGATTTTAAAAATTTTGCAACCCGGCAGTTTCAGGAAATGCGCAGATGAGGTTGAAATTCTGGATTGCCTGACCCGCTGCGCCCTTACCAAGATTATCCTCAGCACTGAGCAGAAGCACACGTCCAGTGCGTGAATCATAATCCCAGCCAATATCGATAAAGTTGGTTCCGGTGACATTTTTGGTGTCAGCGCAGCCGCCTTTTCCTAGCAGCCTGACAAAAAACTCATCAGCATAGGCCCGCTCAAGCGCTTGTTGCACCTGATCAGGATCTGCCGTGAGTTGGGCACTCGTCGTCGAGCAAATGCCGTTGTGGACGGGTACAAGGTGAGGGGTAAAGGAGATCGCAACCTGTTGACCAGCTGCCTTGCTGAGCTCCTGCTCGATCTCGGAGAGATGGCGGTGTTTGGGCACCGAGTAGGCACGCACACTTTCATTGGCCTCACAGAAGATGAGAGGCAGGCTCGCATTACGCCCAGCTCCACTGACCCCTGACATCGAACAGGTGACGATGCTTGTTGGATCGATGAGTTTTTCCCGTAGCAGTGGGATGAGGGGTAGGCTGATGCTCGTGGGATAGCAGCCGGGGGAGGCCACTAGCCGAGCACCTATAATAGCATCACGGTGGATCTCAGGCAGGCCGTAAACCGCCTCGGCAAGAAGCTCAGGTGCCGGGTGATCAGCATCGTAAAATTCCTTATAGACCTCTTTATCATCTAGCCGGAAGTCAGCACTGAGATCGACAATCTTGAGACCTTTTTCAAGCAGGCTTGAAGCATAGCCTGCAGCCACTCCATGGGGTAGAGCTAGAAAGGCGACTTCTGCCCCGCTGGCTGCCACCGCATCTGGGTCAGGATCAATAAATCTAAGATCAGCAGCTGAAGCACCACTGAAGCGAGGGAAGAGATCTGCAATTCTCTGTCCTGCGTTTTGGCGAGAAGTGACACAAACTAACTCCGCGTATGGATGGGTGAGTAATAAGCGCAGCAGTTCTAGTCCAGTGTATCCACTGGCTCCTATGACAGCTATCTTGGCAGGTTTCATGAGACCTTGGAAATGCCATGAAAATAGGTACTTGCCAACTCCTAAGTGATGGGCTTAATTGCGCCTCCTTGCCTTTAGATGCTAAATTTGAAGGTAATCACAACATCGGGACTTGGCGCAGTTTGGTAGCGCGCTTCGCTGGGGGTGAAGAGGTCGCAGGTTCGAATCCTGTAGTCCCGACCAATCTAAAAAACGGAATCACCTCTGGTGGTTCCGTTTTTTATTTGGGGACTACAGGATGAGAACGAAGTTCGAGCGCACGACAAAGTGCCGTGGATCACGGCAATTATTTAATCAGAAATGCTCCTTTGCATTTCTGCAAGCCCGCACAGCTTGTGCGGAGCACAAGCAATCCTGTAGTCCCGACCATCTAAAAGCGCTCCGGGTGTCCGCAGCATACAAGTCTCACAGGACCGCTCCTCAAATTGAGGATGGAGGTGGGCACCCATTGCAAGGCTTGGCTTTAGCCAAATTACTTGACCTGCTCGAGAATCACGAAGTCACCCGGATTCCAGGCTTGGGCAATGATGTAGAGCT